>CAZKSE010000268.1:0-4892 GCA_964555305.1 uncultured Rhodobacter sp. | reverse complement strand
AAAACCCGAAACCCGCGCCGGCAGGCGCGGGTTTCCGGATCCTTCGCAGGAAGTCCTTCGGCTCAGGCGGCCTCGGCCACCGCGGCAGCAGCGCGCCGTTCGCTTTCCTCGCGCGACAGAGCCACCGAGGTCCGCACACCGGCGGCCACGAATTTCATGAGCCCTTCGACCACGCGTTCGTTGGGGTCGATCCCGGCACAGGTCAGTACCTCACGCCCATCGCGCGACCGCGCCCAGCGGGCGATCTGCTCCGGCCCGTTGCCGTATTTCTTGTCATCCGCAATGGCATCGTCCAGCGCCGCCAGAACCACCGCCGCAAAGAGCTTGCGCGCACGGGTGCCCTGCTCCTGGTTGTAGGCCGTGCCATCCATCGAATCGAACATATGCTTCCGTCCTTGTTCTTGCTCTTGCATTTCCCGGCAGCCGCCTGTCTAGCCGGGTGAGGCGCGATTCGCTACCAATCTAACGCATAGCTGACATGCGCTTCATACATAGCAGCGGAAACCCGCCGCATGATCTGGTAAGCTTGCCAGCCGAACCCCCGCAAGATATAGGAAGCTCGCAAGCGATCTCAACACTTTAGCAAAAGTTTTCCCATGCCAAAGATAAACGGCAATGAAATCAGGCCAGGTAACGTGCTGGAACACGACGGCGGCCTGTGGGCGGCGGTCAAGGTCAACCATGTAAAGCCCGGGAAGGGCGGCGCCTTCGCCCAAGTCGAGATGAAGAACCTGCGTGACGGGCGCAAGCTGAACGAACGCTTCCGTTCGGAAGACAAGGTCGAGCGTGTGCGTCTCGATCAGAAGGACCAGCAGTTTCTCTTCGAAGCCGATGACATGCTGACCTTCATGGATAGCGAGACCTTCGAGCAGGTGATGCTGCCCGCCGATATCCTTGGCGACCGCCGGCCGTTCCTGCAGGACGGCATGACCGTCACGATCGAATACTATGGCGATGAAGCGTTGAACGTCACGCTCCCGCAAAAGGTGACCTGCACCGTCGCCGAGACCGAGCCGGTGGTGAAAGGTCAAACCGCGGCGAACAGTTACAAACCCGCGATCCTTGACAATGGCGTGAGGATCATGATCCCGCCGTTCATCGGCACCGAGGAAGCGATTATCGTCAATACCGAAACCTTCGAATACGCCGAGCGCGCCTGACCGGCGCACAGCCGGGAGGACGCGATGCGACGGACATTGGCTCTGATCCCGGCGCTGGCAGCCAGTCTCCTGGCTGGTTCGGCGACGGCCAATGGCGGCGGGTATCTCTGGGGAAGTTCCTTGCGGGTCATCGGTGTTGGCGCGTTCGACCTCGATCCCTCGGACGCGGTCACGATCGAGTTCACCGATGGCAGCGTTGCCGGGCGGTCGGGCTGCAACCGCTACACGGGGCCGGTCAACCTGAAAGCCGACCGGATCGAGGTGGGCACGGTCGCCGGCACGCGGATGGCATGCCCAGATCGCGAGATGGAGATCGAGCGCAGCTTCCTTGGCGCACTCGAAAGCGTTACAGGCTGGCGCATCGCCGAGGATGGCGCGTTAGAGCTGACAACCGAGGACGCGCCGCTGATCCGTGCCGTGGCGCCCTGAGCCGGCGCGCACGTGTTTGACCGACATCTGCGCCCGTTGATCGACCCGCCGATGGGGCGGATGGGGC
The DNA here is from genome assembly GCA_964555305.1 of uncultured Rhodobacter sp. Lineage (GTDB taxonomy): Bacteria > Pseudomonadota > Alphaproteobacteria > Rhodobacterales > Rhodobacteraceae > Pararhodobacter. The sequence continues at coordinate 3,236 of CAZKSE010000268.1, read as the reverse complement.
AGCGTCTCGCACGGGCAGGCGTTCACCCTGATGCGGTGACGTTGGTGGGACTGACGCTGGGATTGATGGCGTCGCTGGCGATTTCGGTGGGGCATTTCCTGCCAGCGCTTGTGTTGGTGCTGCTGTCGCGCCTGGCTGATGGGCTGGATGGGGCCGTCGCGCGGGTTCGGGGCATCAGCGACTTCGGCGGGTTTCTAGACATCGTCGCCGATTTCGTTTTTTACGCGCTGGTCCCGCTGGCTTTCGTCTGGCACGACCCGGCGGCAAACGGTTGGGCGGGCGCCTTTCTGCTGGCAAGCTTCTACGTCAACGGAGCGACGTTCCTTGGATTTGCCGTCCTAGCTGAAAAGCGTCGGATGCGGACCAATACGCAGGGGGTCAAGTCGCTATACTACTCAGCCGGGCTGCTCGAGGGCAGCGAGACGATCGCATTCTTCGTTCTCATCTGCCTTTTCCCTGCGGCCTTTGCGCCATTGGCCCTGATCTTCGGCGCGCTTTGCTTCTTCACTGCGGGCGCGCGCGTCCTGCTGGCGACCCGTCTCTTCCGCTGAGCGCGGTGGTCTGTGCGGAACCGCGCAGCAAGGGCGCGTCCTTGCGCCTTTACGCTCCGCGGGTGACCGCTATTTTGGGGCCGAGGAAGACAAAGGAGGACGCTCGTGTCCATCATCGGCCTGCACCATGTGACGGCGATCAGCGGTGCGCCGCAGATCAACTGCGACTTCTACACCGGGGTCCTGGGCCTGCATCTTGTCAAGCGCACAGTCAATTTCGACGACCCGGGCGTCTATCATTTGTATTTTGGCGACACCGCGGGCAGACCCGGCACGATCATGACGACATTTCCGTTCCCGAACGCGCGGCCCGGACGCGCCGGGGTGGGGGCGACTTCGGCAGTGGCGTTCTCGACTCCGGACCCAGAGGCGAGGGCTGAGGCATTGGCCGCCGCGGGAGTGGCGGTTTCGGTAGAGGAGCGGTTCGGCACGCCGGTCTGGCGGCTGGCCGATCCTGACGGGCTGGCGCTGGAACTGGTCACCGGCGCCGAAGGTATCGATGGCGTCACGCTCTGGCTGCGCGATCCCGAGCCGACGGCACGGCTCCTGTCCGAAGTCTTTGGTTATTCCGTGGGACCGGAAGCTCGCGAGGACGGCGGAGTGAGATTGCGCCTGACGCTGCCCGGTGACGGGATCGGACGCGTGATCGACCTGTGGCGCAGCGATGCGGCGCCGGCGCCACGCGGCGGCGCGGGGAGCGTCCACCACATCGCCTTCCGGGCCCGCGACCGGGATCACCAGAACCAGCTGGCCGACGAGTTGCGCGCCCGTGGTGAGCATCCGACCGAGCGGAAGGACCGCAATTACTTCGAATCCGTCTACTTCCGCGAGCCCGGCGGCGTGCTCTTCGAGATCGCCACTGATGCGCCCGGCTTCGCCATCGATGAGCCGTCCGGTGCGTTGGGTCAGGCACTAAAGCTGCCTGCCTGGCTGGAGCGGTACCGTCCGCAGATCGAGACGGCGCTGCCGAAGTTGAGTTGAGCCTCTCCGGCTCTGAAGTCCCGGCCATGCATGACTGGTTGCGCGGACAGTTGGTAACATCTGAACTCCTTGCCTTCGTCATGCCGATCTGATCGGTTTGCTGCCAAACAGGATCAGGTGAGCCACGGCATGTGGTCGGACGAGCGGGATGAGAGGGTCGTCATGGCAGAAGAACTGGCGGGTCGGGTTGCGGTCGTTCTCGGCGCGGGGTCGATCGCCGCGGGCATCGGGATCGGTCGCGCGATCTCTATGGATTTTGCGCGCGCCGGGGCGCATGTGATCGCTGCTGATCGCGATGCGGCAAGCGCGGAGGAAACGGTTGCGGCGATCACTGTCGAAGCTGGTCGCGCGGAAAGTGCGGTCGTCGACATCTGTGACGACGCCGCTCTGACCGCGTTGCTCGGACAGGTTGAGGCATCGCAGGGGCGGATCGATATCCTTCATTGCAACGTCGGCTTGGGCCGCAGCGGGCCATCCGAGGACACGTCGCCGGCAGAGTTCCGTCGGATCTGCGACGCCAATCTGACCTCACTGCATGTTGCTGCGCAGGCGGTTCTACCGGGAATGCGGACACGCCGGCAGGGTGTGATCCTGATCACGTCGTCGATCGCCGCCATTCGTGATATCGGCTATGCGCATCTCGCCTACGGCGCGACGAAGGCGGCGGCAATCCAGTTCGCGCGGCTCCTTGCGGCCGAGAATGCGGCGTTCGGCATTCGGGTCAACACCATCGTTGCGGGCATGATCGACACGCCGCGCATCGGGGTGACCCTTGCCCGGGCCTATGGCGAATTGAGCGAGGCGGAAATGTGCGCCCGCCGCCATGCGCAATGCCCGCTCGGTCGCATGGGCAGTGCCTGGGATATTGCCCATGCGGCGACCTTCCTGGCGTCTGACCGCGCGGGGTATATTACCGGCGCGGAACTGGTCGTCGATGGGGGGCTGTCGAACAGTATTCGTCAACCGCAGGCCGGCGTGCCTGTGTAGGACCGCGGGTCATGCGGGAAGGTCGGGGCAGGGGGGGCGTCACGATCCACAGGAACTGGTCACCAGGATCGGAAAGAGGGTGAAGAGGGTCGCGCCGATTCCGACCCAGGCGCCGGCGCGGGGCAACCAATGGGGCAAGGCGGGGCCTGACGGCAGGTGAACCAGCAATGCGACCGAGGCCAGGATCCCCACCAGCCAGGCCGACGCCATCGCCATTCGGTGCAACGAGCCGATGACGAGATCAATCTCCGTCCAGCCCATGGCGCATCCCACGCCGTGCAGGGCGTAGACCGCGCTGAAGATCGCGGCCCAGATCGTCGGGCCGGCCAGGGTCAGCGCCAGAACCCTCATCCGCCCGCTCCCTGCATGATCGCCACGGCGCCGAGGATCAAGGCGATTACCACACTGAAATCCTGCCACAGACGCCAGGCGGGCAGGGACCCGGCGCGGTGTGCCGTAATCTCGGCGCGTCGGTTCTGGTCGAGGGCAAAGGCGGTAATCACGGTTACGATCAACGCATGCAGGCCGACATACCCGGCCATCATGCCGCGCAAGGCATCGCGGGCATGCCGCGTCGGATCGTCAAGGACCAGAAGCGCCAAGGCCGTCAGACACAGCAGCGCCGCCCCGTTGCCGATCAGCCCTTTCCAGACGGGTCCCGCCACATCCTGCCCATTGACCTGGCGCCTTTCCGCCAGACGGACGGCGATGGATCCC
>CAZKSE010000267.1:0-4940 GCA_964555305.1 uncultured Rhodobacter sp. | reverse complement strand
GGGACAGGGCCAGCATTGCCGTCTCGCGCGGCCCGATGGCGACCTTCGTGGCAATCGGGATCGTCTGGGGCGCGTTCATGGCGACATTGCCAGACCTCAAGCTGGGGCTGGGGATCGGGGACGGGGCGCTGGGGTTAGTGCTGATCTTCGGTTCGGTCGCGGCGATCGCGATGATGCTGGCGGCGCCGCGGCTCGGCGGGCTGCTGGGCCGGGCGGTGCTGCCGGTCGGCACGGTGGCGATGGGGATCGCGCTGATGCTGCCGGCGCAGGCCGGATCGCCCGTGTGGTTTGCGGGGACGATGCTCGCGATGGGCGGAAGCTCGGGCGCGGCGGATGTCTGGATGAACGCACGGCTCGCGACGATCGAGGCGGCGCGCCGGATGAAGCTGATGAACCTGAACCATGCGGTCTACTCCTTTGCCTATGCGGGCGCAGCGGGTTTGACCGGACTGGCGCGCGCGGCCGGGATCGCGCCGCATGTGATCCTGACCCTCGCGGGGTTGGTCGTGCTGCTTCTGGCCCTTGCCGCGATGGAGCGCGACGGCACGATCGACGGCTTCGTGCGCGGTCGCGGCGCAGGCCCTGTGCCCCGGCTCGGGCCCGTGCCGGTGCTGGCGGGGCTTCTGACGCTGATCGCCTTCCTGACCGAGAACGCGGGCGAGGCATGGTCGGCGCTTTACATCGAGCGCGATCTGGGCGGATCGACAGGTCAGGGATCCTTTGGGCCGGCGCTGATGGCGGTCACGATGGGTCTGGGTCGGCTGGCGGGGCAGGCGATGGCGGCACGGTTAGCGGACCGGGTTCTGCTGCGCGGGGGGTTGCTTCTGGGTGCGCTTGGGGCCGCGGCGGTTGCCGCGGCGCAGGGAGTACTAATGGCCTATGCGGCCTTCATGATCATGGGGTTCGGCATCTCGGTCGTTGTGCCGACGGCATTGGCGATGGCCGGCCGGCTGGCCGAGCCCGCCGCGCGCAGCCGGGCCATCGCGCGGACCACGGTGCTGGGCTACATCGGCTTTTTCATGGGGCCGCCGGTCCTGGGGTTCATGGCCGAGATGGCGGGGCTGCGGGCCTCCTACGGGTTGGTCGCCGGGCTGTTGCTGGCCGCGCTCGCGTTGCAGGCCCGTCTGGCGCGGCTTGACCGCTGAGAGATGCGCGAGTGACAGACGCGCGAGCTGGCGCAATTGGGCTTTTCCCGCGGCGCGCGGCAGGGTATGGGCTGGCGCGTGAAGGACAGGAGGCGCGAATGAAGGCGGCGGTCATCACTTTCCCCGGATCGAACTGCGACCGAGACCTCGCGGTGGCATTCGAAACAGCCGGCGCGCAGGTCGTGCGGGTCTGGCACAAGGATGCCGAACTGCCTGCCGGGATCGATGTCGTGGGCCTGCCGGGGGGCTTTTCCTTTGGCGACTACCTGCGGTGCGGGGCAATCGCCGCACGCTCGCCCATCGCCCGGGCGGTTGTCGCTTTCGCCGCGCGGGGCGGCTACGTCCTGGGCATCTGCAACGGCTTCCAGGTGCTGGTCGAAACGGGGCTGCTGCCGGGCGCGCTGATGCGTAATGCGACGCTGCGCTTTGTCTGCAAGCCGGTGCGTCTGGCCGTCACCGGGGCCGAGAGCGCGTTCACCGATGGCTATGCGCCGGGCCAGCACATCACCATTCCGGTCGCTCATCACGACGGCAACTATTGCGCGGACGAGGACACCCTCGACCGGCTGGAGGGCGACGGGCGCGTGGCGTTCCGCTATCTGGACAATCCCAATGGTGCGATGCGCGACATCGCCGGCGTGCTGTCGGAAAACCGCCGCGTCTTGGGCATGATGCCGCATCCCGAGCGCGCCATTGACCCGCATCACGGTGGCACCGACGGGCGCGCACTTTTCGCCGGGTTGGTGCGGGCGCTTGCCCCGGCCTGAGCGGTCGCGCGGCTTGAGCGGCGCGCGACGCGGGCGTAGACTGATCGGATGAGACGCCAGAACACCAGCGCGCTTGTCGGTGCCCCCAGGAGCACGACCGGCCTGGGCCAGACCGGGATGCCTGCCTGGGGCAAGGTGGTTGTCGGCATGCTGGCCGTCGCAGCCGCCATCACCGTCTGGTTGCTCAATGACTTCCTGACCGAGAATTTCACCGTCGACACCCGCAACCGCGCCGAACTGCGCCTGGTGCTCTATTCCGGCAATATACAGTCCGAGATGCAGCGCACCCAGGTGGTGCCGATCCTGCTGGCGCGCGACCCGGCGCTGCGCGAGGCGCTGCAATCGGGGAATTACGCCACCATCTCGCAACTCCTGATGGCGGTGCAGTCCGAGGTTGGTGCCGGCGCGATCGAGCTGATGGATTCCGCGGGCCGGGTGGTCGGGGCGACCGACCGCAACCGGCTGGGGGTGATGCGCCAGCAGGATGTCCATTTCGTCGAGGCCCGGCGCGCCAACGAGACGATCTTCGCGGTCTATGAGCGCGACTCGGGCGGATACGGCTTCGGTTTTGCGCGGGCGATGCGCTCGGGTGGACAGCTTCTGGGGGTGGTCTCGGTCGAGGTCGATCTGGGCAAGTTCGAGCGGGCCTGGGCGGGGTTCACCGATGTCGTCGCGCTGACCGACAGCGAGGGCAAGATCATCCTGTCGACCGAGCCGCGCTGGCGTGGCCGCACCGAAAGCGAGGCGCTGGCGCTGTTCGATGCTCCGTCGGCGCTGGCGCGGGCGCTGCGTCTGACGGCGGATTGGGCGGGGCGCGGGCCCGACGCGTTTGTCAGCGATCAGGGCGTGCTGCGGTCCGAGATCCGCGTGCCGTTCCGTGGCTGGCGGCTCGTCTCCTACACGCGCTACGACGGGGTGCGCGAAAGCGTGAACGGCGTGCTGGCGTTGGTCATCACCGGCTTTGCGCTGCTTCTGGCGCTGATCTTCTACTTGCTGTCGCGCCGCGCCTGGTCGCAGACCGCGGCGTTCGAAAAGGAATCGGTCGAGTTGCGTCGCCTCAACCAGCGGCTCCAGCGCGAGATTGCGGCGCGCGAGAAGGCGCAGAAGGATCTGGACGTGGCCGAGCAGACACTGGCGCAATCGTCGAAACTGGCCGTGCTGGGCGAGATGTCGGCGGCGGTCAGTCATGAGCTCAACCAGCCGCTGGCGGCGATGAAGACCTATCTGGCCGGCGCGCGCCTGCTTCTCAACCGGCGCCGGTCGGAGGAGGCGCTGGTCTCGTTTCAGCGGATCGACGATCTGATTGACCGGATGGGCGCGATCACCCGGCAGCTGAAATCCTTTGCCCGCAAGGGGGGCGATGCCTTTGCCCCGCTTGATCTGCGCGACTGCGTGGCCGAGGCGCTGACGATGATGGAGCCGACGCTGCGGGAGCGGCGCATTCTGGTGGTGCGGACGCTGCCGAACCAGCCGGTGAAGGTGATGGGCGACCGGCTGCGGTTGGAACAGGTGATCATCAACCTGATGCGCAATGCCGTCGATGCCACCGCCGGCGTCAACGCCCCGCAGATCGACCTTATCCTGACCGAGGGGGACACGGTGACCCTGACGGTGCGCGACAACGGAACCGGGATTGCCGATATTCACTCGGTCTTCGAACCCTTCTATACGTCCAAGCGCACCGGCGAGGGCGTGGGTCTTGGCTTGGCCATCTCTTCGGGGATCGTGGCTGATCATGGCGGCAGGATCACCGCGCGCAACATGCCGGAGGGGGGGGCTGCCTTCGATGTGGCGCTGCCGGTCCTACAGGGCGACAGCCGCGCCGCCGCCGAATGAAGACCCCGCCGGACGGGCCGCGATAGGCCGTTGCGTGCCGGCCACCGCCTGTTTCTGGTCCCGCGCCGGGAACCGAAACGGGCTCGAATGATTTGCTGACAGTGCACAGGAACCGATGATGACCGAAACAGAACGTCCCCGCGCGGCCCGCATCGTTGTGATCGACGACGAGCAGGACATGCGCCAGTCGATCAGCCAGTGGCTGTCTCTGTCGGGCTTCCAGCCCGAAACCCATGCTAGCGCCGAAGAGGCGTTGCGCGAACTCGGGCCGGATTTTCCGGGTGTCGTCGTCACCGATATCCGTATGCCCGGCATGGATGGCATGGCCCTGCTGAAGCGCTTGATGGGCATGGATGCGACAATGCCGGTGATCCTGATTACCGGGCATGGCGACGTTCCCATGGCGGTCGAGGCGATGCGGCTTGGGGCCTATGATTTCCTGGAAAAACCCTTTGATCCCGAGAAGTTGATCCATCTGGCGCGACGCGCGATCAAGGCGCGGACGCTGGCGTTGGAGAACCGGGCCCTGCGGCAGGAGCTGGCTGACGGGAAGACGCTGATGCGCCGGCTGGTGGGGGCCTCGCCGGTGATGACGCGGCTACGAGAGGATATTCTGGATTACGGGCAGGCCGATGGGCATGTCCTGATCGATGGCGAGACTGGCACCGGCAAGACGCTTGTCGCCCATGCGCTGCATGCGGTCGGGCCGCGGGCGGGCAAACGGTTCGTGACCGTCTCGTGCCAGGGCGAAGATGAAGGCGCGCTGGCGGCGCGACTTTTCGGCCCGGTCGAGGAGGGCGGCGGGCTGCCTTTGGTCGAGGAAGCGCGCGGTGGCACCTTGTGTCTGGAGGATATCGAGGCGCTGAGCCCGGCGCTGCAGGCGCGGCTGCTGAGCTTCATCAACGATCAGGGAAGCCCGGCCAGCACGCGGATCGTGGCGATCTGCAACACCCATGCGCCCGACCGGACGGTGGAGGATGTGCTGCGCCCGGATCTTTACTTCCGGCTTGCCTCGATGAAGCTGACCCTGCCGCCGCTGCGCGCGCGGGGCGAGGATATTATGGCACTATTTCAATCCTATGCCGAGACTTTCGCCGATGAATACGGCTGTCCGGTGCCGGATTTGTCGGCGCAGGAGGCGGCGCATCTGTTGCAGGCGCCTTGGCCCGGGAACATCCGCCAGTTGATCTCG
>CAZKSE010000266.1:0-4979 GCA_964555305.1 uncultured Rhodobacter sp. | reverse complement strand
CGACGCGGTCCCTGATGCTGCCGGTGGCGGTGGTGGTGGCGGCGCTGTGGCTTGCGTCGCTGGTGCCGGGGCCGGGCTGGCCACTGGACTTCGGGCTTGGGGGCATGTTCGGCGATACGCTTCTGGGGGCAATCCTGACGGCGTTGCCGGTAGGCTCGGCCCTGGGGCTGAACCTGCTGACGGTGGCGTTCTTTGCCGCGACGGTGGGGATCTGGATGCATGTGCTGGGGCTGAGCCGGCAGGAGCTGGTGTCGCTGACGCGTGCCTGGGTGCGCGGGCTGGTGCTGGCCTATGCGATGTTGATCGAGCTTCTGACGGCGGGCATGCGGCGCTTTGCCCGCGGTCTGCTGACCTGGCAGGCCCGGCGCGAAGAGCGGCAGCAAGCCCGGCACGCTTCGACCTACGCCGATTACCCTGCGCAGCCCCCGATGCCGACGGCTTCCGCAGCAGCGCGCGTCAAGCGCGCCGAACCCATGATCTCGACCGCGGCCGCCGCACCCCCGGTCTTCACTCATCACCCCGCCCCGGCCTGGACACCGCCCGCTGACGCGCACGCCCCCGCACAGATGCCCGAGTTCGCCGAGTGGGAGGAGGGTGAACCCGAGCTTCTGGCCGAACCGGAGCGCCCCGCCGGCCTTCTGGCCCGGGTGTCGGCGCTGGGTCGACGGATGACGCTTCGTGAGCCGTCCGAGAGCACCGACGAGGCGCGCATCCGCAACCGGATCAGCGATGTCATCCGCGCCCGTAAACGCGCCGTGCCGACCCTGCGGTTGGAGCCGGTGGTGCCGCAGGCCGCAGCCAGCCGCACCGGAACCCCCGCGATGGCGCCCAGTCCCCCGCCGCCGAGCCCGCAAGCATCCGCGTCTCCGCAAGCCTTCGGCGCAATCGATCCGGAGTTGCCTGCCGACGAGGACGCCCTGCTCGAAGATGACGTGACGCCCATCCTGCATAACCGAACCGAAACGGACGCGGCCGAGGCGCGTCGCGTCGTGCAGCCCGCGCCGCGCCGGACGCCCGCACCATCGAGCCGCGCCCGCGCCGAGGCGCAACCGGCGCTGCCATTCGAGGCAAAGCGCGTTCAGTACGAACTGCCCCCCCTGGGCCTGCTCACCGATCCCGGCCGCATCCAGCGCTTCAGCCTGTCTGATTCCGCGCTGGAAGAAAACGCGCGGATGCTGGAATCGGTGCTGGATGATTACGGCATCAAGGGCGAAATCGTCGCCGTCCGTCCGGGCCCGGTGGTCACGCTCTATGAGCTGGAACCCGCGCCCGGGTTGAAGGCGAGCCGCGTGATCGGTCTGGCCGACGATATCGCCCGGTCGATGTCGGCGCTTTCGGCGCGCGTGTCTACCGTGCCGGGGCGCTCTGTCATCGGGATCGAGCTGCCCAATGCCCGGCGCGAAAAGGTCGTGCTGCGTGAAATCCTTGGCGCGCGCGATTTCGGCGACAGCCAGATGCGCCTGCCGCTTGCGCTTGGCAAGGACATCGGCGGCGAGGCGGTGGTGGCGAACCTTGCCAAGATGCCGCACCTTTTGATCGCCGGGACCACCGGCTCGGGCAAGTCGGTGGCGATCAACACGATGATCCTGTCGCTCCTCTACAAGCTTTCGCCCGAGGAATGCCGGTTGATCATGATCGACCCCAAGATGCTCGAACTCAGCGTCTACGATGGCATCCCGCATCTGCTCTCGCCCGTTGTCACCGACCCCAAGAAGGCCGTCGTGGCGCTGAAGTGGGTGGTCGGCGAGATGGAAGAGCGCTACCGCAAGATGTCGCGCATGGGCGTGCGCAACATCGACGGCTTCAACGGCCGCGTGCGGGAGGCGCTGGCGAAGGGCGAGATGTTCAAGCGCACCGTCCAGACCGGCTTCGACGACGAAACCGGCGAGCCCGTCTTCGAGACAGAGGAGTTCCAGCCAGAGCTTCTGCCCTTCATCGTGGTAATCGTCGATGAGATGGCCGACCTGATGATGGTTGCGGGCAAAGAGATCGAGGCCTGCATCCAGCGTCTAGCGCAGATGGCACGGGCGAGCGGTATCCACCTGATCATGGCCACGCAGCGGCCGTCGGTCGATGTCATTACCGGCACGATCAAGGCAAACTTCCCCACGCGGATCAGCTTCCAGGTGACTTCGAAGATCGACAGCCGCACGATCCTCGGCGAGCAGGGCGCCGAGCAGCTTCTCGGCATGGGCGACATGCTCTATATGGCGGGCGGGTCCAAGATCACCCGCGTGCATGGACCCTTCGTCAGCGACGAGGAGGTCGAGGACGTGGTCAAGCACCTCAAGTCCTTCGGCCCGCCGGAATACATGTCGGGCGTTGTGGAGGGGCCGGATTCGGACAAGGAAGCCGATATCGATCTGGTTCTGGGCCTGGGCGAAGGCTCGGGCGACGATGCGCTCTACGACCAGGCGGTGGCGATCGTCGCGCGCGACCGCAAATGCTCGACCTCGTATATCCAGCGCAAGCTGGGGATCGGCTACAACAAGGCCGCGCGCCTTGTCGAGCAGATGGAAGAGCAGGGCGTTGTCACCACCGCCAATCATGTCGGCAAACGCGAGGTCCTGGTGCCTGAGGCCTGATCGCAGGACACCATCTTGCTTTCGCGCGTGCCCAAGCCGACATCCCGACCAGTCAACCCGGCGGAACGTCAAGGATAATGCTGGCAGGAGCCGGAGCGTTTGCACCCGGCGACTGCCGGCGCAATTTGTTCCGGACCTTGATCAGATACGTCGTCCAGCGGCGGGATACCCGAACGACGCGACGAACTCAGGCCAATCGCCGGCGATGCACATAGGCGCTGTGGCCGATGATCGCCAGATAGGCCAGGTCCGCCAGAACCAGCAGTGACCACGGCCGGACGACGGCGAAACCGGCAAAGACCGCCACACCGAGAAGCAGAAAGACCGCCCGGTTCCGCGGCACCCGCATGCCCTTCAGGGACAGCGTCGGCAGCCTGGAGATCATCAGCAGTCCGACCAGGGCGATATAAAGCGCGACCGGGGCGGCCAGGTGGCGCGTATCGACCCATTCGGCGAGCGACAGGTAGACCGGCAGCAGCGCCAGCATCGCGCCCGCAGGTGCCGGCACGCCGACGAAATGCGCGCGTCCCGGGGGCGGCGGGGCATTGCGCATCACGTTAAACCGGGCCAGCCGCAGGCATGCACAGAGGATGTAGAGCAGCACCGCCAGCCAGCCCAAGCCGGGCAGGCCCTGAAGTGCGAAATGAAAGACAAAGACCCCGGGCGCCACGCCGAAGCACACGAAATCTGACAGCGAGTCCAGTTCCGCCCCGAAATGGCTGGAGGCATTGAGCCGCCGCGCCACCAGACCGTCCATCCCGTCCAGGATCGCCGCCAGGATGATCAGGCCGGCGGCGATTTCGTACCGCCCGTCGAGGACATAGCGGATCGAGGTCAGTCCGGCACAAAGCCCCAGCAGCGTCACCAGGTTCGGCAGCAGGTGCAGAAGCGGCAGGCTGCGCCGGTCGGCGGTAGATTCCAGCGTGTCGATGGGGGAGGGGTCTTGCTCCGGAGGGTCGGGGCGGTCGGTCATCGGATCAGCGCATCACGCCCAGACGCGGGGCTTCTTCGGCCTTGAGATCGGCCAGAACGGTTTCGCCCGCGATCATCCCCTGGCCCACGGCGACCAGCGGGGCGACACCGTCGGGCAGGTAGACATCGACGCGACTGCCGAAGCGGATCATGCCGAAGCGCTGGCCGGTTTCCAGCACATCGCCAGGTTGGACGTCGCACAGGATCCGCCGCGCGACCAGCCCAGCGATCTGCACCACGGCCAGGCTGCGTCCATCGGTCAGTTCTACGGCCAGGCCGTTGCGCTCGTTGTCGTCGCTGGCCTTGTCGAGCGAGGCGTTGAGAAACTTGCCCGGCCGGTAGGCGACCGCGGTGATCGTCCCGCCTATGGGCATGCGGTTCACATGGCAGTCGAAGACATTCATGAAGACGCTCACCCGCGTGCGGGGCGTCGGATCCAGACCCAGCTCGACAGGGGGCACGGCCGGCTCGATCGCCGAGACGATGCCGTCGGCCGGGCTGATGATCAGCCCTTCGCGACTGGGCGTGACGCGCTCAGGGTCGCGGAAAAAGTAGTAGCACCAGACCGTCAGGCCGACGCCGACCCATCCGAGCGGTGTCCAGATCAGGAAGAGGACCAGTGTGATGACCGCGAAGATCACCAGGAAGCGATAGCCCTCGCGGTGCAGCGGCTTGATGACGGTCGAAGCAAGGTCGGCGGCCATGAACGGGCTCCAGCAGAATGCGTTTGCCCGTATAACGACAATTGCGCCGAAGGCAAAGGCGGGCTCAACCGGATCGGCGGAAGGTCAGGTAACAGGGACGCCGACCTTCGCGAAGGGCTTTGGCCTCGTAGCGGGTGATGATCCAGTCGACCCAGGGCTCCGGCCCCTCGGCGATCAGGTCGAACCCGGCGGGGGGCACTTCTTCGAGTGTCTGGCGGACATAATCTGGGATGTCGGTCGCGACGCGGAATTCGGCCCCGGCCGTGCAGGCGCGGGCGAGGGGCAGCAGGTATTCGGGCGTCACGAACCGGCGGCGATGATGGCGCGCCTTGGGCCACGGGTCGGGGTAAAGCAGGAAGACCTTTTCCAGGCAGCCGGCGGGCAAAACCTCCAGCAGATCGCGCACGTCGCCGGGATGGATCGCGACGTTCGCGGCGGGGGCCTCGCGCAGGCGGCCGAGCAGCATGGCCACGCCATTGACGAAGGGCTCGCAGCCGATCAGCCGTACCTGCGGGTTCCGGCGCGCCATATGGACCAGATGCTCGCCGCCGCCAAACCCCACTTCCAGCCAGACGGGGCCGGCGCCAGGCAGGGCGTTCAGGTCCAGGGGCGCGCGGGTCGGGTTCTCGGCCAAAGTGACATTGCCTAGGGTCCGTTGCGGCAGATCTTCCGCCAGATAGCGCCGCTGGCTGGGGCGCAGCGTCTTGCCGTGGATCCG
>CAZKSE010000265.1:0-5000 GCA_964555305.1 uncultured Rhodobacter sp. | reverse complement strand
GAATCACCTACAACGTCACCATGGTGACCGGCGCGGCCACGGATGCGATCAAGACGGTGGTGCGTGAGGGGCTGACGCTTGTCTTCCTGTTCGGCTATTTGCTGTGGATGAACTGGAAACTCACGCTGGTGATGGTGCTGATTTTGCCGCTGATCGGCCTGATGGTGCAGAGCGCCAGCCGCAAGTTCCGCAGGCAGAGCCGCAAGATTCAGGCGGCCATGGGCGACGTGACCCATGTGGCTTCCGAAACCATCCAGGGCTACCGGGTGGTGCGCAGCTTTGGGGGCGAGCAGTATGAATCCGGGCGTTTCGCCGAGGCGAGCCGCGACAACATGGCCAAGCAGTTGAAGATGGTGAAAACCTCGGCGGTGTTTACGCCGTCGCTGCAGCTGGTGACGTTTTCGGCAATGTCGGTGTTGCTTGGCCTCGTGCTGTTGTTGAGGGGCGATGCGACAGCTGGGGATCTGGTCGCCTACATCACCGCAGCCGGATTGTTGCCAAAGCCGATCCGGCAGCTTTCGGAGGTCAGCTCGACGATCCAAAAGGGGCTGGCAGGTGCTGAGAGCATCTTCGAGCAACTCGATGCGCCGCCCGAACGTGACCAAGGGCAGCGCGAGATCGGGCGTGTCAGCGGCCGGCTGGAGGTTCGAAACCTCAGCTTCACTTACCCCGGCACCGAGCGCAAGGTGCTGGAAGACGTGAGCTTCAACGCCGAGCCCGGACAGATGATCGCACTGGTCGGCCGCTCAGGTAGTGGCAAGTCGACGCTGGCTAGCCTGATTCCGCGCTTCTACCAGCATGCAGAGGGTGACATCCTGCTCGACGGCGTGTCGATCGCAGAGTTCAGTCTTCGCAACCTGCGCCGTCACATTGCCCTGGTGACACAACAGGTGACGCTTTTCAACGACACAATCGCCAACAACATCGCCTACGGGGACTTGGCTGGCGCGCCGCGCGAAGCTGTCGAGCGCGCGGCCGAGGCGGCGTTTGCGCGGGAGTTCATCGACCGACTGCCACAGGGTTTCGATACCCTCGTGGGCGAGAACGGCGTGTTGCTTTCCGGCGGTCAGCGGCAGCGTCTGGCTATCGCGCGTGCCTTGCTCAAGGATGCGCCGCTCCTGATTCTCGACGAAGCGACTTCAGCGCTCGATACCGAGTCCGAGCGCCATATCCAGACGGCCTTGGACAAGCTGATGCAAGGCCGGACCACACTGGTGATCGCACATCGACTCAGTACCATCGAAAAGGCCGACATGATTCTGGTGATGGACCAGGGGCGTATCGTGGAGCGGGGCACGCATGCCGAACTGCTGACGCTGAATGGCCATTACTCGAAGCTGCATGCGATGCAGTTCGACGAAAAGCCGGGCAACGACGGGGCTCAGTCTAAAGCGGGCTGATCGCGGTTGCCGAGCAGGTACCCGTGGTCCAGCCAGTCACGCTCACCCGGTATGCCCTCCATGCGGCGCAGGTTGCGTTTGCGCCAAAAGCGGCTGAGGGGTTTGCGATGCACCCGGATGTCGGAGATGTCGATCAGCCCGAGCTTTCCTTTTGGTGTCAAGACGACGTTGTTCAGATGTAGTGAGCGGAAATAAATGCCGGCGTCGTGTAACCTGCGGACCAGCTGGTTGAAGTCGCGTTTGAGTCTGCTGAGCGTGTCTTCGTCGAGATGCTGTTCAACGAGCTTGCGGAGGGTGGTCCCAGGCAGTGGTTCGTAATGCACCAGGTCGCGTGCAAGGGCGGGGATGCGGAACAGATCAACGACTTTCGGGCATGGGATACCGCGCTCGGCGAGAGTCCTCGCATTGTCGACGAAGCGTTGCGCATAGGGATACCAGCTGGCTGACGATATCAGCCGTTTGCGACGGAACAGTTTGAGGTAATTGCCGTTCGGCAGCAGCAGGACTTTTTCGCCGTGTTCGTCCTGCTCGATCAACTGCGCATCTTTCTTCAGCGCTTCGAAATCTTCGAGTGCGAGGGTCTTCAATGGGGATTTCATTTCACAGGTGGCAGGTTCAGATTCAGCCATGATACAAGCTGGCTGTCTGAGGGCCAGTTCCGAATCAGACGGCTGCGGTCCCTCGCCCATGCGCGGCGAAAGGCAGCGTCGCTACGATGCTGGGTCGTCGCATCAAGATCGATCAGGTGAATCCGGCCTTCGTGCCAAATCAGATTGCTTGCCTTTAGGTCGCCGTGTGTGATTCTGCATCGCACGAGCGCCCGAAAAAGCGTGGTCAACGCATCCGCTGTCTCAACGTCCGGCGGCACGTCGGGGTTGAGCAGCGTGCTCAGCGGCACGCCGGGGACGTAGTCGCTGATCAGCCAGCCGCGGCCCCGAAGCGGACCGAAGCGCGATTCCATGACGGCTCGAGGGATCGCAGTCGCAATTCCCAGGCGCTCCAGCCGGTGCCCTTCAATCCAGGACTTCCAGGCCCGAGTGGGCCGCGGCGCGCGTGACAGTGCATGCAGTGCGTTCTTTATGTTGTAGCGTTTGATTACCCAGGCCCGGCCATTGTGATTGACGAGGGAGACTGTCGCGGTTCGCCCGCGCTTCAGAGCAGTGCCTTGTGCAATCCAGTCGTCCGGGGCATTGATCAGCGGTGCCAATGCAGCTTGTTCGCAGCGTTCGACTGCGAGCAGCTTTCTATGCGTGCGCTCGAAAGAGAACAAAGAGCAGTTTCGCTGGAGCTTTCGAGCATAGTCGAGCCACCGCGCCTGTCTGGCCCTGTCTATCGCGGTGTTGAGCAAGATGGGGTCAATCTGCGCGGAAGGGTTGCCTGATGTGTAAGCGTCGAGCAACTTATCCATCGTGTCTTCGATTGTCACAGGGTACTGGGCGAACAGCATGCCGAGATTGCGCGTTGCCGCTTCCGTCCGAACGGCCGTGCCTGGTTCGCCCCGGACCGCATCGCCGTCGATCACCAGGAGGCTTTCGCCGTCGATCAGAAAGTTGCCTGGGTGAAGGTCGTCATGTGTCAGACCAGCTTGGTGCAAGCGGCCTAGCAAGGTGAAGATGGGGCACAGTGCATTGGAAATGCTCTCCCGCCCGGGTGATGTGTGAAGAACTGCACTCCAGTGGCTGGCAAAGGACTCGGCCTTCTCGAGAAAGCGCGTCAAGACGTAGTGGCCACCCGGCGGGAGACGCCCGTGTGCCACAAGTTCGGGGGTGGCGATGCCGGCGTTTCGCAGGCGGGTGATCCCGTCGATTTCGCGCGTGTAGTGACGTGCGCTGGATGACGAAACAAACAGCTTGGCGAGTACGTGTGTGTCGTCAAGCCAAGCCTCACCAACCAGACGGCGTCCGGGCAAGACCCTGAGCAGACGAACGACCCTGAGGCGGGGGTCAACGCCGAGTTCAACACAGAATGGCACATCCGGCGCGGCGTCCGTTGCGCGCAGACTGTCTGGCGAGATGGGGCTGAAAAGAGACTCTGGGTTCATGAGTGTTACTCACGCCCCTCGAAGAAACGCAGTGTTTGCCTGATGAAGCGCTTATCGGCATCTGTTAGCCGCGCGTGACCTCGGTAGCGAAAAAAGAACCGCAGCCTTTGCGTGCTGGATAGATGCTTCTTGGCCACCTTGTCCAGACATGCGATGTCCTTCACCTTGCGATAATGGATGAACGGAAACGGCCAGAATGCGCCACTTGGGCAGTCGATAAGGAAAACGCGCGGGGGTTCGTTACGGTCGACAAGGATGTTGCGCCACTTTAGGTCGTTGTGAGCGAACTGGTGCGAATGCAGCGCCTTGGTTGCCTCAGCCACCTGAGCCGAGACACTCTTTACCCATTTGCTGTCTCGCAGCCGAATGTCTTGGTTTCGAGCAAGGTGCGCCATATCTTCGGTTAGCGGGATTTCTTCCGTCACGAGCGCGCCCCGTATGAAGCCCCCCAGTTTTCTCTCCATGCCCCAGGCGACCAGTCGCGCCGTCGGAATCCCCCACAACTGGAAGCGCTGAAGGTTTTCCCACTCGGCCTGCACACGTGGGCGCGCGAGCCATCGTCGAAAGGGGTTCTTGGCTGCGGCCGTGTAGCGCTTTACATAGTAGCGGGTGCGGTTGACCTCAACGCGCACAACGTCGCTGAGCGGGTCCGACGCGACAGGCTCTCCCCGCATCGCGAATACCTTGTCCAGGTTGCCGAATGCACCTTCTTCGCTGGGCTGTCTGTCCTGGGCGAGCTTCCAGTCGATCATCGTTCAAGCGCCGGTCGATGAGCGAACTTGCGGTCAAACCTCAGCGCGAGACGTGCGGCTTCACCTTCCAGATACTGCAGGGTTGCGCGTTCTGCGTCGAGGATCTGGCGCAGGGCTTGCCCGAAGTAAGCGCGCAGAAAGCGCAGCTTGTCGCGTCTCGTCAGGCCGATCTTGAGTGCGGAGAAATACAGCGCGGCGAGATCCTTGTTGCGCCAGCGTATTGGTGTTGCCGCGCGGATTTGGACGCGATGCAGGTCGATGAGCGACAACTGCAGGGCGTCTGGGTGAGGGGGCGGGTCGGTGCGGAGCAGGAAATGGCAGAGATAGAAGTCGCGGTGGTTCAGGCCGCCACGGTGGAACCTGCCTGCAAGTTCGCCCAAGGTTTGAATAAGGGCGCGCTTCAATTTGGGCTCTGGGGGGTGGATCGCCCAGTCGCGGGTGTAAGCGTCCAGATCGATCGCGGGCTCGATCGCTTCAGTCACTAGAAAGGATTCGCGATGGGCCCAACTCTTGCCTCGTTCGCCGTAGGCGACCGCCCGCATCGTGGGGACGCTGATCCGGTGGCAGGCTTCGATTGCGCGCCATTCGTTGCCTGCGCCGAGCACCGGTTTGCGCAGGTGCAGCCAGTCCTCGACGATTCGACCCCAGCCGATGCCGTTCTGTGCCTTCAGGTAGTAGCCACGGCCGTCGAACTCGAAGCGCAGCGTGCGCCGCCCCTCGATCGCACGCACGATGTCACCTTGCTGTGTCCGAGCGCGGTCGAAGGCGTTATCTTCGGTCCATAGCCGGGAGAAGGGTTCGCGAAGC
>CAZKSE010000264.1:0-5002 GCA_964555305.1 uncultured Rhodobacter sp. | reverse complement strand
CTGGCGCACGGCGTAGTCGGCCGCATCGTCAAAGGGCTTCAGGATCACGCTGGCGCCCTGCGCGAGCAACTTGTCGGCCTCGGCCACCTTTTGAACTGACAGGAAAACGTTGCCCTTGTAGTTCGCGGAATGCAGTCCATACAGCAGCGCGAGTTGCGGATCCGCCTCCATCAGGTTGCCGCGTTCGCGCGGCACGGCGGAGACCACGGCCTTCACCTTGGCCAGGTCGAGATGGGCCACGAATTCCGGATCGGTTGCATCGCCGAAGCTGGCTTCCATGCCCATCTTGCGCCAATTATCCAGCGCCTCGGGGTCGAAATCGATGCCCAGGACACGGAACCCCTTTTCCTTGAGGCCATGTCCGATCCGGCAGCCGTAGCGGCCGAGGCCGAAGATGACGAAGTCGTAGTTGCGGGTCAGGGCCGGGTCATTTGCGTCCTCGGCCTCCCGGAAGGCACTACGGCGCTCGAAGACGCCGAGGAAAGGCTCGAACAGCTCATAGAGCTTGTGCGACCAGGTGATCATGTAGACCGACAACGCGATGGTCACGAGCCCCACCAGCGTCACCAGCCCTATCGCCTGATCGGTGACATGGCCAATGGTAATGCCCATCGCCATGAAAATAAGGAAGAAATCCGAGATCTGCGCCACGGTGAGGCCAGCCAGGAAGCCGGTGCGCTTGCGGTAGCCCATGTAGCCCATGATGGCGAGCACGATCAGCGGATTGCCGATCAGGACAAAAAGCGACAGCACGATCGCCGGGCCGATCTGGTCGCCCAGCGTCGACAGGTCCAACGCCGCGCCGAGGTTGATGAAGAAGAAAAGCAGCAGGAAGTCGCGCAAGCTGGCCAGGCGCGATCCGACTGCCTCGCGGTATTGGGTGGAGGCAAGCGAGACGCCGGCGAGAAGTCCGCCCAGCTCCTTTCCGAATCCCAGCACGTCACCTGCTGCGGCGAGGCTCGCGGCCCAACCCACCGCGAAGATCACCATCAGTCCCGGCGACCGCGAGATCTGCCGCAACAGCGGGTCGGCTATGTACCGGATGAAGAGGACGACGAAGACGACCATCCCCGCCCCAGGTCGGCAGACCGGGCGCCCCCGGCATTGTCATCACCGTCCGAACGCCTATCTTTAACATGACCTAACGCGAGCGACGCCATGTTCTTTTCCGCCAAGCATTACACAATGATCTCGGCCGCCGAGGCGCTGCCGGGTCGCGCGCAGCCGATCCCGACAGCCGAGGCGCATTTTTTGTCTGGTCGCCCATTGAAGGCGCCTGTCCCTGAGGGGATGGAGGTCGCGGTCTTCGGCATGGGTTGCTTCTGGGGCGTCGAGCGGATGTTCTGGCAGCGCGAGGGCGTGTGGCTGACCATGGCCGGCTATGGCGCGGGCTACACGCCCAATCCGACCTACCAGGAGGTTTGCACCGGCAAGACCGGTCATAACGAGATCGTCCGGGTGATCTACGACCCGAAGGTCGTCTCGTTCAACGATCTGCTGCGGATTTTCTGGGAAGGCCATGACCCCACCCAGGGGATGCGCCAGGGCAATGATCGCGGCACGCAGTATCGTTCGGGCATCTACACCACCACCCCTGAGCAGGAGGCCGCGGCGCATGCTAGCCGCGATGCCTATCAGGCGCGCCTGAGCGCGGCTGGGCTGGGCGGCATCACCACCGAGATCTTGCCGGCGGCCGAATTCTACTATGCCGAGGATTATCACCAGCAGTATCTCGCCAAGAATCCGGGCGGCTATTGCGGGATTGGCGGCACCGGCGTGCAATGTCCCGTGGGTGTGGGGGCCTGATCCGCGTCCACCGGGCGTGTGGGCGGGCGGCTTGACCCGCGGCGGGCACGCGGCTAGGCCCGCGGCCATCCCGCGCGATCTGCGCCGCTCGAAAGGCCCCGAGGATGCCCACATATACCGCGCTCACCACCTTGCCCGCCGAAGACCGCGCCCAAGCCCTTGGCGAGGCGCTTGAGGGGCTGGACCCGGAACCCGTCGGCGTCGGGGTCTTCGAACTGGAAGACGGCTCTGGCTTGTGGGAGGTCGGCGCCTATTTCACCGAGTCACCCGATGAGATTGCGCTCACCTTGATGGCCGTGGCCCACGGCGCGGCGGAATTCGCCATCTCGGAGCTGCCCGAGATCGACTGGGTTGCTCATGTACGGCGCGAGCTGAAGCCGGTCGAAGCTGGGCGGTTCTTCGTTTACGGCAGCCACGACGCCGACAAGCTGCCCGAGGGACGGATCGGCCTTTGGATCGAAGCGGCGATGGCCTTCGGCACCGGCCATCATGGAACCACACTGGGCTGCCTGCGGGCGATCGATCACCTGGTGTCGGCCGGTGAGACACCGCAGCGGGTGATTGACCTGGGGTGCGGCACGGCCGTCCTGGCCATGGGGGCGGCAAAGGTCTGGCCGGGGACGGTGCTGGCCAGCGATATCGATGCAGTGGCGGTCGAGGTCGCGGCCGCAAACGTCATCGCCAACGGCCTGGAGGGGCGCGTCGAATGCCTGGAGGCCGCCGGCTTCGACCATGACCTGATCCGCGCGCGGGCCCCCTTCGATCTGGTCATCGCCAACATTCTCAAGGGCCCGCTGATCGAGCTTGCCCCCGAGATCGCTCGACACATCGCCCCCGGCGGGCGCGCGATCCTGTCCGGGCTTCTGGTCGATCAGGCCGAAGATGTACTGGACGCCTACCGGGCCGAGGGCTTCACCCTCGAGCGGCGCGAAGATATCGGCGACTGGACGACGCTGCTTCTGATCAGCGCGTGACCAGGATAGCAAAAGACCGCGCCAGAGGCGCGGTCCTGAGATCCCTTCGAGTCAGGCTCAGCGGATCTGATAGATGACCGTATCAATATCGGCACGGCAGAGACCGATATCCTCAAGCTCGCGATCCGACAGCTTGGACAGTTCGCGGCGGGTGATGCGGCGGTCGTTCCACGCGGCAAGGCTTGCGAAAACCGAGCCGAAGGAAAAACCATTGCCGAAGACGCCTTCGGCGGCGGGACGGGTCTGGGCGAGAACAGCCATGACAGGCTCCTGATCAATAACGTTGGAATGCGTCGAAGCTTTGTGCTTCCTGAGCGGCACTTAGCCTTCGGTCATGGCGTCCGGTAGGGGGATAAACTGCAAGGCCGACATGCAATGGGGGCATGACTGGGCGCATGCTTGAAGGCGCCGGTCCGAACGGGGCCGCGCGCGACATTTTGTTGCCCTATCCGGG
Organism: uncultured Rhodobacter sp.; assembly: GCA_964555305.1. Lineage (GTDB taxonomy): Bacteria > Pseudomonadota > Alphaproteobacteria > Rhodobacterales > Rhodobacteraceae > Pararhodobacter. The sequence goes on along the minus strand of CAZKSE010000264.1, from coordinate 1,768 downwards.
CCGGAATTGCAACCCCATGCCGGTGGGTGCTTTGCACTGGCCTGTGTTCCCTTTTCGTGCTAGTCAGGCGCAAGTCGGAAAAACCGGCAGGGCAGGGCAGCAGGACGTGACGGTATGCGCGTATTGGGCATCGATCCCGGGCTTCGGACGCTGGGCTGGGGCGTGATCGATGTGGACGGGCCTCGGCTTTCCCATGTCGCGAACGGCCATTGCCCGTCAAGCGGGCAGGATCTGGCGTCCCGTTTGCTGAGCCTGCACGTCCAGCTGACCGAGGTGCTGGCGCGCTACGCGCCCGATTGCGCCGCGGTCGAGCAGACTTTCGTCAACAAGGACGCTGTCGCGACGCTGAAGCTGGGGCACGCCCGGGCGATTGCCCTGCTGGTCCCGGCGCAAGCGGGATTGAGCGTTGGCGAATACGCCCCGAACGCGGTCAAGAAGACGGTGGTCGGCGTGGGCAAGGCGGCGAAGGCGCAGGTCGATCACATGGTGCGGATGCAGCTGCCGGGGGTGGTGATCGCCGGGCCGGATGCGGCGGATGCGTTGGCCGTTGCCATTTGCCACGCTCATCACGCGCAATCCGCCGGCCGGTGGGCCGCAGCCTTGAGGGCGGCGGAATGATCGCCCTGCTCTCTGGCCGGATCGCGCATCGGGGCGCCGACCATGTAGTGATCGACGTGCAGGGTGTGGGCTACATCGTCCATGTCTCAGATCGGACGTTGATGGCGTTGCCTGGGACCGGCGGGGTTGCGCGGCTGCATACGGAGCTTCTGGTGCGCGAGGACCTGCTGCAGCTTTTCGGCTTTCTGACCCCGGCCGAGAAGGAGTGGCACCGACTTCTCACCTCGGTACAGGGGGTGGGGGCGAAGGCGGGCATGGCTATCCTTGGCGCACTGGGCCCGGAAGGGCTGGCGCGCGCCATTGCGATCGGCGATGCCGCCGCGATCCGTCGCGCGCCGGGCGTGGGGCCGAAGCTGGCAAGCCGCGTCGCGATGGAGCTGAAGGACAAGGCGCCCGCGATCATGGCGCTCGCCGCCACGACCTCGCCGGCGGAACCGCCTGCGCCCGGCGAAGCCGTCATCGAGGAGGCCCCGCTGGAGCCTTCTCGCAAGACGGCGCCGACGCCTCGCGCGCCCGCCGGTTCGGCGCAAGCGCAGGCCGAGGCGCTGTCGGCGTTGACGAATCTGGGCTACGGCCCCTCGGAAGCGGCCGAGGCCGTCGCCCGCGCCGCCGAGGCGGAAGGCGAAACGCCCGCCCTGATCCGCGCCGCACTGCGCCTTCTGGCGCCGAAAGGCTGATCGATGGCGCAACCCGACCCCACGCTGCGCCCTGACCGCCGCCCCGAGGATGCGGACCGCGCATTGCGCCCGCAGGCACTGGACGAGTTCATCGGCCAGCACGAAGCGCGGGCGAATCTACGGGTCTTCATCCAGTCTGCGCGGATGCGCGGCGAGGCGATGGATCACACCCTCTTCTACGGCCCGCCCGGGCTGGGCAAGACGACGCTGGCGCAGATCATGGCGCGCGAACTGGGGGTGGGGTTCCGCATGACCTCGGGGCCGGTGCTGGCGCGGGCGGGGGATCTGGCGGCGATCCTGACCAACCTGGAGGCGCGCGATGTCCTCTTCATCGACGAGATTCACCGCCTCAACCCCGCGGTCGAGGAGGTGCTCTACCCGGCGCTGGAGGATTTCCAGCTGGACCTGGTGATCGGCGAGGGGCCGGCGGCGCGCACCGTGCGGATCGAGTTGCAGCCCTTCACGCTGGTCGG
>CAZKSE010000263.1:0-5056 GCA_964555305.1 uncultured Rhodobacter sp. | reverse complement strand
ACAACGATCATCAGTTCGATCAGGGTGAAACCTTGTTGTACCTTTTTCATGACATCTCTCCTTGATGGATAAACACGGAAGACCCGCTTGCCTACCCTGTCGCAACCCGTGTGCCAGCATGGGAGTAAGCACCGTGAATATTTCACACTTGCTCGACGCTTGCTTTTTTCTCTCTTTGTTTCAGTGCCTTGCAAGCACGCACCAGCGTGCCAGGAGCTACAGAAACGCCGCCAATGCCGACACACTATGTGACATTGTCAAACCCTGCCGTCCACCCCTGACAATCCAGCCGGCATTGCTGTCAGGAGTTGACAATGTCACAAACGGTGAATCGGGGCTGACACCCGCTGGGGAGACGTGCGCAAGCGTTCAAGCGCCTACGACCCATCGCGCGAAAATCAGTCGTCTGCTGGCGCTCGATCCTTTCCACGGCGTTCCAATTGTCACACCCGCGCGGTTTCTGGATAGATATCGGGCGATGGGGTGATCCACACAGCGCAAAGCCCGCCAGGAAGACTCAGGCGGGCTTTGTCGGTAGCACTACGATCTTCGGGACTTCAGAGCAGGCCTCAGCTCTCGGTCTCGACCTTCTTCAGGTAGGCGTAGATCTGGTCCTTGATGGCCAGCTTTTCCTTCTTCATGGCCTCGACTTCGAGGTCGGTGCCGGGCACCACGTGGGTTTCGATGTTGTGGATCTTGTGGTCGAGTTCGTTGTGCTTTTCGAACAGATGGGTGAAGTGGCGGTCGTTGTGTTTGAGACGGGTGATCAGGTCGCGATACTCGGGGAACATGTGAAGAACTCCTGGGCTCAGGGTTGCGGGGAAAATTCTTGAAAATTCACCGCTCGCTTTCAGTCTACTCCCCCTTTTGGTGCGTTTCCATCGATGGCCTACTCCATCCCCCACTTTTGCAGCCTATAGCGCAATTGGCGCAGGGTCATGCCGAGGCGGCGGGCGGCTTCGGAGCGGTTCCAGCGGGTCTCGTCGAGCATCGCGAGGATACGGGTGCGCTCGTCGTCGTTGTCATTGTCGTTGTCACTGTTGGCGTGCGTCGGGATCTGAGTGGTGGTGGCCCAGCTCGGCTGAGCTTCTGGCGCGACCGGGCTCGCCATGGGCATGGCCTGCAGCTGGAGGTCGGCCGCAGTGATCTGCTCGCCATCGCAAAGGGCGCAGGCGCGCTCGAGCAGGTTCTCCAGCTCGCGCACATTGCCGGGGAAAGGGTGGCGGCGCAGGGCGTCGAGGGCGTCGTGCGAGAGTGAACGGGGCGCACCGCCCTCACGCTGGGCGAGTCTCGCGAGCAGATGGGTGGCGAGCGCGGGGATGTCCTGGGTGCGATCCCGCAGCGGCGGCACCTCGAGAGTAATCACGTTGATGCGGAAGAACAGATCCTGGCGGAACTTGCCGTCGGCGACGAAGGCCGAGAGGTCACGGTGCGAGGCAGAGAGGATGCGCACGTCCACGTTCTGCTCGGCATGGGCGCCGACCGGGCGCACTGCGCGCTCCTGGATCGCACGCAAAAGCTTGACCTGCATCGCCAGCGGCAGCTCGGCAATTTCGTCCAGGAACAGCGTGCCGCCGTGCGCGGCCTGGAACAAGCCCTGTTTGTCGGTGGCGGCGCCGGTGAAGCTGCCCTTCACATGACCGAAGAATTCGCTCTCCATCAGCTCGGGGCTGATCGCGCCGCAGTTGACAGGCACGAAGGGGCCGGCAGCGCGCGGCCCGGAGCAATGGATGAGCCGGGCGATGACTTCCTTGCCGGTGCCGGATTCGCCATGAATGAAGACCGGCGCCTGGCTGCGGGCGAGCTTCTCGATCTGGCCGCGCAGTTGCACCATCGCGGGCGAGGCGCCGATGAGGTCCCGCTCTCCGGGAGCCTTGCCGCCCTCGCCGGCATCATCGTCGACGCGTAGTGCGTTCTTGACCAGTTCGCGCAAGGCCTTGAGCTCGACCGGCTTGGTAACGAAGTCGAAGGCCCCCAGTTTGAGGGCGCGAATGGCGGTGTCGATGCTGCCGTAGGCCGAGATGACTGCGACCGGCAAGCCCGGGTGCTCCGTCTGGATGTGGGCGACGAGATCGAGCCCGTCGCCGTCGGGCAGTCGCATGTCGGTGAGGCACAGGCGGTAGTCGCCGCGGTCCAGGCAGGCATGGGCTTCGGCAATGTTCGCGGCGGTGTCGCACACCAGGCCCATGCGCAGCAATGAGAGCTCGAGCAGCTCGCGGATGTCGTCTTCATCGTCGACCACGAGCACCGACGGGGTGTTGCTGCGGTTGCGTCTTTCGGGAACGTTCATCCTAGAAACCTCAGTTGGACGTGTTCGAGTGTGCGTCAGGTGCGTCGTCTGGCAAGGCGCGACGACGCAGCATGGTCTCCCACGGCCGGATTTGCACATCCGGCCGGCTCCGGCGGCGCGGCGCATGCGCCGCGAAACCCCGCCTCCGCCCCTGAAAGGAGGAGCAACGCAGCCAGGCGGCGCACCAGGCGTGCAATCGGGCACGTAGCGGACTCACCCATTGGGTGACCGTTGTCGAATCTGCGTATCCCAAGCTCTGTAAGGCATTCAAGATCATAGAGAGCGATCAACTGAGGTTTCTAGGATCATGGCTGGCTCCGTCCGGTGAGCACGAAATGCGCACCGGGTTCGTTTCCGGCGAACTCGAGCCGGGCGCCGTTGGCCTCGGCGAGTTCACGCGCAATGTATAGCCCGAGCCCGGTGCCCTTGGGGTCGGTGGTGAAAAAGGGTTCGAAGATCTGGGCACGCTGATCGTCTGCGATCCCTGGGCCATCGTCGACAACGTGCAGCGCGATGCGGCCGTCACCCTGGCCGTAGCTAAAAATGCGCACCGAGCCGGGCTTGCCGCTGGCGTAGCGGCGAGCGTTGCCAAGCAGGTTGCCGAGGATCTGGTGCATGTGCGCACGATCGATGGCAAAGGTGGCATTCATGTCGATGTCGCGTGCAAACACCTCGCGCTCCTGATGGCCACGCAGGGCGAACTCGTCGACCACCTCGGCGACGAACTCGGCAAGCGGCAGCGCCTCGGCGAGAATGTTCTCGCGCCGGCCCAAGGCGAGCACCTCACGCACCATGCGCTCTATGCGCCGAGCGTTGTCGTTGATGATGCGGGTGAGCCGGGCCTGGACCTCGGCGCGCTTTTCCTCACCGAGGAGGTCGGCCGCCTGGGTGACTGCCGACAGGGGATTGCGGATCTCGTGCGCCATGCTCGCGGTGAGCCGGCCCAGCGCGGCGAGCTTGAGTTGTTGCACCTGCTCCTGGATTTCCTCGTAGTCGGTGAGATAGATCAGGGTATCGCCGCCGCCGGTCCCATGGGCATTGACGGCCCGGCAACGCAGGAGCTTACCCGCCGGGCCAAGACGCTGGACACAGCCTTCGGCACCGAAGTTATTCGTGCAGTCGGTGAACCAGGCGTCGACCGCGACCAGGCGGGTACCGGGCTCCAGCGCCATGCCCAGCAGCACCGAAGCCCGCGGGTTGGCCTGGCGCACAATGCCGCCCTCCCCCATGACGATAACGCCATCGCGCATGTCCTCGATGATGCGCTCGTTGATTGCCTGCTGGCGACCAAGCTGAGCGCCTCGTTCGGCCGCCAGGGCCTCGTTGAAGCGCGCCCGGCGCGCGAGCAGGCGCGAGGTGATGGCGATTGCGAAAAAACCGGTGCAGGCCATGCCGACCTGGAAGAACTCCACTGCATCGGTGCCCGCGTAATAGCGCCAGAGGTTCTCGGCGAGCACCCCAAGGGTGGCGAGCGCAGCCAGAAATAACCCGGTACGACCTTCGCTGATCAAGCCGGCGCCGGCGAGGTACACCATCATCAGCACCGGCATGCCACTCTTGAAGCCGCCGCTGATCCACATGATGGCGGTCAGCGCAGCGATGTCGATGACAAGCTGCAGGGTGATGAGGCGGTCGAGACCGAAGCGACGGACCGCGTCGGGAAAGCCGAAAGCGAGCGCCGCCCCAACGTAGGCAATGCTCAGACCGAAGAAAAGCGCCGGCGCCTCGCCACCCAGGCCCATCTCGCGCCCGGCGACAACGAACAGCCCGGCGATGATCAGGCGAAAGAGGTTGAAAAACTTGAGTGGGGCAAGCCTCGGAGCGACCGGCAAGGCGTCTTGCATGGGCAAACGCTCAGCCCCGGTGCTCATCCCGAACGCCCAGGCGCCGATGTGCGTCGCTGCAGAAGAAGCGGCCATCGGCACGCACCCCTTCGCTCTCCGGCACGTGCAGGCCGCAGTGCTCGCAGGACAACATCCGCTCGGGCACCTGCTTGGCCGATTGCGCATGCTGCGCCTTTTGCTCCCGCCGCGCACGCGACTCCTCGGCAAAGCGCTGCATGGCGCGGCGCGCCCACCAGACGACGATTAAGACGAGGATGAAGATCAGAAGATTGCGCACGTCGGGTTTGCAGGGGGATGACAGACCAAGAGTCTAGCAGAGAGTGGGCGAGGGCTTGAGGTTGCGAGGCAATTTGCCAGGGCGATCGCATGAATGTCAAATGGTTACCGATTGGTGGCTTCGTTGGCAGAGGTGCATAGCTCCCCCCCCTTCAAGGGGGAGGTTGGGAGGGGGATGGGGTGTTTTCCGTGCAGCTTAGACCCATCCCCACCCCAACCCTCCCCTTGAAGGGGAGGGAGACAAAATGCAATGCGCATTCATGCGATTGCCCTGGGCAATCTGCCGATCAGGAGCCGGGCGTGATCACTTGCGTGACGCTCGCGGCGAGCGGTGCGTTTCGCTTCGCTCTACGCACCCTATTTCAACCACCCGCACCAACGCCATAGGGTGCCGTTGAGCCGCAGGCGAAACGCACCGGCCCGAAAGGCACACTCCTATACCCCGCACAGCCTCTCGCACGCCGCAGCCAGCGTCGCCTCGTTCTTGGCGAAACAGAAGCGGATGATCCCGTCGTCGCGACCGTCCGCGAAAAAGGCGGACACCGGAATTGCTGCGACGCCAACCTTACGGGTGAGATGCTCGACGAAATCAGTATCGGCCATATCGGAGATCGCGCCGTAGCGCGCGAGCTGGAAGTAGGTGCCG
>CAZKSE010000262.1:0-5079 GCA_964555305.1 uncultured Rhodobacter sp. | reverse complement strand
GCCAGGGTCAGGCTGTCGATCCCGCCGCTGACCGCGATGACCAGTTCGTCCGGGGTATCCAGCGCCGCGCGCAGACCGGCCAGCAGCATCGAAGCGCCCTCCCCTCAACTCACGCGCCGAACATGCGTCCCTTGATGCATCTTGTAAACTTTGTTGACAAGCTTGTCCAGTTCGGGCCACAGATTGATCGGCAGCGAAGGAGCGCAACATGGCGGACGCATCCCCTTTTCCCGCACGGACGGCTGGGAAGGTTTTGGTCGATCAATTGCTGATCCACGGCGCCGACACCGCCTTCTGCGTGCCCGGCGAAAGCTATCTGGAAGTGCTGGATGCGCTGCACGACGTCGCCAATCGATTCAAGCTTTACAATGCGCGCCACGAGGCCGGGGCGGCCAATATGGCCGAGGCCTATGGAAAACTGACCGGCAAGCCAGGAATCTGCATGGTCACGCGCGGCCCCGGCGCCTGCCACGCGGCGATCGGTGTGCATATCGCGCAACAGGACAGCACGCCCATGATCCTGCTGATCGGTCAGGTCGCCCGCGACATGACCGACCGCGAGGCGTTTCAGGAAGTCGATTACCGCGCGATGTTCGGCGGGCTGGCGAAATGGGTCGCGCAGATCGACTGCCCCGAACGCGTGCCGGAATACATGGCCCGCGCCTTTCGCGTCGCCACCTCGGGCCGGCCAGGGCCGGTGGTGCTGTCGTTGCCCGAAGACATGCTGACCACCGTGGTCGAAGTGGCCGATGCCCGCCCGTATTCCGCGACCCGCGCCGAGGTCTCGGCGCAGTCGGTCAAGGCACTGACCGATATGCTGGCGCAGGCCGAACGGCCGCTTCTGTTGCTGGGCGGGTCGGGCTGGACGGACCAGGCCGCAGCCGACATCCAGCGGTTCTCCGAGGCGAACGGCATTCCGGTGACGACCTCGTTCCGTCGGCAGGACGCGATCGACAACCGCTCGCAGGCCTACGTCGGTGACTTCGGCACCTCGACGAGCGGTAAACTGATCCAGCGGCTGGCAGAGGCAGATGTCCTGGTCGTTTTGGGGGCGCGGCTGGGCGAGATGACGACGAAGGGCTACACGTCGCTGCAACCGCCCCATGTCCGCCAGCAGCTGATCCATGTGCATCAGGAGGCAGACGAGATCGGCCGCGTCTACGGCCCCGACCTGGGATTCGCCGCGGACATGCCCGAACTTGCCGCGGCACTGGTCGGCGTCGATCTTGGCCGGCGTGAGGCCTGGCAGGAATGGGCGGGCAGTCTGCGGCAGGAATACCTGAACGATACCGCCCCGCCTGAAGATCAGGGCTGGACGCTGGACATGGGCCAGGCGCTTTGCGCGATCCGCGATGCGCTGCCTGCGGATACGATCGTCACGCTCGATGCGGGCAACCATACCGGCTGGGCGCAACGCTATCTGCGCTTTGGCCGCCCCGGGCGCGAGGTCGGCTCGACCTGCGGTGCTATGGGATATTCCGTTCCGGCAGCAGTCGCTTCGGCCGTGCGTCACCCTGAACGCCTGGTTCTGTCGATGGTCGGCGATGGCGGATTCATGATGAGCGGGCAGGAATTGGCGACGGCCGCCCAATACGGTGTCGCGCCGATCGTTCTGCTGTTCAACAATGGTATGTATGGCACGATCCGGATGCATCAGGAACGCGACCATCCCGGCCGCCTTTCCGGCACGACGCTGATGAACCACGATTTCTGCAAGATGGCCGAGGGATACGGCTGCCATGCAGAACGCGTCACCCGGACCGAGGATTTTGCCGGGGCGCTGGAGCGCGCCCGTGCTGCCGGGAAGCCTGCGGTGCTGGAACTGATCACCGACCCCGAGCAGATTTCGACCCGCACAACGATCAGCCGGCTCCGTCAGGCCGCTGCCGGTGCCTCATGAACGGCAAGTCCGATCTGATCGCGGCGCTGCGCCAAGCGGTGGGGGATGACCACGTCTGGACCGATGGCGACCGCATCGCGCCTTTTCTGCGTGAAGATCGGGGGCGCTGGTCTGGGACGGCGGACGCCGTCGTTCGCCCCGGTTCCACGGCGGAGGTTGCTTCGGTCGTGCGGTGCTGCATGGCAGCGGGCGTGCCGATCTTCCCGCAGGGCGGCAACACCGGGCTGGTCGGTGGCGGCGTGCCTGCCGGCGGGGTCGTAGTTACCACGGGCCGGATGACCCGCATCCGCGATCTGGACGTGCTCAACGCCACCATGACGGTCGAGGCGGGTTGCACACTGGCGCAGGTGCAGGAAACGGCTGCCGGTGCCGGGCGGCTCTTCCCGCTTTCGCTCGCCTCGGAAGGCAGCGCGCAGATCGGCGGCAACCTGTCCACGAATGCCGGTGGCACCGCCGTGCTGCGCTATGGGAACATGCGTGACCTGACCCTGGGGATCGAGGCGGTGCTGCCGTCGGGCGAGATTCTGAACGCGCTGTCAGCCCTGCGCAAGGATAACACCGGCTACGACCTGAAGGACCTGCTGATCGGCGCCGAGGGGACGCTGGGGATCATCACCGCAGCCGTGCTGAAGCTTTTCCCCAAGCCTGCACGGACCGTCACCGCCTTCGCCGCCTGTGCGGGCCCCGCCGACGCGCTGACGCTTTTTGACATATTGCGCGCCCGCTGCGGCGAGACACTGGTGGCGTTCGAGTATCTCGAACGTTTCGGCGTGCAGATGGTGCTCGACCATTTGCCGGGCGCCCGCGATCCGATGGCGCAGTCCTGGCCTGCCTATGCGCTGATCGAACTCTCCTCACCCGACCCCGAAGCGAACCTCGCCGAGCGTCTTGAAATCGCGCTTGCCGAAGCGATGGAGCGCGAACTTGTCCCCGACGCGGTGATTGCCGGATCCGAGGCGCAGAATGCCGCCCTCTGGTCCCTGCGTGAGAGCATGTCGGAGATGCAGAAACACGCCGGCGCCTCCATCAAGCACGATGTCGCGGTTCCTGTCTCGCGCGTGGCAGAGTTCATCACGCGTGGGGTCGCGGCCTGCACCGACTACATGCCGGAGGTGCGCCCCTGCCCGTTCGGCCATTTCGGCGATGGCAACATCCATTTCAACCTGACGCGCCCGACCAACATGACCGACGCGGCCTTTCTGGCGCATTACGCGCAATTCAATCGCATCGTTCATGACCTGGTTGCCTCGATGGGGGGCTCTATCTCTGCCGAGCACGGGATCGGATTGGCCAAGCGAGATGAATTGCCACGCTACAAGGACCCGGTGGCGCTGAACCTGTGCCATGTCCTGAAAACCGCCATTGATCCATTGGGGCTGATGAACCCCGGCAAGGTCCTGGCTCCGCGATGACAAGGAGGAAGACGCGATGATTGACCTTTATACCTGGAGCACCCCCAACGGGCGCAAGGTCTCGATCATGCTGGAGGAACTGGAACTGCCCTACAAGGTGTTCCCGATCCATATCGGCAAAGGCGAGCAGCACGCGCCGGAGTTTCTGAAGATCTCGCCCAACAACAAGATCCCGGCGATCGTGGATCACGAAACCGGACTGTCGATCTTCGAATCCGGCGCGATCATGGTCTATCTGGCCGAGCGCACCGGCCGCTTCCTGCCAACCGAGATGAAGCCCCGCGCCGCGGTGATGCAGTGGCTGATGTGGCAGATGGGCGGGTTCGGCCCGATGCTGGGGCAGGCGCATTTCTTCCTGCGTAACAACAAGGGCCTCTCGCAACCGGCGGAGGAACGCTACGCCAAGGAGGCCGAGCGGCTTTACGCCGTGCTGGACCGTCACCTGGCCGACTCGACCTATATGGGGCCGGAATACTCGATCGCGGACATGGCGACGTTCCCTTGGGTCGCGCGACATGAGTGGCACGAGGTTGACTTGCGTGCCTACCCCAACGTGCTGCGCTGGTACCGCGAGCTTGCGGCGCGCCCGGCGGTGCAACGCGGCTATCAGATACCGAGCGACGTCGGACCGATCCCGGTTCCGGAATGACTTCGCCTGCCGGAGGTGGTGCAATGAGCGAGACAAGGACGATCCTGATCACGGGAGCCGGCAGCGGCATCGGCCGCGCGACTGCCCGCCGGTTCCTGGCCGCCGGTTGGCGTGTCGGACTTCTGGGCCGACGCGAGGACGCGCTAAAAGAAACCGCTGGGGGGTCGGAGTTGGCCGTGGTCCTGCCTTGCGATGTCGTGAATGCGCATGCCGTCGATCACGCCTTTGCCCAGGCTGCCCAGGCATGGGGGCGGATCGACGTGGTATTCAACAACGCCGGCCGCAATCTGGAATCAGAGACGCCGGATCTGATTGATCCCGACGCCTTCCGTCAGGTGATCGACGTCAACGTGAACGGCGTCTTCAATTGCGCCCGCGCCGCGTTCGCGCAGATGCGTGCGCAGAACCCGCAGGGCGGAAGGATCATCAACAATGGATCGATTTCCGCCCATGCACCGCGCCCCGGAACCATCGCCTACACCGCCTCGAAACACGCAGTGACGGGGATTACCAAGACCGTGTCCCTTGACGGGCGGCCCTTTGGCATTGCCTGCGGCCAGATCGACATTGGCAACGCAGTCACTGAAATGGCTGAACGGATGGGCCGCGGCGTACCGCAGGCAGATGGATCGATTCGGGCAGAGGCGATGATGGATGTTTCGGTCGTGGCCGATACGGTCTTTCATATGGCCACCTTGCCTGACGGCGCGAATGTTCAGTTCGTGACGGTGATGGCGACGAACATGCCCTTCATCGGCCGCGGCTGATCGGGCGACGGAGTACGGAATGACCCAGATCATGGCCATCGGCCGCTATCACGACATGGACGAGGCCGCCTTTCAGGACGAATTCGGTGCCCTCGCCATCGGCTCTCTGAAGGAGTTGCCCAAACTGAGGGAGGAACAGAGGGCCGCGATCCGCGGCGCCGCCTACAAGGGGCACCTCCAGTTCAGCGGCGAGTTGATGGATATGCTGCCCAGCCTGAAAATGATCGCGAAATACGGCGTGGGCTACGATTCGATCGATGTTGCCGCCGCCACGGAGCGCGGAATCGTGGTAACCAACACACCCGATGTGTTGAACGACGATGTCGCCGACCTTGCCGTTGGCATGTGGAT
>CAZKSE010000261.1:0-5093 GCA_964555305.1 uncultured Rhodobacter sp. | reverse complement strand
GACTCCAGGGGGGCGGTTGATACGGCGCTCTGCCCACAATGAAGATTTGCCCAGCGTATTTGCCGCGCAATTTTCCTTTTCACATGTCTGCTGGCTGCTTGCGTACCCGCTGGCGGGCTGGGTTGGTCTGAAGCTCGGCCTCGGGGTTGCCTTGGCCGCTTTGAGCGGCCTTGCGGTAGTGGGATTGTTCGTCGCGATTCGGAGTTGGCCGTCGGACGATCAGCGCGTACTGGCTCACAGCCATGAAGACCTGCCGAGCGACCATCCGCACTTCGCATCGCACGGTGTGGCGCCGCATGCGCATCCGTTCGTCATCGACACGCTGCATCGGCGATGGCCTGGATGACGGTACACAGGTGCTGCCGCCAGCCTCACTCTAGGGCCTCAAGGCCAACCGAAGATGACGGCGGAATGACGGGAATGTAATGAATGAGTCATCTCGGCGAGATGTGACCGTCGCCTATGTTGGATGCCGTGAGTTCCACAGACTTGGGTTCTATGGCGGTGCGCTATGCGATGTCTGTTCAGAAAGGCCCCGGGAATGGCAGCCGCTGCGGGTTTGCCACATCCGGCATGCTCTGAATCGGCTCCTTCCGCCATAGCGACGTCGGGTGCAGCAGACACCCGATGGCATGTGCCGCAGTGATGCGCGTGCTCTGCCACAGAGGTCAATCCATACGATCATCGGAGATCATTCATGTCATCCAGACCTTTCGGTTCAGGTGCCGAGGAAAAGTTCGCACTATCACGGCGGCAGTTTGTCCACGGGCTGGCCGCTGGCGGCGCGCTGTTCGGTCTCGGGCTGTGGCCCAAACCTGTGTGGGCGCTGAAATCGCACGGGCAGAAGACGGTGCTGGCAGGCACCGAATTCGACCTCTCGATCGGCGAAACACCGCTGAACTTCACTGGTGCCACCCGTACCGGCATTACCGTGAATGGATCGGTGCCGGCACCACTGCTGCGCTGGCGCGAGGGCGACACGGTCAATCTGCGGGTATCCAACAAACTGCCGGCCGACTCGATCCACGGCCACCAGACCTCGATCCACTGGCACGGCATCCTGTTGCCGGCCAATATGGATGGCGTGCCCGGCCTGAGTTTCGACGGCATCAATCGCGGTGAAACGTATCCGTACCGTTTCGACGTGATCCAGAACGGGCGCGTGCGCTGGCGGCGTCCGTTGGTGCTGCGGCCCATCAGTCCGCCTTGTGTCAAGTTCTCTTGCGTGCGGTTGAACACGCTCCACAGGTCGGGGCGGTTGTCGTCGAACCTGCGCGGAGCCAGTACTTGGCTTTCGGTGATGGGCGCGGGCTTGTCCGGGTCGTCGTACTTGAGAGCCAGCGCGGCGCGGGCGAATACTTCCGCCTCGCCGCTGTCCAGCGTGATCGACTGCATGGCATCGCGGGATGCCTGCGCACGCTCGAAGCCGTGCAAGACTTCATAAGCGCCTTCGATGACGTGGCCCGCCACGTTGCCCTTGTGAGGCACGCGCACATCCGCCACGGTGTCGCCGCAGACCAGCCCATTGCTGCACACAAAGCGGAACATCCCGGCCAACATCTGATAGCTGCTGGTGCCGTCGTGCGAATTCAGTAAGATGATTTCGTTGGCCTCGCGGCCGGCAATCTGGCTGGCGTGGCGCAGCCGGATCATGTGCTTGGTGTGCTCGCGCTTGCCTTCATCGCGCACGCGGGTCTGGCAAGCCATGAAGGGTTGAAAGCCTTCATGGCGCAGTTCCGTCAGCACGGCGGCGGTGGGGATGTAGCTGTACCGCTCGGAGCGGCTTTCGTGCGGGGCTTCCGCGAAGATGGAAGGGGCCACGCGCTGGATTTGTTCATCCGACAGCGGATGATCGGCGCGCAACATCGGGGAACGTGAAGCGAAACGGGATGCGAGTTGCATGGTGGTTACTCCTGACAAGGTTGCTGTTGAAAGCCCCACCGGATTCCTAGATTCGGAGCCCGCTTTTGCGGTTTTCCGGTGGGGTCGGCGCGGAGACCTGGGCCGGCCTCGTTGCCACCGTCTTTCCTGAGTTCATCGCCCGCGACGGTCAGGAGCGCGCGGACGGGGGCTGTCAAGGAGGCAAGCGACGGGTTGGTGCGGCCCGCAGCGCAGCGAGGACACGGCCCGGCGCGCCTTGACGGCACACGACCGCGGGCTACAGTCGCGGACAAGGTGATGAGCGAGGGAAGACGGCGGTTGTGGCAACGGCTGCAGATGCGCGGACCCCACGCAAGCGAAGCGCGCAGCGCCGTAGGCGCGAAGGCCGATCAGGTGCAACCTGTTCGGCGGCTGTCAGGGGCGCCAAGCAACGCGCGGCGGGGATCGGCTGCAAGCCGTTCCCCTGGAGTGCAAGCGCAGCGCGCAGGCCCGCGAGGGCCGGAGATCGTCGGCACCGGACGCAGCAAAAAGGGGGCCGAAGCCCCCTGGGTTAAAGCAGCCCCCGTTCGGCGAAGGACTCTGTGGACTCGCCGCCGACAACGATGTGATCCAGCGTGCGTACTTCCACCAGCGCCAGCGCATCCTTGAGCCGCTGGGTTATCTGCCTGTCGGCCTGGCTCGGCTCGGGATTCCCGCTCGGATGGTTGTGCGCGAAGATCACTGCCGCCGCATTGAGCCGCAACGCCGCCTTCACGACTTCGCGCGGATACACCGCCGCCGAGTCGATGGTGCCTCGGAACAATTCGGCGTACTCGATCAGCCCATGTTGCGTGTCGAGGAACAATGCCGCGAACACCTCGTGCTCGAAGCCAGCCAGTTTGGTGCGCAGATAATCCTTGACCAGCGTCGGCGATGTGAACTGCGCCCCGCGCGGGATCTTCTGGTCGATGACCTGGCGGGCCACTGCAAGGATCTGGTCAGCAGTAGCCGGGAGATAGCGCCCCTGGTCGTCACGCACCAGCAGCGAGGAATCGAAAGTGAGAGAGAGTTGCGACATGATCGTGCTCCGGTTGCTCGGGCGGAATTGCCCGGAACCGGCGCCAGCACGGCGCAGCGCAAGCAGTCAGGGGTCGCAGACGGCCACGGCCGCAAGCGTGCAGGCACGCGCAGCCCTTGACGGCGAGAACGCCGTGGTACGGTGAAGGGAAACAGCAAGACCGCCCATCCCCCACTTCCGACGAAGGCAGGGACAGGCAAGCGGAGCGCGCAGGCCCTCAAGGGCCGGAGGCGTCAGGGATCAAAGCCGGATGGCCGCGATTCGGCACGAAGCGCGGGGCGCAGCCCGCGAGCCCGACGGCGGTACGCCGAGACGCATCGTTATCGTTGGCGAGTCTCGGGATGAATCGCTGCGCGAGATTCCAGCAGACGCCGCGTGTTCTCAAGTTCCTTTTGCAGCAATTCGGCATCCGGCAGCACCATCCGATAGTTCGCCGCCATGACCTTGCTGGGCAATCCCTCAAGCGCATACCGCGCCAAGGCGTGCCCCTTGTCCGCGCACAGAATCAGGCCCACAGGCGGATTCTCTTCGGGAAACGTCCAGTGCTCCTTCGCGTAGTTGCAATACAGGTGCATCTGGCCCACGTCGGCATGGGTCAGGCTGCCGAGCTTCAAATCGATGATGACGAGGCAGCGCAGCCGGCGATGGAAAAACAGCAGGTCCACCCGATACCAAGTCTGGTCGATGCGCAACCGGCGCTGTCGCCCGACGAAGGTGAACCCCTCACCGAGTTCGAGCAGAAAAGCTTCCAGCCGTTGGATCAAGGCGCTTTCAAGATCGGACTCCGAATACTCGTCCTTGAGGTCCAGGAACTCCAGCACATACGGGTCCTTGATCGCGTCGGCGGGCGTGACGGCATCCTCCGGTTTCGGCACCGCGCCCTTGGTCAGCATCGCGGCCTTGTCCTTGGACAGCGCGGTGCGTTCGTAGAACTGGCTGCCGATCTGCCGGTCGAGCTGGCGCACACTCCAGCCACCGCGCAGGGCTTCGGCCTCATAGAACTGGCGGGCGTGGTCGTCCCTAACCGACAACAGCCGCACATAGGCCGACCACGGCAGCATGAACGCCTGTGCCAGTTCGGAGAGACCCAATTCCCCAGACACTGTCTGGGATTTCCCAGGAACTAACTGGCTTTGCAATTTCCCAGACAGTGTCTGGGAAATCACGGAACGGGGATATGCGAGGAAGAAGCGTCGCATGTTCTCCAGGTTGTTTACGCCGAACCCTCGCCCGAACCGCGTGGTCAAGTCACTGGACAGGCGAGCGATCAACTGTTCGCCGTAGCCGGCACGCCGCTTGCCTCGTTGCTCGGCTTCGACGATCCGGCGGCCAATCTCCCAGTAGCTGGCAGTCATCAACGCATTGACGCTGCGAACCGCCGCATGGCGCGCGGCATCGAGCAATTCCACGATGCCGCTGCAGATGTCGGCGTAGCCGGCCGGTATGGCGGAGCTTTTCCCCGCCGTTGCCGAAAGCGTCTTCTTGCTCATGCCACCACCTCCGCAGGGCGCTGTGCCCCGGTGATCGTCTTGCGCCGGTTCGCCACCAGTTCCGCCGCCTTGCGCACCGGATCGTCCTCGGTGTAGACGTAGCGCATGAACATCGCCACGGTCTTGTGCGCGGTCAGCACCATGCCGGCCTTCACCGGGATGCCCGAATTGGCAATGTCGGTGGCCGAACGGTGGCGGATGCCGTGCGTCCCTACATGCGCCGCACCCGCCGCCTTGAGCGCACGGCACCAGCCGCCGTAATACTCGCCCGTGGTCAGGTGTTGCCCCGAATGGCGTGGCGACGGCAGCACGTAGGGATTGCCTTTCTGCCTCGGCGCCGTCGAAAGCAGCCGGTAGGCTTCCTCGCTCATGGGCTTGGACATGCCGCCGGTCTTGCTGTCGGGCCAGGCCACGCGACGGTTCGCCAGATCGACCCAATCCCATTCGAGCGTGACGATTTCGGAGCGGCGACCGGCAAACTCGAACTGGAGCCGGATCGCCAGCGGAATGACGTAGTTCTCTAGTCCTTCGACCTCGATCTTGGCGAGCTGCCGGAACAGCTTGCCCATGTCCTCGTCGCTGATGAGGTGGGTGGACTTGCCGGCAGGGAACATCGGGACATGGCGGCAAGGATTGGTGCCGTCAGGCCGATAGCCCCACACCTC
>CAZKSE010000260.1:0-5155 GCA_964555305.1 uncultured Rhodobacter sp. | reverse complement strand
TGGCGGGGATCAACCTGCAATACGGTTTGACCAACCACCGCGCCGAGCAGGTGAAGACTTTTGAGACCGAGGATGGCCGCACGGAACTGCGCGCCGTGACCGGCCCAGACTACGGCCGCATCCATGACTTCGAGCTTGTCGAGGCGGTGCAGCGCATCGCGGGCAATGGCACGGGCGATACGCGCTGGAAGGTGCCGGGTGTGCTGGATTGGTCGACCGGGGTCTACAACCCCGATGTCGAAATCAGCCGCGACACGACCACGCTCTACGCCTCGGACCGCGACGTCTTCCTGTTCCTGGTCGATGACCGCAATCCGATCGAGGCGGGCAAGTTGCCCGACGGCTCCCCTGACCTCTACTTCCGGGGCTTCTACTGCTGGAACTCCGAGGTCGGTGCCAAGACCCTTGGCATGGCGAGCTTCTACCTTCGGGCGGTGTGCCAGAACCGGAACCTGTGGGGCGTGGAGGATTTCCAGGAGATCAAGATCCGCCACTCGAAATACGCCGCCTCCCGCTTCGCCCATGAGGCGGCTCCGGCGCTGACGCGGTTTGCCAATTCCTCGCCGCAGGGCTTCGTGAACGGCATCAAAGCGGCGCGGCAGCAGGTCGTGGCGCGCAGCGACGAAGACCGCGCGGATTTCCTGCGCAAACGGGGTTTCTCGAAGGCCGAATCCGGCAAGATCATCGAGAAGGTGCTGATGGAGGAAGGTCGCCCGCCCGAGAGCATCTTCGACTTCGTCCAAGGCATCACGCGACTGGCGCGCGACAAAACCCAGCAGGATGCCCGCCTTGATATGGAAGGGCGCGCCAAGAAGCTCCTCGACCGGGTCGGCTGACGCGAAGCCCGGCACAGCGGCCGCCTGCATCCGCGGCGGTCGCGTTTTCCTCTTCCACATGCACGCCACTGGCCCCGCCCCGAGAGGGCAGGGGACTTCGGTGTGCGCAATTCAGCGAGACCCCCATGACCCCCCAGGAACAAACTGTCATCCTCGAGGCACGCGACATCCTCGGCCGCTACCTCAGCCAGAACCCGGTCATCGGCAGCTGGCAAGCGCTGATGGACTATTGTGCGCTGACTGTCCGAGGTCCCATCGAGCGCTTCCATGTCCTCTATCTCGACCGCAAGAACCGCATCATCGCTGATGAGCTTTTTTCTACCGGCACGGTCGACCATGTCCCGGTCTATCCGCGCGAGGTGATCAAGCGGGCGCTGATGCTGAACGCCAGCGCGCTGATCCTGATCCACAACCACCCGTCGGGCGATCCGACACCGTCGGAGGCCGATCTCAGCATGACCGGGGCGATCCAGAAGGGGTGTAAGTTTTTCGGCCTGACGCTGCATGACCACATCATCGTCGGCGCCGGGACGGAACTGAGCCTGCGGGCCCAGGGCAAGCTGTGACGCGCCTTGCGAGCCTGCCGCCGTCACCCTTCCGAGGAAGAGGGCGGGGGTTTGGTCTTTGACGGTTTGAAGCGGGGAGAGAGGCTCTCCGCACCGTCGGAGATATGCCCATGTTCGATCTTACTCTCCAAACTCAGCCGGAAACACAGAAGACAGGTTTGCCGCCGAGCCTCCTGACCTTTTTTGCAGATCAAGACTTGCCGTTCGCACTCACGACGGCTTGCCATGCGCCCGCAGCTCTCATGTCCGGGCAGGCACACCCCAAGGTACTGGAGCGGTTTGCCACGCTGGCCGAGGCCATGCAGGGGGCAATCGTTCACGCCGAAGATATCACACCTGAAGACGCTCCGCGCATCCTGGCAATCCTCGATCGGGAGGGCCGCCTCGTTCTGGCCGGGGCTACCAATGATGGCGGGGTCGCATGGTGCCACCCGGTCTCGGATGCCGCCGAAGCCCGCGCCGTCGTGTCCGAGGCCAGCCAGACCCGCGCGCAGGCCATGCGGGCGGCCGAGTGGCATGAACATGGCCTCGCGCGACGGCTGCGGCACCACGCCGACCTTCTCGATGCCCGTCTTGTCGATCCGCTCTGGCGTGTCTTCGCGTCTCGCGCCCTGCAGATCGCGGCGTGACGCCCGAGAGTCAGAGAAGGGCAGGGGAGGATGTGAGCCTGCGAGGACGAGAGAGAGCCTCGGGGTTCAGATCCTTTCCCTCATTCCGGAGTTTCCAATGTCCAAGATCGAACCCACTCTGACCGCGCCGATGGCGCCGTCCAGGATTGATTTCGCCGCCGTGCTGGCTCGGCAGTCCGAGCGTGACGCGCGGATCGCAGCTTTGCGTCCAGCCAACAAGGAGCGCCTCTTCGATGGCCTGACTGCCGCGGGCATCACCCATGTGACCGTGAGCTTTGACGGCTATGGCGATAGCGGCCAGGTTGAAAGCATCGAAGCCTACGCTGGCGACGCCGAAGTCACTTTCCCCAAGACCCAGATCGCCTATGCCGCATTGACCTGGGACGACCCGGAGATCGAGATGCGGGCGCTTTCGCTCGAAGATGTCGTGGAGCAACTGGCCTACGACTTGCTGTCTGACACCCACGGCGGTTGGGAAAACAACGACGGTGCCTACGGTGAGTTCTGCTTCGACGCGAGCGCTCGCTCCATCCACCTCGACTTCAACGAGCGCTTCACCTCGTCCGAACTCTATACCCACGATTTCTGAGGGGGCGGCGATGGCACATCCGTATCACCACGCCCTGTCATCGGTGAAGAAATGGGGCGGTACGGTCGAGGATTACCTCGCCGTCCATTCCTGGTTCGACCAGAGCAAGGAGATCACAGCCGACTTTCGGCACCGGGCGCTGCGCCACCATGCGGAGGGCATCTTCATGGCCGAGACGATTTTCGGCCCGACCCTCACCCTCTCGACCGGGCGTGTCATCCCGACCCGCTGGGTCGGCGAGCAGCATGTTAAGGAGGACCTCGGCTTCATCCCGAGCTTCGTCGATTGGATGAAGGCCATTCGGCCCGAGCCTTGGATGGGTCGGACCGAACGGATCGAGGCACAGGTCGATCCGCATCTCGTCTCGCCCGTGGTTGAGGTCACGTGACATGACCGATCCCACCTATCTAAGTCTTGGCTTGCCGCCGACCGCTTCGCCACTGGCAGTGGTTCGCGCGGCGGTCCGAGCGCTCCACCCCGACACGTGCGCTGTTTGCAGTCTCCGGCTGGCGCGCAAACGCTTCTACCGGCAGATGCTCTCCGCGCATGCCGCGCGACAGGCAGCGGACGACAAACCGACCGGCTGATCGCTCCCGGCCGACCCTTCCAATCCAGTACTCGGCCTTCTGGCCGGGTCTTCCCCATTCAGGAGGTCCCCATGGCGGATTACTTCACCCATTTCTCGTGCCTGATCGACGTCGGCAGCCCTGACAAGGCTGCCCGTGCACTCGCGCTGTTTCAGGAACTTCGCGCTGCGGATCAGGACGCTGACGACCCAGATGTCGCTGGCTTCGATCTCGTGCACCAGGATGCCCCCGAGGGCAGCAGCCTCTGGATCCATGATGACGAACACGGCGATGTCGAAGCCGTCATCCGCTTCGTCTTGCGCCTCGCCGAAGACCTCAACCTCACCGGCCTTTGGGGGTTCCAGTATTCTCTGACCTGCTCTCGGCCACGACTCGAAGCCTTTGGTGGCGGTGCGCATGCCATCGATCTCGGCGCGCGCAAATCCATCGGCTGGTCCAGCACGCAAGAATGGCTGGCCGCCGCATTGAACGGGGAGGACATCGATGCCTGAGGTGATCTGCACCACCGTCTACCAGTTCCCCGAACTCTCGGATGCCGCCAAGGAGAAGGCGCGCAGCTGGTATCGCGAACTCGGCCCCCACGACGACTGGTGGGACGCGGTCTATGAGGATTTCGAAAGGGTCTGCGAGATCCTCGGCATCCGCCTGAAGACCACGCCCGTGCGGCTGATGGGCGGCGGGACGCGGGCCAAGCCCTGTATCTGGTTTTCCGGCTTCTGGAGCCAGGGCGACGGGGCCTGTTTCGAAGGATACTGGTCCCACGCCAAGGGCGCCGCCGCGCACATCCGGGACTACGCGCCCACGGACGCGACGCCGCATGGCATCGCCGACCGCCTGCAGGCCATCCAGCGGCGAAACTTCTACCAACTCGCCGCCGAGGCCAGCCACCGTGGCCGCTACTACCATGAATACACCATGTCGGTGGACGTCACGCGGGACAGCCCGACCTGGCAGCCGCCGACCGAGGACGCGGAAGAAGTCGTTACCGAGGCGCTGCGTGATCTGGCCCGCTGGCTCTACCGCCAGCTTGAAGCCGAATACGACCACCTCACCTCGGACCAGGCCATCGAGGAGGGGATCATCGTGAACGAGTACACGTTCACGGAAGAAGGGCGACGGTTCGGGTAACAGAGATCAAAGCGCGAAGTTCATTTGATCTTTACAGTAAGTCCATATGGACTATATTGAAACCAATGGAGGACGCCATGTACGTTGCAGAGAAAATCCGGGAACCCGCACAGGTCAACGCCGTTGCGTTGAAGGCTTACGCGCGCGTGGTTGATGCCTGGGGCCTCAACTTGAAGGAAGCGGCTGGCCTTGCCGACATGTCAGAGAGCACATGGAAGCGCGCCAAGAAGCCGGATTTCGCCGGAGAGCTCACCAAGGACCAACTGCTGCGGCTCAGCGCTGTAATTGGCATCTTCAAGTCGCTCGAACTCTACTTCTCGGAGCCTCTGGCAAAAAGCTGGTTCACCCGACCGAACAAGGGGCCGCTCTTTGGTGGAAGCCGACCAGTCGACACCGCCATCGACGGGGGTTTGCCGCAGATCCTCGCGGTTCGGACCTATCTTGATGCGTTGCGTGGTGGGGCATGAAGCAGACCGAGATTTCCGATCGCGGTCTCGTTCGTCTCCTGCCCGCCACCTACCACAAGCCACCATCGTTGCGCGGTCTCGTCGATACCGATGACGAGATGGAGATCTTGGCAGAGATCGAGGGCATGACCAGTGGACGTCTACAGGCCGAACGCGGGCGCAACCCGCATCTGGACCCGCGCGAACTCGCTTGGCAACGCCGCAGCCGCGATCTGCGCATCTATGGCGACAGTCATGTCAATGCCGCCTTCACTTACACCCGCGCCGGCGGTAACCGCTTCAACACCGAGGAGCGAGGTGCCTGGTATTGCGCATGGGATGT
Source organism: uncultured Rhodobacter sp. (assembly GCA_964555305.1). GTDB lineage: Bacteria > Pseudomonadota > Alphaproteobacteria > Rhodobacterales > Rhodobacteraceae > Pararhodobacter. The sequence continues at coordinate 31 of CAZKSE010000260.1, read as the reverse complement.
GATGGTGTCTGTCAGCGAAGTGGCCTGGCAC
>CAZKSE010000259.1:0-5205 GCA_964555305.1 uncultured Rhodobacter sp. | reverse complement strand
AGATGGCGATCCATTCGGCGCGTGGCTCGCCGATACCCCCAGGGTCCGCCGGGATTGCGTTGCTGTCCGAGCGAGGTCCGCTGTCGGCGCCCGCCGCTTCCCAGGCGGCTTGCAGGTCGCACCCTTCGCCGTCCGGCCAGAGCCTGCAGACCAGATCAGCGCGCGCATCGCGGTCGCCCTCGCTGAAGAACTGCAGCCAGTCGAAAATATCTGGCTGAGGCCGCTTCTGGCCGTCCAGCCACGCGATCGCGCGCTCCGGCACCCGGTTGCGGATGAAGGCTTCCATCGCGTCGTCCTGCTCGTCGAGATAGCCCGAGCAGAAGAAGCGACCGACTGCGTGGGACGGCCATACGGGGCACGATGTATGTCGGATCTTGGCGAAGCCGGGAGTGGGCTGGTAGCCAGACTCGGCGACGAGGCGGGCCAATTCTTCGGCGGACCTGTCCATCCCGTCGACCGCGACGAAGCCATCCAGGCGGCCGTTCACGCCATCCCGGAGAACCGCGACGAACATCGGAACCTCGCTGCGCACGACGAGCGTCTCCCATGTCGCGCCGCCGGAGGTCGACTTGTGGAGGTGGGTCTTTGCTTGCGTCACGTCAAAGCTCCATGCCGGGCGCGTCATCCGGCGCGGCCGCCTTGTATTTCAGTTGCACGAGCTGCGCCGCCTCCTCGGTCAGGTCGGCGCGCGGACCCTTCAGCGTGGGCTGAAAGAGCGAGCCGCCCTCGTAGGCGTAGAGGTAGCGCACCTCGACCAGCGATCCCGCTTCGGGCATCTCCTTGCCCGCGGGCACGGTGACGTTGCCGACGGCAAGCCAGGGCCCTTCGATCCCGTCCTGCAGCTCGAGGCCGATCGAGCGCTTGCCGTCGCGGCCCGGCGCCACCCGGCAGGTGGCCTCGGCCCAGAACTTGACCTTCAGCGCATCGCCGCCGGAATTCGGCCGGCCGGCTGCGTAGCGACTGTTTTCGTGGCGGACGACATATCCCTCGGCACCGCCTTCGCGCAGGCGGTCGAGATGGATGGCGAAGTACAGCGAAGCGGGCGTCGGGACATCGACGCGCAGGGCCGGCGCGAGGCCGTTCGCGTAGATCGTCTTCTCGATATGCGCGAGCACGGCCGCGCGCTCCCGGAACGTGCCCTCCTGGACCATGAAATGTTCGGGCGCGTCGAAGATCACGACATGGTCGCCCATATCCTCGGCATCGAGGACGAGGCGTCCGCCGGTGATCTCGCCCAACCGGCGGAAGGCATCGGCGACCGCCGTTGCAACGCCGGTCTCGAGGCCGCGGCGATTGGCGAAGCGCGCACCCTCCGTGTCGAAGATCATCACGCGGCGCTCGCCGTCATGCTTTTCCTGCACCAGCCATTCGTCGCCGAGGGTGGCGGCCTCCTCGTGGACGATCTCGTTGAGCAGCTGCGGCCGGAAGCCGGTATCGCGGCCGGCCATGGCGACCGAACTGAAGGCGATGCCGCTTTCCTGCTCGGTGTATCCCTTTTTCACCTTCGAGGCGACGGTTTTTTCCCAGACCTGCTCGGCTTGGTGGAGCGTGGCTTCGCGGATCTTCTCACCCTCACGCAGCGGCTTGCCGCGCCGGCCGTTCTCGAAGATCACCGCCCAGCCGTCGCCATCCTGACGCAGATGCACATTGTAGACCTTGTCGGATGACCCCTCGCGGAGAAACAGGTGGGCGGATTTTTCCATGGTCGGGATCCTCATTCTTGCCTGCTGCATTTTCCCACTTGCGAGTGAAAACCGAAAGCCCCGGAGTTGCGAAAAATGCGATCTTCTTCTTCCCTCGAATTGTGGCGTTCAGTTGTGAAAAACTCATTTTCTCCTATAAGATGGGAGGACCGTAGAGGGATCTTGCCGTGAAAACCGACCAACATCTCGATTTCGCCGCTGACGCGACGCCCGCCGTGAAGCCTGGACGTGCTGGAAGGCGCGGGAAAAAGCGAAATCGCGGCCTTGGGCTCATCGGAGTTTCGCTGAGCTTCATCGTCATGGGGGGGATGCTCGGCGGCAGCCTGATCGCCTACCAGCAGATCAATGCCAGCGCGACGGCGAAACAGGTCTACATGTCCTCCTTCAACATCCAGGAACAGATCCGCGCGATCCCGCGGACGGGCCGGGACCTGATGGCGCTACCGGGCGAGATGCAGGCCGGGCACCTGGTCGTCGATCCGCGCATCTACGACGAGGGCGATCTCGCGGCCTATCGCCTGAGCGTGCGCGCCTATGTCGATGAAACCGACATCGGCAACGTGATGCTGGTCTTCGAGCGCGCGCCACTCAGCTCCTGTCGTCGGATCCGCCAGCGCCTGCAGACGATGTCCGCTGGCAGCATCATCACCAGCTGTGGCGAGCACGAGGGCGAAGAGGTGCTCTACATGGGCTTCTGGGGCGCCAGCGGCGGCCGGATGGCCTATCCCGAATGGGAGCCGACCCCGATCTCCTTCGATCCAGACCCGATCGAGCCCGCCCCCGAGCCGGCAGCGCCCGAGCCTGAGCCTGTGCCTGAGCCGACACCCGGACCAACGCCGGCCGATCCGCCGCAGGAGCCCGAGCCCGCTCCGCAGGACCCTGCGCCTGCCGATCCGGCGCCGAGCGACCCGGATCCTGTCGAGCCGGCGCCTCCCGCGGAGCCGTCGCCAACTCCCCCTGATCCCGAACCTCAGCCCGATCCCGCCCCTACAAACCCCGGCAACGGCAACGGTTCCGGTGGGAATGGCAATGGCAATAACGGCAACGGAAACGGCAACGGCGGCAACGGTGGTGGCGGCAACGGCGGCGGTGGTCAGCATCGCAACGATTGCTGGCAGCCATTCATTTCCTGCTCGGGCCTGGGCGATGGCACCAATCCGGGCCAGGGCAGTGGCAACAACAATGCCGGCGGCACGCCTGGTGGTGACGGGGTGACCAACCCCGGCGGCACGGGCGGTGGCGGAAACGGGAATCCGTAACATGGGCATCTGGGCCGATCGGACCTACCTCGCCTCGAAGGGCTGGAACACGGATCTCCGCATTCAGGAGGAGCGCAACGGCGCGATCAACGTCGGCCTCTGGGCCAAGTCGTGGTTCTGGCAGGGCAGGGTCTCGGAGATCAGCCTACGCGCCCATCGCCAGGTGTCGGATAGCGCCGATCTTCCCGCCGCGCTCGATCGTGTCGCGGAGGCCGTCCGCGAGGCGCTCGAGCGGGCAGAGGCGGAGTTTCGCGATACCGTGCCCTGCGTTACCGGCGTCATGAAGGATGGCCGGATCAAGCTTGCGGTGAATGCCGCGGAGACGCAGCGCGCTTTCGAAGGGCCCGTCAGGGAATTGCCCGCGCAGGCGATCCGCTTCGCGGTCGACGCGCCCGAGGCCGGGACATACCGGCAGGCCGTGATGGATGCCGCATCCATCGAAGGGCTGGAATACAACGACGCGCTGAACAACTACGCCGAGGCGCGTTACCTTCAGGATACCGCGCCACGCGAATGGCAATTCGAATGCCGCCCGAGGATGCGGCGGCTCGACGGTGAGCTGATCCGCGCCGATCACCACCAGCACTCGAATTTCAGCGCGCGCCTGATCGACGAAGATGTCGCGGCTTCGCTGGTGAGCGTGTCGAGCGCGGCGTTGCGGGTCCTCTTCGACACCTATGGGCCCGGCGGGCGGCTGCACGGCGCGACCGAGACCGGCCTGCCGCCGGGCTACGAGAGCGTGAAGGTCTACCTGACGCGGCAGCGCGAGGAGGCCGATCCCTCGCCAGATTTCTGATCGGCGCCTTCTGATCGACGCCATGCCCGCGGGCGGGCGCCGATCGGTGCCCGCCTCACATGTCGAGCGAGGCCGCGTGCTCCATGTCCACGATCTCTTCGAGATGGGCAATGAAGGCCTGCTGAAGGCCACGCTCGCGCAGGAAATTCCCGGCGAGCTGCATAAGGGCACCTCGATTTTTCACTGAATTCCTCTGAACGGACGAGATCAGCGGCTTGAAGCGGGGACTGCGACCGCCCGCACCATCCTCTGTTCCGCCATCCTGAGAGGCTGGGTCGTTGCGCTTAAGCTCCCCCGTTCCGGCACACGCCGCTTTCGCCGTCCCTGATCAAGCCGGGTTCGGGTTCAGGCGACGGAGCTGGCCGAGGCGGCGCATGTTGTACACGAGGTTCTTCATGCCGATCTTGGCTCTGGCGCGCACCAAGCCGATCGTCCGCACCATCGTGCCGCCCATGTCATTGGACTGCGCGCCGAAGACATGTTCGACCCGGGAACGCACGGTGGATTTCGACCGGTTGCTGCCCTTGGCCTGGACGCCAAGCGGCTTTCCGCGCCGCCCCTTGCGGTGGATGTGGCTCTTCAGACCCCGGGCCAGAAGCTTCCCCTCCATCTCCTCGGAACGGTAGGCAGCATCTGCCCAGACACCGGCACCGGTATTGCCGCGCATCAGCAGATGATCCACCGCCTGGCTGTCGTGCAGAGCGGCGTCGCTGACGTGATAGCGCCGGATCAGCTTGTGCCTGCGGTCCACGTTGACATGGTTCTTGTAGCCGAAATGGCTCTTGCCGTGCTTCTTTGTCCAGCGCGCGTCCGTGTCTTTCTGCGACCGCTTGGCGGGCCTTTCCGCCCAGTCCTCCGGAACCTCGCCCCGCTTGATCGCCGCGTTCTCGTCACGCGTGTTGCGGCTGACGGGCACCCGCACGATCGACGCGTCAAGGATCTGCCCGCCCCGCGCGATGTAGCCCTGTCGCGCGAGATGACCGTCGAACTGGCGGAACAGCGCCTCGGTCACACCGGCCTGCGCCAGGGCCTCGCGGTAGAGCCAGACGGTCTTTGCGTCAGGCACCCGGCCGTCGAGGCCCAGCCCAAGAAACCGCATGAAAGAGAGCCGGTCGCGGATCTGGTACTCGATCTGGTCGTCAGAAAGGTTGTAGAGCGCCGCCAGCACCAGCGTCTTGAACATCAGCACCGCGTCCATGGGCTTGCGTCCGGCGCGCGATTTCCGCTCGGCATCCGGCCTCCGCCACACCAACTCCAATGCAGCACGGAAGTCCTCCCACGGCACGACGGCGTCGAGCTCGGCCAGCGGGTCCTTCTTGGCATCCAGGCTCGCGTAGCGGTCTGAAAGATCGAAGAAACCCATCTGTGCCATCGCCATGCCCCTACCGTCGAACGCCTCCCGCGTCATACCCCGACCGCCGCATTGCTGCAATTTTTAGAGGCGCCC
>CAZKSE010000258.1:1407-5234 GCA_964555305.1 uncultured Rhodobacter sp. | reverse complement strand
GCAGGTCATCAAGATCAACAAGGAAACCCACCGCATCAGCCTTGGCATCAAGCAGTTGCAGGCAGATCCGTGGGATGCCGTCGAGGCGAACTTCCCGCTGGGGTCGGTCCACAAGGGCCGCGTGACCAACATCACCGACTACGGCGCCTTCGTGGAACTGGAACCGGGCGTCGAAGGCCTGGTCCATGTGTCGGAAATGTCCTGGACGAAGAAGAACGTCCATCCGGGCAAGATCGTGTCGACCAGCCAGGAAGTCGAGGTCATGGTGCTGGAGATCGACAGCGCCAAGCGTCGCGTCAGCCTGGGCCTGAAGCAGACCATGCGCAACCCGTGGGAGCTGTTCGCCGAATCGAACCCGCCGGGCGCCGTGATCGAAGGCGAAGTGAAGAACATCACCGAGTTCGGCCTGTTCGTCGGGCTGGAGAACGACATCGACGGCATGGTGCACCTGTCCGACCTGAGCTGGGACCAGCGCGGCGAGGAAGCGATCCAGAGCTACCGCAAGGGCGACATGGTCAAGGCCATCGTCTCCGAGATCGATGTCGAGCGTGAGCGCATCTCGTTGTCGATCAAGGCCCTGGGCAACGACAGCTTCTCGGAAGCGGTCGATGGCGTGAAGCGCGGCTCGATCGTCACGGTGGCCGTCACCGCGATCGAGGATGGTGGGATCGAGGTCGAATACAACGGCGCGAAGTCCTTTATCCGGCGTTCGGATCTGGCCCGCGACCGTGCCGACCAGCGCCCCGAGCGCTTCCAGGTCGGTGACAAGGTCGATGTGCGCGTCACTTCGGTCGACCCGAGGACGCGCAAGCTGGGCCTGTCGATCAAGGCGCGCGAGATCGCCGAGGAAAAGGAAGCCGTCGAGCAGTATGGCTCGTCCGATTCGGGCGCCTCGCTCGGCGACATCCTGGGCGCCGCGCTGCGCGACCGCACCTGATCGCCGGCGCGCCGGGTACGATCATCGAACACGGCCAACGGCCCCGCGCGTTCCGCGCGGGGCCGTTGCCATTCTACCTGCATCGATTCGAACTTGCTTTAGCCCGGCACGCAGAGGTTGAACCGGGCGACGTCTGCACCTTCGCATTGGAGAAACCAGCCCGCCGAGGCGTGGGGTCTTTCGCCAAACCCGCAGGATTGCGCGCTTTTCGTTTGTGTGCGGCCCGCAACAGGGCCTATAGTCGGCGCAAAGCGCACTCCGCGCCCAATACGCCAGAAGGCATTCAATCCTGCCACCGGGGGGAGGCAATGATCCGTTCGGAACTGATCCAGAAGATTGCCGACGAGAATCCGCAACTCTATCAGCGCGATGTGGAACGCATCGTGAATACCTTTTTTGAGGAGATCACCGCGGCACTGGCGCGCGGTGACCGGGTCGAATTGCGTGGCTTCGGTGCTTTCTCGGTCAAGCAACGCGACGCGCGCGTGGGCCGCAATCCCCGCACCGGCGAGGCCGTCGAGGTCGAGGAGAAATGCGTGCCCTTCTTCAAGACCGGCAAGCTATTGCGGGATCGCCTCAACGGAAAACCGGACTGACATCGCATCATGAGATACCTTCGCTACGCCCTTCTGGCCATCGTTCTCGGGCTCGCCGTCATGGTCGCGCTGGCCAATATCGGCAGCGTTACCTTGGCCTTGCTGCCCGCAACGGTCGCCTCCTTCTTTGGCTGGAACTTCACGCTGACGCTGCCGCTTTTCCTGGTGGTGGGGGGGGCGATCGGTCTGGGGCTGGTGCTTGGGCTGGTCTGGGAATGGCTGCGCGAAGCCTCGATCCGTCGTGACGCCGCCCGTGCACAGCGAGAGTTGCAGACCTTCCAGCGCGGCGAGCGCACCACCCCGGTCCCCGCCGTGCGCCGGCAGCGTGACGAGATTCTCGAAATCGTCGACGGCTCCAATCCTCCGCGATGAGCGGCGGCATCCGCGTCAAGATCTGCGGCATCACGCAGCCCGACGACATCGCTTACCTTGTTCGCGCGGGCGCGGCCTACGCTGGCCTCGTCTTTTATCCGCGCTCCCCGCGCGCTCTGACGCCGGAGCGGGCACGCGCGATCGCAGTGTGCGCGCCACCGGGTCTCGCACGCGTGGCGCTGTTCGTCGATGCCGAGGATACGACGATCGAGACGGTGCTGGAGCAGGTGCCGATCGATTTGCTGCAATTGCATGGGCATGAAAGCCCGGATCGTGTGAGTGAACTGCGTGCGCGCTTCGGCCTGCCGGTCATGAAGGCCGTGGGCATTGCCACCGAAGCTGACCTGCCGGCGCTCACCGATTACGGACGGGTGGCCGATTTGCTGCTGGTCGATGCCAAGCCCCCACCCGGCGCGGCGTTGCCCGGCGGTAACGGGCTCGCCTTTGACTGGCGGCTGATCGCGGGGCGGCGCTGGCCGGTTCCCTGGTTGCTTGCCGGTGGCTTGACCCCGGACAACGTGGCCGAGGCGATCCGACTGACTGGTGCGCGGCAGGTTGATGTGTCCTCGGGCGTCGAACGGGAGCCGGGTGTCAAGGATCCGGCCCGCATCGCCGCTTTTCTCGCCGCTGCGCGCGACTTGCCGGCCGCGGCGGGTTGAGGCGGGTGACTTCGGGCAGGCGAGGGGTGATCCCGATCAGACTAGCGGCTGGTCGCATCCTTCTCCGGCGCCACTTTACCCGGTGCCGCACAGGGGCTACATCACCCCCCGGACGCAGGAGGACCCGATGCCCGACGACCGGATCAACAGCTACATGACTGGCCCCGACGAACGCGGCCGCTTCGGCGATTTCGGCGGGCGTTTCGTCAGTGAAACCCTGATGCCGCTTATCTTGGAGCTGGAGGCAGAGTACGAGCGCGCGCGCACCGACGAGAGCTTCTGGTCCGAGATGAACCACCTCTGGACCCATTACGTTGGCCGCCCCTCTCCCCTCTATCTTGCTGAGCGGCTGACCGAGCATCTGGGCGGCGCCAAGGTCTACATGAAGCGCGACGAGCTGAACCATACTGGCGCGCACAAGATCAACAACGTTCTGGGGCAGATCATTCTCGCGCGCCGTATGGGCAAGACCCGCATCATCGCCGAGACCGGCGCCGGACAGCACGGTGTAGCGACGGCAACGGTCTGTGCCAAGTTTGGCCTGAAATGCGTGGTCTACATGGGCGCGCACGATGTCGAACGACAGGCACCCAATGTCTTCCGCATGCGGCTTCTGGGCGCCGAAGTCGTCCCCGTCACCTCTGGTCGAGGCACGCTGAAGGACGCGATGAACGACGCGCTGCGCGACTGGGTCACCAATGTCAGTGACACGTTCTACTGCATCGGAACGGTGGCGGGCCCCCACCCATACCCGGCGATGGTGCGCGATTTCCAGTCGATCATCGGCAAGGAAACCCGCAGCCAACTGGACGAGGCCGAAGGTCGGCTGCCTGACACGATCATCGCCGCGATCGGCGGCGGATCGAACGCGATGGGGCTCTTCTATCCGTTCCTGGACGACGCTTCGGTCCGGATCATTGGTGTCGAAGCGGGCGGCAAGGGCGTTGACGAGAAGATGGAGCATTGTGCCAGCCTTACCGGCGGTCGCCCCGGTGTGCTGCACGGCAACCGCACTTACCTCCTTCAGGACGAGGATGGGCAGATTCTGGAAGGCTTCAGCATCTCGGCGGGGCTGGATTACCCCGGTATCGGTCCCGAACACGCCTGGCTGCACGAAACGAAGCGCGCCGAATACGTCGCCATCACCGATGTCGAGGCGCTGGAGGCATTCCAGCTCTGCTGCGCGCTGGAGGGTATCATCCCCGCGTTGGAACCCAGCCATGCATTGGCGCATGTCATGAAGATTGCGCCTCAACTTCCGAA
>CAZKSE010000258.1:0-1307 GCA_964555305.1 uncultured Rhodobacter sp. | reverse complement strand
TGCGTCGACTGGGCTTAGGCAGTGCGCAGTCTCGTAACTGACCGGAGAAGACCAATGGCCAGACCCAAGATCGCGCTTATCGGCGCAGGGCAGATCGGTGGCACGCTCGCGCATCTCGCCGCAATAAAGGAACTCGGTGATATCGTGATGTTCGATATCGCGGAGGGGATCCCCCAGGGCAAGGCGCTCGATATCGCCGAATCCGGCCCGTCCGAGGGGTTCGACGCCAGCCTGAAGGGCACCAATGATTATGCCGACATCGCCGGTGCGCAGGTCTGCATCGTCACCGCCGGTGTGCCCCGTAAACCGGGGATGAGCCGCGACGATCTTCTGGGGATCAACCTGAAGGTCATGAAGGCGGTGGGAGAGGGGATCAAGGCGCATGCGCCCGATGCGTTCGTGATCTGCATCACCAACCCGCTGGACGCGATGGTTTGGGCGCTACGCGAATACTCTGGTCTGCCGCACAACAAGGTAGTGGGAATGGCCGGTGTCCTCGATTCGGCACGCTTCCGGCATTTCCTGTCCTTGGAGTTCAATGTCTCGATGCGGGACGTGACGGCCTTCGTTCTGGGTGGACATGGCGATACGATGGTGCCCCTCGCCCGGTACTCGACCGTTGCGGGCATTCCGCTGCCTGACCTGGTGGAAATGGGCTGGACGACGCAAGAGCGTCTGGATGGCATCATCCAGAGGACCCGCGACGGCGGTGCCGAGATTGTCGGGCTGCTGAAAACCGGCTCCGCCTACTATGCACCTGCGACCTCCGCGATCGAGATGGCCGAGGCCTATCTGAAGGATCAGAAGCGCCTGTTACCTTGCGCGGCCTGGTGCAAGGGCGAATTCGGGCTGAACGGGCTCTACGTCGGTGTGCCGACGATCATTGGTCGCGGCGGGATCGAACGTATCGTCGACATCAAGATGAACCCCGACGAACAGAAGATGTTCGACAAGTCTGTCGACTCGGTTCGGGGGCTGGTGGAGGCCTGCAAAGGAATCGACTCGGCCTTGAACTGATTTTTAGCGCGTATCGTCGATCCGAACGGCGGCCCCTTGGGCCGCCGTTTGCATTTGTTGCCCCTGAAACGAGGCCTCCAGACATCTTCTGACCCGGGGAGTTCCGGCGCAGAACTGACGGGACGAGAGCGTGCCCGTTAGGCTGTTTTTTGCGTGAATAAGATAGGTAAACAAAAACAGTACGTTGCAAGCGTTAACGTTGCGTCAGGCAAAAATACTTCGCCAAACCGACCACAAAACCTCTTGCGGAGTTATTTTAGTTTCACTAGATAGCGCTTCACCGGCGGGGA
>CAZKSE010000257.1:0-5238 GCA_964555305.1 uncultured Rhodobacter sp. | reverse complement strand
CGGCGCGCGTGGCGAACCGGCGCGCGACGCGTGCGGCCCGTGACGAACCCGCGCGGGCGCGACAGGATGGTGCCGACGGGTCAAAAGCTTGACTGACCGGCCCGTGAACCGCTAAGACGACGGGCTGCAGGGGCAGCGTGTGAAAGGGCTGGCGCATGGCTGACTGGAAGGGCGCGGTCGCGTCGAAGGGCGAAATTCGCAATCAGAAGATGCGGGCCGTTTTGCTCGTCGCCTCGCGCATGTTCAATCTGGCGGGATATCACGGCACGTCGCTGGACGATATCGCCGAGGAGGTGGGCGTCACCAAGGCCGCGCTGTACTACTACTTCAAGAACAAGGAGCAGCTTCTCTACGATTGCATGCAGATGTCCTACGACTGCGGCCATCAGGCCCGGACAGAAAGCCAGGAAGCCGGCGGGACGGCCATCGACCGGCTGGTCATCCTCTATCGGCGCTTCGCCGAACTGCTGATGTCCGAGCGCGGGGCCTACACCTCGAAGGCCAATCTGCATGCCTTGCCGGAAGATCTGCGCAACGAACTGATGGGACGCCGCCGCCAGCTTGACCGCTATTCGCGCGGGCTGTTGCAGGCCGCGATCGACGAGGGCTCGATCCGTCCGGTCGATGTGCGCATCGCCTCGAACTACTATCTCGGGGCGATCAACTGGATCCTGCGCTGGTACGGCGACGAGGAGAAGCGGTCACCCTCGGAGATCGCCGAGACCTTCGTGGACCTGATGCTGAACGGCGTGATGCTTCACGCGAACCCGCCCGCCGACCAGGACCAGGACCAGAAGTAACCGATCCCGCAGTGGGGATGGGGAACCTCAGCGCCTTCTGTCCGCAGTGGGTTCGCCAGCGATCAGGAACAGACCCATCTGGCAGCCGACGACGGACAGCCCCGCCAGCAGCAGGTGTACCAGCCCAGCCCGCACGAACACCGCGTAACAGGCCCGAGCGTGCATATTTGATCGTTTGATGGGATAAAAGGCGTACAAACTATGCGCCTGAACGCTGCAGGTACATGACGACGTTTTCGGCGGGGAACTTGAAGCCTCGGCCATCGGAGACGCGTTCTGCGCTGATCGGATATTTTGGCCTGTTTGGATTGATGGCGACGATGCGGAAGAGTTCATCCTTCGATCGGAAGGTGCGGCCATGATCCTCGGGCTCCAAGCCAAAATGAGGCGCGAGCACCTCGAACAGGGCCTTCTCTGGTGAGTAGATCTCGCCGCTCTCTTGCGGGATGCCGACGCGGAAGCTGATCTCGAAGCTATGGCGCAGATCGATATCCGAGAGATCCCCGCCTTCGACCGTCAGCCCGTGGGTTTCTGCCACGGCGAGGCAGGCCTTCATCATGTCCCGGCGCAGCCGGTCGCAAAGCTCTGGGGTCAGGTTGCGTGGTGGTGGGACCTTGGCCCCTGTTTGCACAGGCGCTTTGGGCGCGGAAGGCTGTCGCTTGCGTGGGGGCTTTTTCATGCAGTCCGCCCCTCAATGATATCATTGCCCGTCAGCATTTCAGCCTTTGCTTTATAGACAGTACCGCGCGAGATCCCCATTTCGCGGGCAATTTCCGTTGGAGAGAGGCCTGCACCAAGCTTGGCCTGAATGGTGGCCATGTCGATCGTGGGTGGGCGACCGCGATAGACCCCTTTGCGTTTCGCGGCCTTGATCCCTTCAGCCTGCCGCTCGCGGCGGAGATTGGTTTCAAATTCCGCAAAGACGCCAAGCATGTCAAAGAACGCTTTGCCCGTCGCCGTGGAGGTGTCCACGGGCTGCTCGGTGGCCGCCAGATGCGCGCCCTTTTCTTTCAGCCGCGCAACGATGGTCTGAAGATCCTGCATTGAGCGGGCAAGCCGGTCGATCCGCGTCACCACCAGGGTTTCGCCTGGGTGAATAAAGTCGAGGATGATTTTCAATTCAGGGCGGCCTTCAAGCGTCGCGCCACTGCGCTGTTCTTGGCGCACCATCCCACATCCTGCGGCTGTCAGCGCCTCAATTTGGGCATCGAGGTTCTGATCGACGGTCGATGTTCGGGCATAGCCGATTTTGGAGCTCGATCTGTTCATTTTGGGTGTGCCTCTGAGATGATGTGTTCATTATCTCGAAACGGATCCAAAGTGAACATAAAAATAGGTGCTTTCGCTGTTCATGCCTTGCGTTACTTTGGGTATACTCATAGTAACGCTCAAGCCGCGATACGCTCGTAATCGATCCGGGTCTCCAAATCGATATCGTAGCGGCCATAGGGTGTGATGTGCGCATAGATCAACGGCGTCAGGCCGCGATAGTCCTCTGGAGACAGTCGATCCTGCCAATTCGGGTCCGACAGGACCGATTGGACCATACGCGTGTTCACATAAACCATCGATGCCTGGACCAGTTGCAGCGCCAGGGCGGAGATTTCTTGATCGGCGATCCGGTTCGAGGCAATCTCGCCGCCCTTGCCGAAGAAGACGAAGCCGTTCGCACTGTTCCAGTTCTCGACAACGTTCAGGCCTTCGTGGATTTCCCGGCGAAGGGCTTCTGATCGCAGATAGCGGCACAGGAAGATCGTCTTGATGGCACGACCCAGTTCAGCCAGCGCCTTGTAGGTCGGGTGCATCACGTCGGTCCGGGCAAACCGGCGCAGGATCGCTTCGGGGTCGGCGGTGCCGTGCTGCATGGCGGCGGCGTATTTGACCATCTCGTCGTATTGCCGCTCGATCTCGGCCCAATCGACTACGTTCGACAAGATCGGCGCCAGATGCGGCAAGTGCGTCCGCATGCCCGCGGCGGGAAGGACCAGCTTTTGGCGGGCAATCGCCTTCAGGCGTGGCGCCAATTCGAACCCGAGCAGATGGCAGAAGGCAAAACCGACAGCAGTCTGACCATGGCTATCGACGTACTGGCGCTGGATTTCCATGTCGGTGCAGTGCCGGAGCACCCCCTCGATCATCGCCGCCACCTCCGAGGACGAACACCTCTTGAGCTGCGAATAGATACAGGTCGCCTGACGCTCGACATGCCAGTAGATCATCACCCCGCGCCCACCGTAGCGCGCGTGCCATTCAGTCATCAGGTTACGGTCCCAGGCACCGAACTTGGTGGAATCCGAACCGCAAGCCGTGCCCGCCGCGCCCCAGATCGCGGGATTGCGGACCCTCAGTGTCGCATCAGCCACGCGCGCCGCGGCGGCACGCAGCGCGTTTGGGTCGATATAGCGGCGGTGGATGTGGAGCAGTTCGTCATAACTAATGTCACCGACACCGGCGGCGACGCGTTTGATCCCGGCATTGGTCCCCGCAGCATAGAGCGCCAGCAGTAACCGCCGGTCCCGGTCTGCGTGGGCCAAGGCTTCGCGGCTGGCGGACGTCTCGAAGCAATCCAGAAACCCCGTGTCCAATGCCGTTTCCTTCAGGACATCGAGCAGGCCGGTCATCGGCCAGACGCGTTCGACCTCGCGCTTGAGAGCTCCCAGCCCCGGTGGTTCCGGCACCGGGGCAAAGGGCGTTACTCTGATCCGGTTTTCCCCGAATGTTCGCAACCGGACCTGTTCGTTTTCCGGCAGGGTTCGGTTCAGAAGGTGGAGTTCGCGCGTCAGCTCATCGCGCACCTGCGAGACAAACGCTCCGGCATCCTGGGTGAGGCCAAGGCCCTGATAATATATGTGTCTTTGCGCCTCGAAATCGGTCGGCAAGTCATTGTCCGGGTTGCGGTAGCGGTCAGCGCCATCGACCCAGATTTCCTTCGCGCGCACCCTCTCACGTAACTGTGCCAATACGCAGAGCTCGAAGGTAATCACGGTCAGACGGCCGGATGCATCGATGACGGCCTCGCGCCATTTGGCGGGAATGGAACCCTGAGGAGCCAGATCGACAGGCACGACCCGTCGTCCATCCTGTTGCCACCGCTCGATCAAATCGAGTGCATCCAGGATCGGGCGCCAGCTTGCGTTGTTCGATCGAAACTGCAGCGCGGCAAGAAGCGGCGGAACCATCCGACGGTAGTGGCTGGCGTAGGAGCCGCGCATCGCCGTTTGAATTCGCCGGTCCAGCGTGCCCTTGGCGCCGTCTTCTTCAATCACGGCCTTCAGCTTGGCCACGCTCGCGACAGGATAAATGACCTCAAGCACCCGGCCCTCGGGTTCATCCACCGCTGCAATAGCCATATCGACCAGCAGGCGCTCCTTGCCATGGACCCGCTCGATATCCCGCGCAATCGCCCCCACTACCCGGCGGCGCGACCGTGTCTGCATCCGGTGGATGATCTCAAGCAGCAGGTCGATCAGCGCGTCGATCATTTCGCCACGGCGATGCATGAGATTGAGCGCAAAGAGACCCAGCCGACGCGTGTCGCCATGGCGGCGCATCTCGGCCGCGGTCTCACCATCGACGCGGCGGGACAGTCGCTGGACCAGGGCGGGGTCGACATCTTCCATGATCTGGAATGGTAAATCGAGCGCATTCACGAATGCCAATCGCATTGTCGCCGCCAGGATGTTTTCCAAAGTGGCGGCACCCGCATCCGCTTTCAAACTCAGAAACCCCGTTGCGCATTTGGGGCCGGCCAGGCTGGCCTCCAGTTTCCGGCGGGCCTCACCGGACAAGCTGTCTGCAATCCTCTTGAGCAGGTGTTCAACGGCATCATGCCGAGCACCGCGGACAAGCCGCTCCATGATCTTGTCCGACGGAACGAAGAACCCCTGCGCGCGGCTTTTGCGATACCCAAGCTCGACCTGATCCTCAATCTTCCCGAAGGATCCCCGAAACACGAAAGCCAGTTCATTCCGCAACGCTTGCCGATCTCGATCAGCGGCACGTCGAATATCCAAATACCTCAAGATTGCTGCCCGGTGCCTGCGCGCCGTCACATGACCGCACTCGAAATCCCGCGCTTCCGGCGCGGCGATCCCCAGCTGCGCGGCAAGGTAACGCAAGACATCGGCCTGGACATCGCCCGACCGAGACGGAAATCGCGCCCGCGCTCGGAAGAAGCTCAGCTGAAACGCAAACCAGACCCGGCCGGAACGATTGATCCCCTCGATCAATCCGATGTCATCAAAGGATAGGCTCCAAACCTCGACAAAAGACCGTTCCAACCCGTCATCCCCCAAACAACGCCAGAAACAGCCTCCCGTCTTCAAGCTGTCCGGTCAACAGACAGTTCGTTCATGTTATATTCTCTAAAATGTCCATATATGCACGCTCGGGCCTGTTGGGCCTGGCAGGGCGCGAAGAGGCTGTGCGACGCCAAAAT
>CAZKSE010000256.1:0-5253 GCA_964555305.1 uncultured Rhodobacter sp. | reverse complement strand
CGTCCAGCGCATGGGCGGTCTGGGATGCGGTGTGGGCGGGTTCATACGCGTCGTCGCGGGTGTGGATCGTCATCGGTTTCTTACCTCCGGGCCTGTCTCGTCCGCGCGTCATCCCGCGCGGCCTTCATGGGCAGACCCGAGCCGTCGGGGCGGTTGCCCCTTCACCCCGGCTTCACCGGGGCCGGAACAGCGTGGAGGAGGTCGGCAGGGAAGCTATTTGTCTCGCGATGCAAAGGCGGCAGATCGGGGTCCCCACGCGACCTGTCGCGTGGGGTGGTCTCGCCGCCGGCGGAAATAGGTTCCCTGCCGACCTTGCAGGGGCATCCGCTTTGACGGCCTGCCCATCTCTTGAAGGCCGCGCAGGGCTGACGGGTGGATGCGCAAGGCCCGGGATGGGGTGAGGACGACGATCCAGAGCCACGACTGGGATGCAGCCCCCTGCCCCGCACTCCCAGCCCCCCCCTGCGCGATGCAGCTCAGCTGGGCAGGCGATGCCGATCCTCTGGCCCGATCTGACCTGCCAGATGCTGGCGCAGCGCGTCCTTGCCGTTCGCCCGAAGATCATCGTTGAAATCCCCGAGCCGCGGTTCCAGCACCCGCACGCGCACCCCGACCTCGGAGGCTCTGGCGCTCAACTTCTTTGCCGCGCGCTGCCCGGCCGGATCGCGATCGATCGCGACGTAAAGGCGCTTGAGCCCCTCCGGCAACAGGACCGCCCCGAGGTGACCCGAAGAGAGTGCCGCCCAGACGGGAAGGCCCGGGGCCGCCTCGGACAGGGACAGCATGGTCTCGATGCCCTCGCCGACGACGAGGATGTCATCCTGCGGGGTGAGCCTGACAGCATTGCCTAGGAGGTGACCCATAGCCCGACGCTGTGGATTCACTGCCGCCTTCCCCTGTCCGTCAGGCGCCAGCCAGGTGCGATGCACGCCCTGCACGGCCCCTGCCCCATCGGTAACCGCCGCGATCATCGCCGGTCTGGGGATGCTCCGGGTCTGCCCCTCTTCCCGCTGCCAGCACTTCGGGTGAAAGCGTAAGGCGCCGTTCGCCCCGAATTGGGTGATGCCTCGGGAACGGAGGTAGGTCTCAGCAAGCGTGCCTGTGATCGGGTTCGAGGCAGCAAACAAGCGCGCCGCCGCCGCTGGCGTGCCACCGGGGGTCTTGGCCTTCCTCGGCTCTTGCCTATCCGGGACGACCGGCTGCGGACGGCCAAGATGCGCTCGGGCCTCGGTGAGAAGGTCGGGGAAGCGCGTGATCCCCGTCCGGGCGCGGATGATGTCCAGGAGATCGCCATGCTCGCCTGTGGCGCCATCCGTAAACTTGCCCGCTGCCCCCGGCCCCGACGTGGGCCCGGTCAGCCGCACGAAGAGCGAGCGGCCAGGATTGTTTAGCAGGTCACCCACGATCCAGTAGGATCCTTCCCGCCGTCCGGCGGGAAGGTAGGCACGACAAACGCCTTCGGCATTTTCTGCCAGATCGCGAACGAGGTCTTCGGTCTCGGAATACATAGGTCAACAGCCTCCGCGATCATGTAGACTTGCGACAGGACAACGTGCAAGAAGACGATCCAGTATCGCGACGCCACCAGCGTCGGTCGGGCAAAACAGCCGAAGCTTCCAACTGATGATCTCCGAGAAGAAGCCATCGGCCTTGAGCCGATCCTTGGCTGCCTCCGAGAAGCCCGACAGTTCGATCCGGTTCGCGCCCATGACGCGCGAGCGGTGCAATTCCATCCCTTCCGACAGGCACACCACGGTCTTTCCCTCCAGAACGAGGGCATGGACCTGCGCCGCCGAGAGCTTTGGCGCGTCATCCGCCAGCGTGGTCGCAACCCAGGCGGGCGAGACGCGGCGCCCGATGATGCGCTGCCCGTCATCGGTCTGCAGGCGATAGACCCGGGTTTCATCCTGGGGAAGCTGCTTCCAGATCGGCAGCAGCAGACCTCCCACGATGTGCAGCGTGGAGTCCGAAAACTCCGGCACCTCGGCCAGTTCCGCAGTCCACGCCGCAGTGAAGGCCGCGCGGTCGGCCTCGAGCCAGTGGGTGTCCTCCATGATCCTCGCCGGGACCGTGCTGGCATCAAGCGGGCGGATCAGGCGCAGGCGCGGCTCGATGGTCCCATCGTCCAGCATGTGACTGGTGGCGGGAACCTGCACGGCAGCCCGGCCCGAGCGGCTGTTGATGAGACACCGCGCCTGCGGGTCATCCAGCCATTCGAGCGCATCGGCCAGCGAGGTCGGCGTGTTGCGGCGCTTTTCCACGATAGTCAGCAGCTGGGTTTCCGCACCGGAGCCCGGATGGGTGTAGATGACCTGTGCGTCGGTCACCCGGAAGCTCTCGGCACGGAGTGTCTCGAGCCCGAGATCATAGACCCCGGCGGCGATGGCGCCCTCAATTCGCTGATCGAGCAGCTCCTCGAAACCCGCGAACAGCACGGCCTGCATGTCGATCGTCAGCGCGAGCAGGCGATTGAGGAAGGTCGTGATCGGCGGCAGGTCGTCCTTCAGCCCGTTGTCATCGGTCAGGTTGAGCCCGGTCGCATCCTCGAAAGCCCCGAGCGAACATCCGGCCAGATCGCCGCGATAGATGCGGCGGTAAAGCTGGCGCAGGGCGTCGCGGGCGTAGGGCGACTCGAGGTTGTCTTCGGGCCGGAACAGCCCTTGCCCGCCGGTCTGTCGCTGGCCGCGCGTGATCGCGCCAAGCGTGTCGAGACGTCGCGCAATGGTCGACAGGAACCGCTTCTCCGCTTTGACATCGGTGGCCACCGGCCGGAACAAGGGCGGCTGCGCCTGATTGGTACGGTTGGTGCGGCCCAAACCTTGGATCGCCGCGTCTGCCTTCCAGCCGGGTTCCAAGAGGTAGTGGACCCGCAGGCGCTGGTTCTTCGCACCGAGATCGGCGTGATAGCTACGCCCGGTGCCGCCGGCATCCGAGAAGATCAGGATACGCTTTTGATCATCCATGAAAGCTTGAGTCTCGGTTAGGTTTGCGGCTCCGGCGCGGTTCTCCACCACGAGCCGTGCCGAATGCCCTTCGCCCTTCCGCACGATGCGCCGCGAGCGCCCTGTGACTTCGGCCACGAGATCGGTGCCGAAGCGCTGGACGATCTGGTCGAGTGCACCCGGCACGGGCGGAAGCGAAGCCAGTTTCTCGATCAGCGTGTCACGACGCCGGACGGCCTCTCGGCATTCGACCGGTTGGCCGTCGCGCGTGACGGGGCGCGACGAGAGGTTGCCCTCGCTGTCAGTGAAAGGCTCGTAGAGCTGGACCGGGAAGGAATGGGCGAGGTAGTCCAGGACATACTCCCTGGGAGTGATGTCACAGCGGATATCGTTCCATTCGTCAGTCGGGATTTCCGACAAGCGGCGTTCCATCAGTGCCTCACCCGTCGAGACAATCTGGATGACCGCCGCGTGACCCGCAGCCAGATCGGCATCGATGGATGCGATCAGCGTGGGGGTCTTCATCGAGGTGAGCAAATGACCGAAGAAGCGCTGTTTCGCGCTCTCGAAGGCTGACCGCGCTGCGGACTTGGCCTGGCGGTTGAGCGTGCCGCTGTCTCCGGAAATGTTCGCCGCCTCCAACGCCGCGGTCAGGTTGTTGTGAATAATGGCGAAGGCCCCGGCATAGGCATCGTAAATGCCGCGCTGCTCGGGGCTGAGAGCATGTTCCAGCATCTCGTATTCGACACCGTCATAGGACAGCGACCGCGCTGTGTAGAGGCCGAGCGCCCGGAGGTCGCGGGCCAGAACCTCCATCGCCGCGACACCGCCAGCCTCGATGGCTTCCACAAACTCGGCGCGAGTAGCAAATGGAAAATCCTCCCCACCCCAAAGCCCGAGACGCTGCGCATAAGCGAGGTTGTGGACCGTCGTCGCGCCCGTGGCAGAGACATAGACCACCCGGGCATTTGGCAGCTTGTGCTGCAGGCGCAGACCCGCCCTGCCCTGTTGCGAGGCCTTGGTATCACCCCGATCGCCTTTGCCCCCGGCGGCATTCGCCATGGCATGGCTTTCGTCAAAGAGGATCACCCCATCGAAATCCGCCCCGAGCCAGTCGACGATCTGGTCGACGCGGGACTTCTTGGCGCCGCGTTCTTCGGAGCGCAGCGTGGCATAGGTGGTGAAGAGGATTCCCTCGCTCAGCGGGATGTCACGCCCTTGTGCGAAACGCGACAGCGGCGTCACCAGAAGCCGCTCCTGGCCAAGGGCCGACCAGTCGCGTTGCGCATCCTCCAGAAGCTTGTCGCTTTTCGAGATCCAGAGCGCCTTGCGGCGGCCTTGGCACCAGTTGTCGAGCAGGATCCCAGCCGACTGGCGGCCCTTGCCCGCGCCGGTGCCATCACCGAGGAAGAAACCCCGGCGGAAGCCGATAGCATCAGCGGTGTCCTCCGGTGCTGCAGATACCACGTCTCCGGTCTCATCGACGGTCCAAGACCCCGCGAGACGCGCGCCATGCGCCTCCCCCGCGTAGATGACGGTCTCGAGCTGCGCGTCCGACAGGAGCGCTTCGCGCAGGACGGCGGCAGGCAGCTTGGGGCGATAGCTGGGTTTCGGCGGTGCGACAGAGGCCATGGCCGCCGATTGCACGAGCTTGGTCGGGTGCGGGGCCGCGCCGGGGAGATCAATGGCCTGCAGGCGGAAGGTCTCGTAGATCGCGTCGGACAGTCGTGCGGCATCTGCGTCCCCGGCGGCGTCGCGAGTTGCGTAGTTTAGTTCCTCAGCCTCGATCGGTGTGTCTGATTTCGCCGGTTGAGCTGCGGAGGTCGCGCGCGATCGGCTGGTGGTTGTGTGAGTGGCGCGGGCAGGACTTCCCGGGAAGAGGGAAGAATGGAACAGACCCGCATTTACTGCCTGTTCCAGTTCGAGGCGCGGCGGAACCTCTGCAGTGACCCGGGACATCAGATGCGCCACGTCCGGAGAGATGGGCTGGTGCAGGTCTGCGGTGATGCCACCCGGCTCGCCGCCACGGCATTTATCGAAGACAGAGACGCGAGTCTCGAAGCTGGTGCCGTGCTTGGCGAAAGCCGCGCCCGACACCGCGCCTGTGAAGACGAAGTGGGCCGTCTCGGTCAGACGGCCGAAGGTCTCGGCCCAGGCGGGCGCATCCGGTGCGAAACCGGCCCCTGTGATGGCGACGAGCCGTCCGCCGGGGGCCAGACGCGCGAGGGCCGAGCGCAGATGCCGGGCCGTCGCCTTGGTCGACCGACCATCGACATTGGCTTGGGCCGAGAAAGGCGGGTTCATCAGAATG
>CAZKSE010000255.1:0-5266 GCA_964555305.1 uncultured Rhodobacter sp. | reverse complement strand
CCCAGGCCCCGCTCGCCATCGCCGCCGCCAAGGCCGCGATGCGGGCGCGCTGGTCGGCGCCGCTGATGGCGAGCCTGGATACCGAAATGCTGCTCATGGCGGGGCTCATGTCCTCGCAGGACGCCGCCGAGGGCGTGCGCGCCTTCCAGGAAAAGCGCCCCGCGCGCTTCGAGGGGAACTGAGCGATGTCGGATTCTACAGATCCGGTCGAGCTGACGCTTGAAGGGCCCGATGCCGAGGTCGCGCGCCAATTGGCCCGCAGCCTGCGCGGCAGCGGCACGCGCCCGCTGCACCTGCACTGCGAGGCCGCGCATCCGGTCGACGATGCCGAGGCCTTCGCCACCTGGGTGCGGCTTCTGGCCAGCGCCCCTGCCCCCCGCTTCGCCGCCCTTCCCCAGGCCGAACTGGGCCCGCGGGGGCTTGCCGTGATGCTCTCTGCCTCCTGCGTCTTTATCGGGCGCGAAACGCGGCTTTCCGCGGACTGGCAGGAGTTGCCCGGCCTCTGCGTCCTGGCCCGGGCCTGGCTGCCCCCGGAGATGGTGCCCGCGCTTCTTCTCGGCGGCGGCGATCTGCTGGAGACGCTCTGCCGGCTGGGCGCGGTCCACCGCCACGAAGACCCGCAGTCCGCCGCGGCAGCCGCCGCATCGCGGGCCACCGGAACGCTTGGCCCGCGCCTTGCCGCCGCCGCCCGCGCGGCAGCCGAACTGCCCTTTGCTGAAGCCTTCGATTTCGACGTGCTGAACCATATCCACACCACTGGAGCCCGCTGATGAGCGCACCCGACCCGCGGTTCGACGGCCCCGGACCCGACCAGCAATGGCAGGACACCCTGGCAGAGGGTGCGATCCGCCTGCAAAGATGCCCCGCCTGCGCCGAATACCAGTTTCCCCCGGCGGTCCTCTGCCGGGCCTGCGGGCAGGTCGGGCCGGAATTCGTGCCGGTTGCGGGAACCGGGCATGTCTACAGCCTGACCGAGATCCATACCCGCGACGGGACCCGCAATGTCGCCATCGTGCAGCTCGACGAAGGGCCGCGGCTGATGTCGCGCATCGAGGGGGCGGCAGACGGCGCGCCCGGGATCGGCGCCCGTGTGAGCGCAGAGATCCGCCAGCATCCCGATCACGGCCATTTCCTGGTCTTCACGCCGGCGGAGGAGGCCTCCCCATGACCGATCCCCTGCGCGGCAAGACCGCCATCGTCGGCGCCGGCAACACCAACCGCTGGAACGCGCCGGGGCGAAACGCCTTCGACCAGCTTCAGGAAGCCGCCGTGCTCGCGCTCGAGGATTGCGGGCTGAAGATGTCCGATGTCGACGGGCTCTATTGCGCGCTCTCGGGCAGCGGCCTGCCCGTGCTCAACGTGGCCGAACGGCTGGGGCTGTCGCTGCGGCATGCGGACGGCACGATGGTGGGCGGGGCCTCGTTCCTCTTTCACCTGCGCTCGGCGATGGCGGCGCTGGAAACCGGGCTCTGCGACGTGGCGCTGGTCTGCTACGGCTCGAACCAGCGCAGCGCGGGCGGCAAGCTCGCCTCGATGCCGGACCCCCAGCCCTACGAGGCACCCTTCGGCGCGCTCTATCCGATGTCCAGCTATGCCCTCGCCGCGGCGCGCCACATGCACGACTACGGCACCACCCGCGAGGATCTCGCCCATGTCGTGCTGGCCGCGCGGGCCTGGGCGCAACTGAACCCCGCCGCGATGCTGCGCGATCCCCTCACGCTCGATGAAGTGCTGTCCGCGCGGATGATCAGCAGCCCGCTGACCAAGGCCGATTGCTGCCTGGTCACCGACGGCGGCGCGGCCCTGGTCCTGACCCGCGCCGAGCGCGCGGCCGATCTGAAATCGACCCCGGTCTATGTGCTCGGCACCGGCGTTGCCGTCAGCCATCGCCAGATTTCCGCCATGCCCGACCTGACCCGCACGGCTGCCGTCGAGTCGGGGCGCGCGGCCTACCGGATGGCCGGCGTCAGCCCGGACGAGATCGATCATGTGATGGTCTACGACGCCTTCTCGATCTGCACGCTGCTGTTTCTCGAGGATCTGGGCTTCGTGCCCAAGGGCGAGGCCGCGGCGCTGGTGCGCGAGGGGGGCATCTCCCCCGGCGGTCGGCTGGCGGTGAACACCAATGGCGGCGGGCTCTCGTGCAATCATCCCGGCATGTACGGGCTTTTCACCTTGCTCGAATGCGTGGCGCAGCTGCGCGGCGAGGGCGGCGACCGGCAGCTGCGCGATGCGCAACTCGCCCTCGCCCATGCCAATGGCGGCGTGCTGTCGAGCCAGGCGACCGCGATCCTCGGAACCGCGGCCACGCTCTGATCTGCGAAAAGACAACGGAAGGACAATCCGAATGGCAGGAATACTCGAAGGAAAGGTCGCCGTCGTGACCGGCGCCGGCCAGGGCGTGGGCCGCGCCATCGCCGAGGGGCTCGCCGCCGAAGGCGCGGCGGTGGTCGTGAACGACATCGGCGTGACGCTGACCGGCGAGAGCGAGAACCCCTCTGTCGCCGAAGAGGTCGCGGCCGGCATCCGCGACAAGGGCGGCGCCGCGGCAGCCAACCGCGAGTCGGTGGCCGAGCCGGAGGCCGCGCAGCGGATCGTCGAGCAGGCGATGGACAGTTTCGGGCGCATCGACCTGGTGGTGAACAACGCCGGCATCCTGCGCGACGCCATCTTCCACCGCATGGAGCCGAAGGAATGGCAGGCGGTGCTGGATGTGCATCTCAATGGCTCCTTCCATGTCAGCCGCGCCGCCGCGCCCCATTTCCGCAAGCAGGAAAGCGGCGCCTATGTCCACATGACCTCGACCGCCGGGCTGATCGGCAATTTCGGGCAGGCCAACTACATGGCGGCGAAACTGGGCATCGTCGGGCTGTCGCGCGCGATCGCGATGGATCTGCAGCGCTTCAACGTCCGCTCGAACTGCATCGCGCCCTTCGCCTTCAGCCGCATGGTCAGCTCCATCCCGACCCAGACCGAGGCCGACAAGGTCCGGGTCGAGAAGCTAAAGCAGATGACCCCCACCAAGATCGCCCCGATGGTGGCCTTCCTTGGCTCGGACCGGGCCTCGGGCATCTCGGGCCAGATCTTTGCCGTGCGCAACAACGAGGTCTTCCTGATGAGCCAGCCCCGGCCCATCCGCTCGCTCCACCGGGGCGAGGGCTGGACGGCCGAGGCGCTGGCCGAGCAGCTTCCCGGCGCCTTCGGCCCGTCGTTCACGCCGCTTGAGCGGTCGGCGGATGTCTTCTCCTGGGATCCGGTCTGAGCCATGGCGATCGATCCGGACAAGCTTCTGGCGCTGCGTTTCCCCGAAATTCGCCACAGCTATGATGCGCGCACCTGCATCCTCTATGCGCTCGGCCTGGGCGCCGGGATCGACCCGCTGGACGAGAACCAGCTGAAATACGTCGATGAAACCAAGCTCCAGGCCGTGCCGACGATGGCCAATATCCTGGCCTACCCGGGCTTCTGGATGCGCGACCTGGACACCGGGATCGACTGGGTCCGCGTCGTGCATGGCGAACACAGCACGCGGCTCCATCGCCCGCTGCCCACCTCGGGCACGATCGTCGGCCGCTCGCGCATCGTCGATCTGATCGACAAGGGCGAAGGGCGTGGGGCGCTGGTCTATGTCGAACGCACGATCCACGACGCCGACAGCGACGCGCTGATCGCCACGCTGCGCCAGACCGTCTTCTGCCGCGGCGATGGCGGCTTCGGCGGACGCGCCGGCCCGACCCCGACGCCGCATCCGACGCCCGAACGGCCGGCGGATGTGACCATCGAGATGCCGACCCATCCCCAGCTGGCGCTGATCTACCGGCTTTCGGGGGACGAAAACCCCCTGCATTGCGACCCGGCCACCGCGCGCAAGGCCGGGTTCGACCGGCCCATCCTGCACGGCCTGGCCACCTTCGGCATCGCCGGCAACGCCCTGGTCGCCGCCTGCTGCGACCATGACCCCGAACGCTACCTCGCCATCGGCGGGCGCTTCTCGGCCCCGGTCTTCCCGGGCGAGACGATCAGCGTCGAGATCTGGCACGAGGCGGCCGGGCGCGCGGCCTACCGCGCCCGCGTTTCGGCGCGCGACGTCAATGTCATCTCGAACGGCTGGTTCGAATACACACCACAGGAATGAGACATGGACTTTCAACTGAGCGACGATCAGATCGCCCTGCGTGACACCGCACGCGCCTTCGCCCGCAAGGAGCTGCCCACCCTGGCCGACGAGGTCGAGGAAACCGGCCATCCCGTCCCGCACGAATGGACGCGGCGCTACGGCGAGATGGGCTTTCTGGGCATCAACACCCGCGAGGAACATGGCGGCCTGGGCCTGCCCCTGCTTGATGCGCTGATCGTGATGGAGGAGTTCGCCAAGATCTCGGTCGGCGTGGCCTTTCCGGTCTTCGAATGCTGCACCGGCCCGGTGCGCATCGTCGAGGCCTTCGGCTCGGACGAGCTGCGCCAGCGCGTCGTGCCGAAATCGGTCGCAGGCGAAATGCTGGTGGCGATCAGCATGTCCGAACCCGATGCCGGCTCGGCGCTGACCGACCTGCGCACGACCGCCGTCCTCGAGGGCGACGAGATCGTTCTCAACGGCACCAAGCGCTGGTGTTCGGGCGCCGGGCATTCCGAGGGCTATGTCGTCTTCTGTCGGTTCGACGGCATTCCCGGCGCCAAGGGGATCGGCGCGGTCTTCGTCGATCGCGACACGCCCGGCATGGGCTTCGGCGCGCAGGAGCAGCTGATGGGCTTTCGCGGCGTGCCTTCGGCCGATATCACGCTCGACAACGTGCGTGTGCCGCGCAGCCACCTGCTGGTCGGCCCCGGCGGCTTTTCGAAGCTGATGGGCCTTTTCAACATCGAACGGCTGGGCAATGCCACCATGGCGCTCGGCGTCGCCTCGGGCGCGCTGGAACAGGTCAGGGACTACATCCAGGAACGCCGCCAGTTCGGCAAGCCGATCGTCGATTTCCAGGCGGTGCAGATCCGTCTTGCCGAGATCGCGACCAAGGTTGAAGCCGCGCGTCTGCTGATCCATCGCGCCGCCGCCAATGCGGGCACCGGGCTTCCCGATCTTTACGAGGCCTCGGTCGCCAAATGCTTCGCCAACGAGATCACCCGCGAGGTCACCGCCGCCGCGATGCAGATGATGGGCGGCTACGGCTATGCCCGCGAATACGGCATGGAACGGAGGCTGCGCGACAGTTTCGGCTGGGGCATCGCCGGGGGGGCCATCGACATCCAGAAGGTGAACATCGCCGCCGCC
>CAZKSE010000254.1:0-5274 GCA_964555305.1 uncultured Rhodobacter sp. | reverse complement strand
AGCGGCACCAGCACGCCGCCCAGCGCCGCGACGATCTGGTTGCAGATCATCGCCATGCCCAACACCACCCCCAGCCACAGATCGCCGAAGATCAGCCAGCCGCCCAGCCCCAGGATCACCGCCAGCCCCGCGCCGTTCAGCATCCCCGCGCCCAGCTCGCGCCAGACCACCCGCGAGGCATTGGCCGGCGTCAGGCTGCGCGTCGCCAGCGACCGCACCGCCACCGCCAGCGACTGCGTCCCCGCGATCCCACCGGTGGAGGCGACGATGGGCATCAGCGCCGCCAGCACCACCAGCGCCTCGATCGTTGCCTCGAACTGGGTGATCACCACCGCCGAGAGCGAGGCGGTGAACAGGTTCACCACCAGCCAGGGCAGGCGCAGCCGCGCGGTGGTCAGCGCATTGTCGGAAACCGAGGCCTCCATCACCACGCCCGACAGGCGCAGGATGTCCTCCTCGTGCTCCTCGTCCAGCACGTTCATCGCGTCGTCGATGGTGATCACGCCGACCAGCCGCCCCGCCGGGTCCACTACCGGGGTCGAAATCAGGTGGTATTTGTTGAACATGTAGGCCACCTCGGCCTCGTCCTCAGTCGCCTCGACGGTGCGGAACTCCTCCTCGGTGATGTCCGCCATCGCGATGTCCCGGCGCGAGGACAGCACACGCCCCAGCGTCACATGCCCCGTCGGGCGGTGCCGCTCATCGACCAGGATGACGTGGTAGAACTGGTCGGGCAGCCATTCGATCGCGCGCAGATGGTCGATCGTCTGCCCCACCGTCCAGTCCTGCGGCGCGGTGACCGTTTCGGACTGCATCAGGCGGCCGGCGGAATACTCCGGCCAGGCCATCGCGCTTTCCACCGCGGCGCGGTCGTCGCTTTCCAGCGATTCCAGGATGAAGGCCTGGTCGCTGTCTTCCAGATCCTCCAGCAGATCGACCACATCATCCGAATCCAGCTCGCGCACCGCCTCGGCCAGAACCTCGCGCGGCAGCGCGTCGATCACTTCCTCGCGGATCGATTCGTCCAGCTCCGACAGGATGTCGCCGTCGATCTCCAGCGCGTAGAGCCCCAGAAGCGCGCGCCGCTGCGGCCCGCTGACCTGTTCCAGCAGATCGGCGATATCGGCGGCGTGCAGCGGCTCCAGCTCGGCGGCGACGGTCGCGGCATCGCGCGCCTCGACCGCGTCCAGGATCCGCTCCAGGCGCGCCTCGTCCAGCTCCGGGGCGTCTGTGGGCTCCTCGGCGCGCTCGGCCAGCAACAGCGCCTCGGCGCGGGCGGTGTCTTCGTCCCTGTGATCGCTCATCGGTCCCTCCGCCACTGCATGAACGCGCCCGACTCGGCCCGTACCCGAATGCTTGTTATGCGCAAACGGCTGCGCGATAAAGACGCCCGCGATCCGAAGACGGTGCAGAAAGGGGCCCCGATGTCTGATCTTCTTGTCGGCCAGACACTGGGCTTCGACGGTGATCCCTTTTTCACCGGCCCGCAGGCGGCGCGCCATGACAGCCGCGGCGGCGTTCTGGTCGCCGACGGGCGGATCACCGCGGTCGGCACCGCCGATGACCTGCGCCGCGCCCATCCCGACGCGCGCGTTCACGACTACGGCACGGCGCTGATCTCGGCGGGCTTCGTCGATGCGCATGTCCACTACCCGCAGACGGCGATCATTGCCTCCTGGGGCAAGCGGCTGATCGACTGGCTCAACACCTACACCTTCCCCGAAGAGATGCGCTTTGCCGACCCCGCCTTCGCGCGCGCCACGGCCGAGACCTGCCTCGACCTGATGCTGGCGCATGGCACCACGACCATGTGCAGCTACGCCACCATCCACCCCGAAAGCGTGGATGCCGTCTTCGCCGCGGCGCAGGCGCGGGGGATGCGGGCGCTGGCCGGCAAGACCTGCATGGACCGCAACGCCCCCGAAGGGCTGCGCGACAGCGCGCAATCGGCCCATGACGCGAGCGCCGCGCTCATCGCCCGCTGGCACGGGCTGGACCGGCTTTCCTATGTCATCACGCCGCGTTTCGCGCCGACCTCGACGCCGGAGCAGCTGGAGGCGCTGGGCGCGCTCTGGGCCGCGCATCCCGGCTGCCTCATGCAGACCCATCTGAGCGAGCAGACGGACGAAATCGCCTGGGTGCGCGATCTGTTCCCGAAGGAGCGCGACTACCTCGATGTCTACGAGCGGTTCGGACTGCTGGGGCAGGGGGCGGTCTTCGGCCATTGCATCCACCTGGAGCCGCGCGAGCGCGCGCGTCTGGCCGAGGTGGGCGCGGCGCTGATCCATTGCCCGACCTCGAACACCTTCATCGGCTCGGGGCTTTTCGACATGGCCGGGCTCAAGGCCGAGGGGCAGCGCATCGGGCTGGCGACGGACATCGGGGGCGGCTCCTCCTTCTCGATGCTGCGCACGATGGCCGCCGCCTACGAGGTGGCGCAACTCAGGGGCACGGCGCTGCACCCGGCCGCGCTCTGGTGGCTGGCGACGGCGGGCTCGGCCGCGGCGCTGGGTCTCGGCCATAGCATCGGCAACCTGACCCCGGGGATGGAGGCGGACCTGACCGTCATCGACCTCGCCTCGACCCCCGCCATCGCGCAACGCGCCGCGCGCGCCAATACGATCTGGGAGGCGCTCTTTCCCACGATCATGATGGGCGACGACCGGGCGGTGCGCGCGGTCTGGGTCAATGGGAAACCGGCCAGCCCCGCCGCGGCGTGATCCGGCCTCCGGACCCGCGCCTCGCGGCGAACCGGGTCCCTTCCAGGTCGTGAACCGACCGCGCGCCCGAGTCCTACGCGAGTCCTACGTCTGTCCTACGCGAGTCCTACGCCCCGTCCGACACCCTGTCACACGGATATCATGCGCTGTCAGGCGCCCCGAAAGCGTCCGACAACGCCCCTGATCACCCGTTCAGCAGTGCCAGCGCCTCGGCATGAATCTCCCGGTTCGCCGCGGCCAGCACCTGCCCGCCGCCATGCGCCGGCCCGCCCTGCCAGTCCGTAACGACCCCGCCCGCGGCCTCGATCACCGCGATCGGCGCGGCAACGTCATAGACATGCAGCCCCGCCTCGATCACAAGATCTACCTGTCCGGCGGCGACCAGCGCATAGGCGTAGCAATCCATCCCGTAGCGCACCAGCTTCGCCCGGTCGCGCACGCGCTCGAACGCCGCGCGCTCAGCCGGCGTGCCGATCTCGGGAAAAGTCGTGTAAAGCGTCGCCTGATCCAGACCCCGCGCCGCCCGGGTCGCCAACGCCACCCGCCCGCTCGGCCCCTCGACCGCCGCTTCGCCCAGCCCGCCCCAGAAGCGCTCACGGATATACGGCTGGTCGATCACGCCCAGAATCGGCCCCTCCTTATCCACAAGCGCAATCAACACCCCCCATGTAGGCGTGCCGGAAAGAAACCCGCGCGTGCCATCGATCGGATCGACCACCCAAGTCAGCCCGCTCTCACCCGCTTGCGCGCCCAGCTCCTCGCCCAGCACGCCATCCATGGGGCGCAATTGCCCGAGAGTGGCGCGAACCGCGGCTTCTGCCGCGCGATCGGCCTCGGTCACCGGGTCGAAGTGCTTCGCATTCTTGCTGCTCACATCCAGCGCCTTGCTGCGGAAATGTTGCAGCGTCGCCGGACGTGCGGCGTCGGCCAAGGCATGCGCCGTCCGCCAGAGTTCGGCGGTCAACGCGCCAGAGAAAATTCGGCCGACCATTGCGAGCCCTCTTTCCGAGCGGCTCACAGGCGCGCCGCCTCAAGCATCTAGCCTGCGCGACGTGCCGGGATCAAGGCGCAGACGCGCGCCGGGACGCCGCGGCTCAGGCGGCGTCCGACAGTACCCGGGCCAGCTCGAACAAGCGGCGGCGCTGGGTTTCGGGGATCGTGTAGTAGGTCCGCACCAGTTCCAGTGCTTCCTTGTTGGAGAGGATATCGGCGTCCAGCTCGGTCTGCGCGTCATCGCCGGCCGCCAAGCCCTCGAAGAAGAAGCTGACCGGAACATTCAGCGTATTGGCGATATCCCACAGGCGAGAGGCGGAGACGCGGTTCATGCCGGTCTCGTACTTCTGGATCTGCTGGAACTTGATACCCACCGCATCGGCGAGTTGCTGCTGGGTCATTCCGACCATCCAGCGACAGTGACGGATGCGCTTGCCGACATGCTCATCTACAGGGTGTTTCACGCTAGTCTCCTCGTTATTCATGACTGGTCCTTCAGCAAGGCCTCCGGCTGTATGCCGTGAGCCTCAACTCGCCTAGTAAGCAAGTTTCGTGCCAGTTTCAGGGCCGGGCCCGAAAAAACGTCATTTTCACGACATTCGGGTCGATTGGCGGGGATTACGGGGTGCTGTCTCCAACTTCACACCGACGTTAACCATAAAACCGGGGCGAGAGTTCCGCAGACAGCAAACAATCTTTGCGTGTTTTCGCAAAATGCAAGATAAATTACGATCAACTTGCGCGTGTATTTGCGAAATGCGACTCCCCTTCTCGCAAAATGGTGTCTGGCTTTACGTTGCGTAATCCAGGCGGCATTCTGGCGAGTGCCGCGGATCCACGTCAGACTCCGCGCAAACAACCTTCAGGAGTTCAGATGCGCGCCTTCGTTCTCTCATCGACCGACACGCCGCCCAGCCTGACGGACCTGCCGGTCCCCGAACCCGGAAATGGCGAAGTTCGGCTGCGGATCCGGGCCTGCGGGCTCAACTTTGCCGATCTGCTGATGGCGCGCGGTCAGTATCAGGAAAGGCCGGACCTGCCGTTCGTGATGGGTATGGAGGTCGCCGGCACGGTCGAGGCGCTTGGACACGGCGTAACGGGGCTAGTGCCCGGCCAGCGTGTCGCTGCCTTTGCCGGGCATGGGGGCCTTGCGGATCAGGGGTGCTTTCCTGCCGCGCGTTGCCTTCCGATCCCGGACGAGATGCCTTTCGAGATCGCGGCCGGGTTCGTGGTCGCTTATGGCACCTCGCATGTGGCGCTGGCCCATCGCGCGCGCCTGAAGGACGGCGAGACGCTGCTGGTCCTGGGTGCGGCCGGCGGTGTCGGGCTGACGGCGGTTGAGATCGGAAAGCTGATGGGCGCGCGTGTCGTTGCCGTCGCGCGTGGTCCCGAGAAACTGGCCGTCGCCCGCGAGGCCGGCGCGGATGTGCTGATCGACAGCACCGACGCGGATCTGCGAACGGCGTTCAAGGATCTGGGCGGCGTCGATGTGGTCTATGACGCGGTGGGCGAGCCTGCGGCAAGCGCCGCGTTGCGCGCCCTGAACCCCGAGGGGCGCTAT
>CAZKSE010000253.1:0-5281 GCA_964555305.1 uncultured Rhodobacter sp. | reverse complement strand
ACCGATGCCTATGCCCACCTGCTGCGGTTTCGCGAGGAGAACGACCTCGTGCGTCCCTCCGACGCCCCTTCCCTCTTCCCTCTGATCGCGCTCATCGTCTTCTTTGCACTTGTCGAGGCCGGCCTGAACTCCAGCCTCCTGGGCGCGTCGCACGAAATGGGCCTTCTGGGCGGGGCGCTTCTCGCGACCATCATCGCACTCGCCAACATCGCGTTCTCGGCCTTATTCGGCGGGCAGATCCGCTGGCTCAACCATGCGCGCATCCTTGGCAAACTCAGGGGCCTCCTCACCCTCCTTGCCTTCGTGGCCTTCGCCGTGATCTTCAACCTCGTCGTCGGTCACCTGCGCGACGCCCTCGACGGCGCGCCGACACTCGAGGCGGCAGCACGAACCGCCTACGCCGCCTTCATCGCCCTGCCCTACGGCGTGGAAAGCGCGATGTCGTGGTTGCTGGTTCTCATCGGCCTCGTCGTGTCGATCTTCACCGCGTTCAAGGCCTATCATTCTTTCGACCCCTACCCGGGCTACGCCCATGTCGAGGCGACTATGAGCGGCGCTCGGGCGGATTACAATGACGAGCTCCAGGCCACGATCGATGCGATCACCGACAAGCGCGACGCGGCGATCGACGCGCTCAACGAGGGCCGCGACGCGGTCAACACGAACCTGCGCGAAGCGATCGACGCAGCGCATGGCCACAGCGCCTTGCGCGCGCATCTGCGCGCCTTCCTCGACCAGTGCGACCTGAAGGTGAACGTGCTTCTGACGAACTACCGGGAGGCCAACCGCGAAGCCCGCGAGGAGCCGGCGCCGGCGCATTTCAACGCCGCCTACCGGTTCAGCGAATATGTCGAACCCGAGTTCGATACGGGCCGCCTCTCCGAGGCCGAGAAGGAACGGGTTGCGATCGGCCGGATCATCGACGAGGCGATCGCCGCGATCGGCGCGGAATACGACCGGGCGATCCGCGAATTGCCGAAGGTGAGCGACCTCGAGGACCAGGCTCAGGATACCGCCCAGGCGCGCCGTGAGCGCGAGGCCGCCCGCGCCCGCGCGACCCGGCTCGAGGCCGCGGAGCCGGAGGGTAACGACCGGCCCAAGCGCCTGTCGGTGGTCGCCGGCAAGGAAGAGAAGTCGTAAATGGCGCGCCGCCAGGTCAGACGCCGCACCCCGCGACGCGGGTCCCGGAGCGGGGGCGGACGGCCGCTGCTCTGGGGTTACCTCATCGCGCTGAGTGTCGCCGGCTTTGCCGCGATGGGTTACGCTGCCTGGTCGGTCAATCAGCGCCCCGGCATTGACGCGGCCACGCTTTGCCCCGACGACGGTCCGGTCGGCGCTACAGCGATCCTGATCGACGGCTCCGGCCTACTCAGCCGCGCGCAGGACGCGCGACTGCGCCATGAACTCGCCCAGGTCATCGCCTCGGCGCCAAGGGGGACGATGATCTCGCTCGGCACGGTCAGCGATCGGGAGGCCGATCGCGGGGCGCGGCTCGCGCTCTGCAAGCCCGCCTCCGCGGCGGAGACCCAGGCCGCCACCGGCAATCCCGCCATGGTCGGTCAGCGCTACGAGGAACGCTTCGCCGAGCCCGTCGAGCGCGAACTCACAGCCCTTCTCGGCGTCGGTGAAGGCGGCGCATCGGCGCGCTTGCGTCAGCAACGCGATATCGAGGCGAGCCTCGCTGACACCGGCGCCACGGTGGTCAATACCGGCACCGAGCTGGTCATCACCCTGCCCGAGCAGATCACCTTCGATTCCGGCAGCGCAGAGCTGCGCGCCGGCACCGACCGCTATCTCACCGCCATTGCCGGCAGTCTCGCCGAGCATCCGGAAACCACGGTGCAGATCGTCGGGCATACCGACAATGTCGGCGCGCTGGAGCTTAACCAGGCGCTCTCGGAGGCACGCGCCGGCGCGGTGGCGGAGATCCTCGCCCGTGCAGGCGCCGATCGCGACCGCATCCGCACAATCGGTCGCGCCTATCTCGAGCCCGTCGCCGGCAATGACAGCGACGCCGGTCGCCGGCAGAACCGGCGGGTGGAGTTGATCATCGCCAGCCGTGCGCCGATCATGGAGTCGCTCCAGGCGCTCGTCGCCGAAACCCCGCTCCTCGTCCAGGATGAGCTGCGCGGGGCCGACCGGCGCCCGCGTCGCATCGTCATCGTCTCAGACATGCTCCAGAACAGCGATGTCGTGAGCTTCTACCGCGGCCAGGAATGGGCGGACCTCCAAGCCTCGCGCGATTTCGCGCGTCTTGGCAGGAACCTGCACGGCGTCGACGTGGAGATCCTGCGCTTGCCGCGCGACGAGCCGGCGATCCGTGATCCCGGGGCGGTGGAGCACTTCTGGGTAAGATACTTCGACTACCAGGGCGCGGACGTGAGCGCCCGGACAATCGGTGACTTGTAGGAGGTAACCTGATGGCGCGCCCGCAACAGATACACGGCACACGCACCCGGGAAAGCCTCGACAAGGTCTTCCTCGCCGCCGCCTTCATCGTCGGGGCCGTGGGGATTGTCTGGCTCAAGCAGTTCGACATCGAGCCCTGGTGGGCGGCACTCTTCGCTGGCGGCGTTCTCGTGAGCTATGCCCTCGCCACCTGGTCCAATCGCAATCTCGCTCTCGAGCCGGAAACCATCGGCGACAACAGCTATTACCTGGGTTTCATCTTCACGCTGATCTCTCTGGGCGCGACGCTCTACCAGATGACCGGTACCGGCACCGAGGTCGGCATCCTGCGCGACGTCATCGCGGGCTTCGGCGTGGCGCTGTCCTCGACCATTATCGGGGTGTTCCTGCGGGTCTTCATGATGCAGTTGCGCACCGATGTCGTCGCCCGCGACCGGCACGCGCGGCTCGAGCTCAACGATGCCAGTCGCGAGTTCCGCCTGCGACTGGCCGAGAGTGTGGCACAGATGAAGGCCTTCTCGACCGAAGCTATCCAGCTGGCTGGCGAGACCAACACCCGCATCCAGGCGGCAAACGAAACGTTTCACAAGGACCATCGCGACCGCATGCTGCGCACGACCGAAGACTATTCGGCGACCCTCAAGGATCTGATGGCCGCATCATCGGCGATCATCACCCGGGATCTCAAGGCCAGCATCGACGAGGTGTTGAGCGAGCTGCGCAGCGAGGTGGGGACGAGCCTTGACCGGCTTCGCGTCATCACCGAGGCGACCGTGAAACTCCAGGAGAGGGAGGCCGCAGGCCAGGCCGCCCGGATCTCGACCGCGGCATCGGAGGCAAGCGAGGCGCATGACGCCCTCAAGGCGCTGAGCGAGCTGTTGCGAACCGCGACCCGCAATGCCACCAAGGCTTCGGAGGCTGTCGAGGCGGCCGCGACGGACATATCCGGCGGCGTCTCCCGCGCCGTTGCCGATGTCGAGGCGGCCGCGCGCCAGGCGGAGGCGGCCCTCTCGTTGCGCAAGCTCGGCCCGGCCCTCGAGCGCCCGGTCGTCGCACTCGAGGAGGCGGCACGCCGCATCGAGGCCGCAAGTCGCATGATGGGGCAGAGAGACGACAAAAACGATCCATACGACATGCCCGGGGCGGGCGCGACTGGTCAAGAGCAGCACGCCGCCCCCGACATGAACAATACTGACCCACCGAAGTCGTCCGACGACTCGCCCGCCTTCGGTCAGGTGCGCGCGGATTTCGCGGGCCTCTCACGCACCGGAACCGATTAAGGCTGAGCCATGCCACGCCGCCCCTCCCCTCTCGATTCCGACCGCAACTACCGGCGCGGCGCCATCATGGGCCTGACGGTGGCCGAGGCCTTCATGCTGATCGCCTTCGCACTTCTGATGCTTCTGGCCCTCTGGCGCTACGAGAGCGACAGCGACCGGCAGACCATGGAGCGCGAGTTGCGCACGGCGCTTGCCGAGAACCGCCAGCTGGAGCGCGAAATCGCCCGAATGGCAGATCTGAGGGAACTCAGCAAACTCAGCCCCGAGGCGCGCGCAAGCCTGGTGGAAATGGCCGAGGACGGGCGGCTGCGGCTCGCCCGCGCGCTCGAAGGGCAGGGCTTCGACGGGCCCGAGAACCTGGAAGAGATCGCCCGGCGCCTGGAGATGATGAAGGAGGCGGATCTGCGCCGCCTCGTCGAAGCGACGACGGTCTGGCGTGCCGAAGAGCGCGCGCAGCTTCTTGAGTTCGTCTCGCTTGCCCCCAACGAGCAGAGTATCGCTGATATCGTGGCTATCCTCGAGGACGGTGCGACGCCCGAGGATATCCGCCGCGCCCTGGCGCTCGCCGCCCGGCTTGAACCCGCCGACCTCGCCGGTGTCGACGCGCTGCGCGAGGACATTCGCGAGCGGCTCGGTCAGCGCCTGGCGCGTCAGCGCGCGCTTTCCGGCGCAACCCGTTCCGCCATCGGGAATCTGGTCGAGGGACTGGGCGGACAGATAGACGAGGACGGGATCATCACCTTCCCGGACGATATCCTCTTCACTCAAGGCTCTTCGACCCCAACGCCGGCGCTGCGCAATTTCCTCGCCGAGGCCTGCCTGCCCTGGTTCGAGGCGATGCGGGGGCTCGGCTTCGATGTCGAAGAGGTCCGCATCGAGGGGCACGCCTCGAGTGACTGGATCGGGGTCGCACCCGAGGTGGCCTATTTCAACAACCTCAACCTCAGCCAGCAGCGCGCGGCGGCGGTGTTGCGTCACTGCCTGGAAAATCTGGGTTCAGGCGAAACCGGCCGCTGGGCGCGTGAACGCGCAACCGCCGTCGGTTACTCCTCCTCGCGGCCCATTCTCGACGCATCGGGACTTGAAGATCCGGGCCGCTCGCGTCGTGTGGCCTTCAGCGCGAGCGTCACCACGGATGACATCCTGACCGGGATCAACACGGCGGTGTCGAACTGATCGCCAGGGTCAGGCGATCTGCGGTAATCCTACCGGAATTGACAGGGCGCGACCGTAGAATTTTCGCGACCAATTTGAGTTGCGGTTGATCAGTAGACCGCTGCCGCGGTCCAGGGTCCGATATGGCAGAGAAAGGGGCCACGCGTGCCATTGATGAGCACCAGATCACGCGGACTTTCATCAAGCCGCTATTCCCTACAGCATCATAGACCCCTTGCAACGCGACAGCCATCCATGCATGTTTTCGAGGCTGGAGACCCTGCACCCG
Source organism: uncultured Rhodobacter sp. (assembly GCA_964555305.1). GTDB lineage: Bacteria > Pseudomonadota > Alphaproteobacteria > Rhodobacterales > Rhodobacteraceae > Pararhodobacter. The sequence continues at coordinate 148 of CAZKSE010000253.1, read as the reverse complement.
GAGCCCCCGGCGGCTCTTGACGATCTCGCGTTGACGCAGGTGGTGGTGTTTACACGCTCCGGCGTCGAAGTGGCGTTCGCCGGTCATTGGGCTATCGGACTTGCCTTCGTTACAGCGCAATTTGAGCGCGGCAACCTGCTGCGGCGGT
>CAZKSE010000252.1:0-5316 GCA_964555305.1 uncultured Rhodobacter sp. | reverse complement strand
CAAACAAAAGCCGCTGGGAATCCTGCGATTCAAGTTTCCGCCGAAATGCTTTAATGAATATCGAATCGATGGGGCAGGATTTGGGTGCCGGTGAGAGAGTGCGCCCCTGGTGGCCGGCGGTTAGGCTGTTCTCACCTGTGTTGACGTATCTTCTTCGCCGCGAAAGCCTGCTAACCCTCTTCAAGTCCTTTGCGGCTGATCAAAGGCGCGAAACCGTGCCGCAACCGCAGGGAGGGTAGCATGGCCGCGCCGCGCTTCATCAGGACTGAAACGATCCTTCTAACGGCGGGGCTTCTTCTGCTGGCCTACTTGCTCGGCGATGTGCTCCTTCTTGTTTTCGCCGCGGTACTGCTTGCGGTCGGGCTCGACGGAGCAGCGCGGGCGACCGCGGCGCGACTGTCTGTGGCGCGCGGTTGGGCGCTGGTGGGTGTAGTGGTGGGCATTGTGGCGATCATTGTCGGTGCAATGGTGCTGAGCGCTGCGCGCCTTGTCGAGCAGTTTCAAGAGCTGCGAGAGAGAATGCTCGACTTCGTCGAGCAGGCCCAGGCCTGGCTTGCCGAGGTGGGCGTGATGTCCGCAATGGAGGAGATGGACGATGAGGAGGCGGGTCTTGCCAGTGTAGCGGGCGACATGGCGGGCTATGTCATGACCTTCGGGATGTCTGCGATCGGCGCCCTGTCGAGCCTCATCATTCTGATCGTTCTTACACTTTTCCTCGCTGCGAACCCCGCCCTTTACAGGGTTGGCGCGATACGCCTCATCCCGCCGGACAGGCGTTTGGTGGCGGAAGACACGCTATCCGCGATCGCTTATGCGCTACGGTGGTGGTTTCTCGGTCAGCTTGCGTCCATGGCACTTCTCGGGGTCACGGTCGGGCTCGGTCTCTTCGTTCTCGGCATCGAGCTCTGGTTTGTGCTCGCGGTGCTGACGGCGCTGTTGACCTTCATCCCGGTCCTCGGCCCCCTGATCGCCACGGTTCCGATCGTTGCGGTAGGGTTCGCCGAGGGCATGCAGACAGGGCTGATCGTGCTGGCGGGCTACATCTTCATTCAGAATATCGAGGGAAATGTCCTCGTGCCGATGATCCAGCAAAAGGCTGTCGATGTGGCGCCAGCGCTTCTGATCGCCGTGCAAGTGCTTCTCGGGCTCATCTTCGGCCTGACGGGACTGATACTTGCAGCCCCACTCACGATTGTAGCCATGGTTGCGGTACAGAAGCTCTGGGTGGAGCATACGCTGGGCGAGAAGGTGGGATAGCTTCTCCCCGGCATCGAAGCGCCTTGCGGACGAATTGAGGAGACGGGCCGAACCCCGCGTGCCCGAAGGTTCAATGAGGTGAAGGTGCCAGCTGCTGACATATACTCGCCCGACCCGAACACGCTGGAGCGTAGGTTTGCGGCCTACCTCACGCACCGCAGCGCGGCGATCGGAGCGGGCGTCTTTTCCTCACGCGAGCGCGTGCAGAAGATCAGGCGTCTCCGAAGAAGGATCATTGGCCTTTCGGCTCTTGCCGGGATCGTCTCAGGCGGAGTGATCGGGGGCGCCGAGATCTGGGTGCGGCAGGGCATCTTTGACGGCATGGATAACGTCGGCTGGCGTGAGGCGCTGCCGTACTGGATGCTCTTCTACGCTTTTGCTGGTCTCATTAGTGCGATCGAGATCGCGCTTCTATATGTGCTGGCTCTACGTGGGATCGAGCGTGTCACGCAATATGCCGGCCTGTCGATGTCGCAAGGTCATGAACGCGGCCTCTTTGCGCACAGCCTGGCGCGCGCCGCGCTGGAATTCCCCAGCCCGCAGGTCAAGATCTACGGGATCGACCCCTATGCGCATGTTTCAAACTGGAAGCTCACGGCGCTCAACATCGCATACAAGCTGAAGGTTGGGGTCAGTAGCTTCATCTTGCGTGTTTTCCTGCGCAGGGTGGCTGCACGCGTGGCGGTGCGCGGCGTGGTCCCACTGATTGCAGGCCCGCTCTATGCCTTGTGGAACGCCTATATCATTGGACGCATCATGACGGAGGCCCAATTACGCTCGCTTGGACCGTTCGCCGTCGACAACCTGATCGCGGCGCATTTCCAGAACGCGGATGCATTCGGCGATACGGAGAAGGAGGTGATCCTTCATGCTGCTGGAGAGATGCTGACCCGTGGGCGTGATGCCCACCCCAATCAGGTTTATCTGGTGGCGCGTCTGCGTGAGGCGCTGAGACGCGATGAGAATATCGCACTCGATTGGAAGGCGACGCGCGGCCACTTGCCCAAAATTGACGTTGCGAGCCAGACCCGCGTTCTCGACCTGCTGACGGTCTCTTGCGTGATCGGTGCTCGCATTCACCGTGAGCAGGCAGCGTTGCTACGCAGTTCGGCCTGAACAATGCGCATTCAACTGATTTCACGTAGGAATTTGGTTATTTTCCTGGCGCTGAATTGCATGGTTTTGTAGGATTCCGTCGAGAACCCTGCGATTTCGGGTGGTGCGATGAAGGCGAAACCCCGGCGGCCGGAACAGGACGATCTGCTGCGCCCGCGGCTCACCTGCGCATTCCACGGCATCCGGCCATCCGTTCCACGAGCATCCGGCCGGCCGTTCCATGAACATCCGGCCACCCTCGTGAGGGGCCTGCGGGGCTTCTCTTCATTCTGGATTTTGGTGCCCGCGGTCAAGGGGTTTGGTGGCGCGGAGGGTTATCCACGGGAGGGACCCGCGCGCCCGGCGCCGCGCCCGCCACGAGGCTGGCGGTGGCGGGCGCGTGGGAGGGACCGGTGGGCAACCTGGGGTGGAGGTCATGCTCATTGGCTGGCCCCGGCGCGGTCGGTGCCGGTCTTGCGCAGCGACGGTCCATCGAGGGCGATGCGGTAGGCATTGTGAACCAGCCGGTCGAGGATGGCGTCGGCGAAGGTGGGCTCGCCGATGACATCGTGCCAGGTCTCCACGGGCAGCTGGCTCGTGACGATGGTGGAGCGGCGCCCGTAGCGCTCCTCGACGATCTCCATCAGGTCGCGGCGCTGCTGGGCGCCCAGGCGGTCAGGGCCCCAGTCGTCGAGGATCAGAAGGTCGACGCGGGCAATCTTGCGGAACAGCCGGTCGAAGCGCCCGTCGCCGCGCGCCAGTTCGAGGTCGGAGAAGAGCCGCGGCAGCCGATGATAGAGGACGGTGCGGTCGGCACGGCTTGCGGCATGGCCGAGAGCGCAGGCCAGCCAGGACTTGCCGACCCCGCAGGGGCCGGTGATCAGCACCGAGCGGTGCCGGTCGATCCAGTCGGGGCCGCCGAGGCTCTGGAACAGCGCACGGTCGAGGCCGCGGGACGTCCGGTAGTCCACATCCTCCATGCAGGCGTCGCCGTGGCGGAGGTTGGCCGCGCGCAGACGCGACTGGAAGCGGCGGGTGCCGCGCCGGGCCTGCTCGCGGTCGAGCATCAGCCCGATCCAGGCGACGGGGTCGAGGCTCCGGCCGCTGTCTTGCGCAAGAAGTTCGGCGAAAGCTTCGGCCATGCCGTCGAGCTTCAGCGCACTCAGCGCCTCGTGGGTGGGGTGGGTCAGCAAGGGTCGTCTCCTTCGGTTCAGTGGAAGAACTTGGCGCCGCGGATGTTGGCGTGGGTGATCGGCGAGGCTTCTGGTGGCCGGTCCGGGGGGCGGCCATCGAGGCGGTTGATGAGGATCGACTTCACCGAGGCCATGGTGCGGGTGTTGATCGCGAGCGCGCGATCGCAGGCGGCCTCGAGCCGGTCGGGTCCGTAGCTGCGGGACAGCCGCAGGATGCCGAGGCAGGAACGAAAGCCCTGCTCCGGATGGGGTCGGTCGCGGAGGATGACGTCGATCAGGATGGCGGTGGCGGGGCCGATGCGGGCCGCGCCTTCGCGCAGCTTCTCGAGCGTCGTCTCGGCGTGACGACGATGGCTGGCAGGTCGATGGTCATTCAGCGTGGTCGCGCCCATATCGCCCGGAGCGGCGCGCCGGTGGCAGGCCACGCGCTTGCCGGCGCGGAAGATCTCGACCGAGCCGGCGGTCAGCCGCGCCCAGAGCTTTTGCCGGATCAGATCATGAGGCACCGAGTAATGGTGGCCCTCGAGCCGGACGTGGTAGTCGATCCCGACCGTCGCGCGGCGCCAGTCGGCATGAACGAAGGGTTCCGGCGGCAGCGGCTGCATCGCGGGGCGGTCGACCGTCTCGAAGAGCTGCTGGCGCGACGCTCCGAGGTGGCGGCTGACGCGGCCGTTCAGACGGGCGACCTCCTCTCGGATCGCCGCGTTCAGCTCATCAAGGCTGAAGAACCGCCGGTTGCGCAGTCGCGCGATGATCCAGCGCTGGACCAGCAGCACGGCGGCCTCGACCTTGGCCTTATCGCGCGGCTTGTAGGGCCGTGCCGGAAGAATGGCGGTGCCGTAATGGGTGGCCATCTCGGCGTAGCTGCGGTTGATCTCGGGCTCATAGAAGCAGGCGCGGATTACCCCGGACTTCAGGTTGTCGGACACGACCAGCGCAGGCACCGCGCCGAACGCGGCGAAGGCGCGGGTGTGTGCGCCGATCCAGTCCGGCAGCGTCTGGCTCCAGCTTGCCTCGACATAGGTCATGTTTGAGGCGCCCATCACGGCGATGAAGATCTCCGCCGGACGCGCCGCGCCCGTGGTCGGGTCGATAATCGCCATCCGGGTGCCGGAATAGTCGACGAACATCCGTTCGCCTGCGGCATGGCGCTGGCGCATGACGGGAGAGAGCCGACCGACCCAGCGGCGGTAGTGCTGGCAGAAGGCCGAATAGCCGTAGCCGTCCGGGTGCCGGCCACGATACTCGTCCCAGAGCAGCGCCAACGTGACGCCCGGCCGCTTCAGCTCGCGATGGATCGCCGCCCAGTCCACCTCAGCGAACTGGCGCCCCTTCGAGGGCGGCAGAGGCGGAAATAGCCGCCGCTCCAGCGCGTCCTCATCCAACCCTTCGGGCAATGGCCAGGACAGGCCCGCCGCCTCCGCGCGGCGCAGGTAGTCCGCCACCGTGCTGCGGCTCACACCGGCGCTCGGCCCGATCTGGCGAGCGGATCGGCCAGCTGCATAGAGCCGCAATACATCCTTGATCTTCCTCATCGGCAACCTTCGCATCTCGCCCCCGTCCACGTCGAAACGCAGCACGATAGGCGGCTTCAGATTGCCCCGCAGGACCTTACACGAGGGTGGCCGGATGCTCGTGGAACAGGTGGCAGGATCGCCATGGAATGGGTGGCCGGATGCTCATGGAATCCGTGGCCGGATCACCGTAGTGCGCGCAGCTCACCGACATGATCGACTTACGCCATGAGCTGGTGAAGCTGGCGGCGCTGATC
>CAZKSE010000251.1:0-5336 GCA_964555305.1 uncultured Rhodobacter sp. | reverse complement strand
TGCGCAAGCCCGCGTGCCGCGCCGGCCTCGGCCGCCACCCAGGGCGCGAGCGCTTCCGACGCCCCCGGCTCCGCACGCGGGCCCGGCGGGAGAAAATCCGGCTCCTCTTCCACCGGACCGGGCAGAAACCAGAGATCAGCCTCATTCTCATCCTGTTCGATAGTCACTTTTCATCCACAGGGTAAGCCAAGTTCTTTTTATAGTTGCATAAGCAAGACTTTTTGACCAGCACTGCGGGGTTTTCCGAAAGGGCCACCCCACACCTCATGTCCGGGCCCCAGGGCCTCGTTCCGAGAAATCGGGTTGAATCCGGCCGAAAACGGCCAGACGCGTCCCCTGGCCGCGCTCTCGTCGATTTCATTGGGCATTGGGGCGCCGGCCAGACACGAGGTCGACGAGAGAGAGCGCCGGTTTCGCGCCGGTCGGCCCCTTGCCTGCGTTTGCAATCGACCGTTTTTTATTGACTGATTGAATTGCAACGGGCGCCGGAAATGCGTATTCTCGTGCGAAAATCAGCGCCGGAACACGGGACGGGACACCGCATGCCCTTCATCAAGACAATCCGCCGCGACCGGGTGATCCATATCGGCCACCTGGACCGAACCCGCGAGGATCTCGCACCGAGCCGCGACGGGCCGGCGATCGCCGTGTCCGACTGTCCGGACGCTTGGCGCCGGATCTCGGGCGCCAACGCGCCGGAGGTCGTGCTGGTCAATCCGACCGCGCTCTGGCTCGATGCGCTCGCCTTCACGCCCGATTGCATCGACGAGATCCGCGCCTGGGCGATGGCGCGGCGCTACCTGCTGCCATGTCCGGTCTTTCAGGCCGCTTGGATCGACCCGAAGACGCGCGCCTTGCGCGACAGCACCCGGCGCACGCGGGAGGAGGCCACGCGCGATTGCGGCGATCCCGCGATGGTGACCGAGGGCGAGGGGTTCCTGCTGCAGCCCCTGGCGCTGAAGCGGCTCGGCCGCTGGCACGACCCGCTCGACTGGTTCAATGCCGCGGTCACGCTCTATACACGCGAGGTCATCATTCCCAAGCGTCCGCTCGTCTGCGGGATCTGGTGGAGCGAGGCCGAGGATGCCGAGACCGGCACGGCGCCCGGCGCGCAGCTCTTTCCCGAAGCGCTGCACAATTTCGAGGTCGAGGACGAGAACGGCGACATGATCCCGTTCGCCGAGGCCTTTCCCGATTTCCACCCGATCGGCGCCAAGCCGGTCACGCTCATCTACGACTGACCCATGGCGAAGATCGGCTACGCGCGCGTCTCGACCGAGGAGCAGAATGCCGGGCCCCAGCGCGAGGCGCTGATGGCGGCGGGATGCGAGATCGTGCACGAGGAATACGCCTCGGGCGGCAGCCGCACGCGGCCGGTGCTCGGCCGTCTCCTCTCGGGGATCGGCCAGGGCGACACGCTCATCGTCGTGCGTATCGACCGCCTGGCGCGTTCGCTCGCGCATCTTCTGCAGATCATCGAGATTCTGGAGGCGCGTGGCGCCTTCTTCCGCTCGCTTTCCGATCCGATCGACACCGCCTCCCCGCAGGGCAAGTTCACGCTCCAGGTCCTGGGCGCAGCGGCCGAGTTCGAGCGCGCGCTCATCCGCGAGCGCACGAAGGCGGGGCTGCAGAGCGCCCAGGCCAAGGGCCGAATCGGCGGCAATCCCGGCCTGCGCGCCCGCGACCCGGCGGCGATCCGCAAGGTGACCGCGGCCCGCGCCGAGGCGCATTTCGAGAAGCTGACCGCCACCGCCCCGCATTGGGTGCCGCTGGTGCGCCGGCACCGACCGCAGATGGCCTGGGAGGATATTCTGCGCCTCGTCAATGCCGGCCTGCCCGCCGAGGAGACGCCCTGGCGCATCGAGCGACTGATGCGCGCCGTGCGCGCCTATGTCCGCGATGGCCTGCTGCCCGAGACCGTGCTCGGCCGGGCACCCCGGCAGATCGGCGATGACCGGCTCCTGGTGATCGTCGCGGCAATCAAGGGCTCCGATCCGGACATCACCCTGCAGGGGATCTGCGACCGGCTCGAGGCGATGCGCGAGCGCACGCCGCGTGGGCGCACGAAATGGCAGCCCTCCTCGGCCCGCATGCTGCTGGAACGGGCCGCGCGCAGGGGCTTGCTATAGGGCACCTCGGCGACAAGGCCACTCCGGTTCCCGCGGCGGATCGTCGCAGACATCCCGAATCCTGTGCCGTTTCAGCACACTCTGCTTTAACAATGCGTCAATACTATTGACCTGATTGGCGTTTGGGGATTTCAGCCCCCTGCGTTACGCTGGCGCGGTGTGAGAATAAGAGGCGCGTGTTATGCGGGACTTCACCCAGACCGAAGAAGATCTCGACCTGCTTCGGTCGGTGCTGAACCTGCTGCGCGAAGCGCGCATCCATTCCAACGTCACGGAATCGCCTCTCGCGAATTTTCCACTAACCGAGGCCGTTCGCGACCTCGACGCCATGCTGAAGCCCGCAGATCCTTTCGAGACCAACACGCGACAGGTTTCCCCGGTCCTCGATATCGCATGGCATGCCATGCGCGCCACCTGGTCGCATACGAATATCTCGACCAGCCCGGTCCTGGCAAAAAGCTTCCATGAAGGCATCCAAGCGATCGAGACGCGGCTCTACGGTCAATTCTGGGCACGCCCTCCCGCGGAAGAGATCGAGGAGGCTGACGAGGACCTCCAGATCGGCTGAAAAACCGATTGTCGTGTGTGTGAAAAATTTATAAAATCGTCCACAGCGCTTCAATCCGCTTGCCTTTGCCAGTTTCACCGCCGGAGTTCCCGATGTTCCAGTTCTTTCTTGGCCTCCCGATCCTGGCTCAGGTGATCCTGACGCCGATCCTGCTATTTAACGCCCTTGGCTTCCTGTTCGTCATGGCGCTGATCCCCCGCGGCCTCTACGTGATCTGGCGTGAGGAGCGCGAACAGCGCCGTGAGCGCGATGCCGACGCAGGCCACCTGGCGCCAGCCCTATCCCCGGTTGAGCGCATCGCTCACTGAACGCGCGCAGGCTGAACACTTCCGCTTCCGACCCTCCGATTTCGGCATTTCCGGCCTCTCGCGCACCAATGCGCGGTAGATAAGCCCGCAATGCGTGATAGATAAAAAGGAGTTCCGGCCCGAGGCACGGGCCGCTCCGCCGGGACACGACACCCGAACGGCCCGGGGGAGTGTTCGATGATGAGTGTGATCCAGAAGGTATTCCGGGGCGGCACCCTGGTGGCGATTGCCAGCTCCGCTTTCGGCGCCATCTTTCTTCTCCATACCGAGATGGTCGGCATGAAGGAGCAGATGGTCGAGATCGGCTCCGCCCAGGTAACCCTCGGGAATCCCAACAACCCGGCCTGCAGTCTTCGGGTCGAGGGTTCCGAGGTCGACGTCCAGGCGCTGGCCGATACGCGGATCTGGGATGTGATCCTGGCCTGCGAAGAGGAGCAGCGCCGGCGCAGCGCCCAGCCCAATATCGGCACGAAGAACAAGCGCGGCGTCGATATCTGACGCATCCGATCATTTCGATCGAAACGCGCTGGGGAAAAATGCGAATTTTCTTGTTTATACATTTCCAGAACGGTATCCTGTGAAAAAGTAGAGCATCGGTCCTCTCTACACTCTCAGGAGCCTCCAATGCAGATCACCTGGCAGCGCCTCCACGACGACATCGCCGGCCATGACCTGGATGCCGAGGCCGTCGAGCGACGGATCTCCGAGCTCTGGGGCCAGCGCGACACCGTTGGCTGTGGCCTGGTGCACGACTTCGATGCGGCCGAGCGCTTCGTGCGGGCCCTCATGCCCGCCGCCGAGATCGTCATGACGTGGATCCCTGGCCTGCAGGTATGGAACGTCCTGATCGCCATCCCCGATCCGCGGCTTGCCGCGACCCGTGACCACCCCTCCGCAGCACGGGCGCTGCTGCACTCGGCCATCGAACTCATGGCGGTTCGCGAGAGCCTCCGTGCGCACCGCCGGCGCGCCGCGTGAGGGCGGCATGGCCGAGACCGCATCCCCATCCCTGCTCTTCGATCCGGTAGATCTGCCGGAGGACCGGCCAGGCAAGGCGCCGAAAAAGTCCCGCCAGAACCGCAGCTCGGCGGTCATGCAGCAACGCGTCGAGGCCCGCGCCAGTCTCGACGACTTTCCCACCCCCTCCTGGGGCACGCGCGCCCTGTGCGAGGTCCTGGAGGATCGGCTCGGTGGAATGGTGGACCTGGCGGTCCGCGAGCCCGCGGCGAACCGCGGCTTCATGGCCCGCCCCCTCGCCGAGAGTTTCGGCCGGGTCGTCGCGAGCGATGTCCAGGATTACGGGGCGGGCTACCCGGTCTTCGACTACCTTCATGGCATCGGCCCGCTCGAGGAGGTCGACTGGACCATCACCAATCCGCCCTTCAATCTCGCCGCGGATTTCCTGCGCCGGGCACGCGAGACGAGCCGCCAGGGCGCGGCGCTGCTGCTGCGTATCGCGTTTCTGGAAGGCGGTGAGCGCTACAGCACGATTTTCCGCGACCAGCGCCCTGCCCTCGTGCTGCAATTCGCCGAGCGGCTGCCGATGTTTCGCGAGCGGATCGACCCGCGGGGCAGCACGGCCACGGCCTATGCCTGGTTCGTCTGGCGCTTCGATCGGCCGGCGGCGCGCACCGAGCTCGACTGGATCGCGCCCTCGCGCGCGCGGCTGGAGCGCGACGGCGACTATCCCGGCTTTATCCGGTCGGAGACCGGAAAGTGGTCCACTGAACCGGCAGAATAAAATCCCCCTTAACTCAACCCATGCGAAAATCCTGTAAAGTAGAGAGTGCGCCCCATGCTGGAACTGATCTTCGGAACGTATTACGGGCTCGACTGGGCCTCGATGGCCCTGGGCTTCTGGGGCGCCTGGATCGTGGGTAACCGCAATCCGAAAGGCTTCCTGCTGATCTGCATCAGCGTGACCTTCGCCTTCGCCACCGCCCTGATCGCCGGCCAATACGGCTTCCTTGCCGCGAACACGATCAACATGGTGATCTCGCTGCGCAACTGGCGCAAGTGGTCGCGCGAGTCCGAGCCTGCGCCGGCGTAAGCCCGAAGCCTGGCGACCGCCCTGCGACAGCCCGCTACTTTGTATCTGGACATAAATACCGCATAAATGTAGTATTAGTGTCCAGATAGATTGCGCGGACGACGACCCATCCCGATGTCACGGATCGAGAATCCCGACCCCTGCCCGCCGGGCGCCCCGCGCCGCGAGATCGACGCGGCGTCGCGTGTGCCTGCGAAAATCCCGCCGTCCCTGGTGGCCTGCCTGCAGGATCCGGTCTTCGTCTTCCTGAATTTTGCCGACCGGGAGAAGCCGGCCGCCCA
>CAZKSE010000250.1:0-5337 GCA_964555305.1 uncultured Rhodobacter sp. | reverse complement strand
CTTTGCCGGCAAGTACGCCACCCCGATCGACAGCGATTCCGCCCATGACCGGCTGGCCCGCCGCGCCGCGGAGGCCGCCAAGGCCGCCGAAGCCGCATTGGCCCGCGCCGAGAGCGAGGAGGCGCGCGAATTCGCCCACGCGCGGCGCTACGAGCCCCCGGGCGGCCGGACCGCCCGCACGCCCGCCTCGAGCGCCCGCAAAAGCACACGCGAAACCCCGGTCGAGGCCTTTGCGAAATCCTTCGCCCGCCAGCTCGGCTCGCGCAGCGGGCAGGCGGTGGTCCGGGGGGTTCTGGGCGGCCTTTTCCGTGGGCGTTGAGCAACCGCACGGGGCATCGGGTGGCGCGTTGCGGGGTGTATTCATTCATCGAACGGGTAGTAACTGCGCCATTCATGACCTGAGGCTTATAGATGAGCCGCGCCACGCCCCCTGATCGCCTGCCGGAGATGTCATGAAACCCAGCATCCGCCAGCTCGAATGCTTCGCCGCCGTGATCGACACGGGTGCGTTTTCGCGCGCCGCCGCGCGGCTCGGCCTGTCGCAGCCCGCCCTGAGCCACGCGATCCGCGAGCTGGAAGAAGGACTGGGTGCGCGGCTTTTCGACCGGACCACCCGCCGGGTCGAGCTGACCGAGGCCGGGCGGCTTTTTCAGCAGACCGCGCTTGCGGGCCTCTCCGAGATCGATCGCGCCGTGGGGCTGGTGCGCGATCTGTCGACGTTGCGTCAGGGGGTCGTGCGCATCGCCGCGCCGCCGCTTCTGGCGGCGACGGTGCTGCCGAAACTGCTGCATCTGGCCGCGCAGGACCATCCCGGCCTGCGGATCCGGGTCGAGGATCTGGGAACCGATGCCATCGCCGCCCATCTGCGCGCCGGTCGGGCCGAGCTGGGCCTCGGCACCTTTCCGCCGGGGGTGGAGGGGCTGTCGGTCACGCCGCTCCTGCGTGACGTCTTGGTGGTGATCGTGCGGCCCGGCCATCGGCTGGCGGCGCGACGGGGGCTCAACTGGGCTGATCTGGTGCAGGAGCAACTGGTTGTCCTGACCCCCGAAAGCGGCCTGCGCCGGCTGGTCGAGCACGGGTTCGAGGCGGCCGGCGTGCCCTTCCGTCCCGCGCATGAGGTGCATCAGATCTACACCGCGCTAGGGCTCGTTCATACGCTCAATGCCGTGGCGGTGCTGCCGTTATATGCTGGTGAGGCAATGCACGGGCGACGCTATCATGTGCTGTCACTGGGCCAGCCAGTGATCAGCCGCGAAATCGCGCTTGCCCGGCGCGAAGACCGCGAACCCGGCCCCGCGACCCAGGCCATCGCCCGCCTCATCCAGCGCAACATGCGCCAACTCATGCCCGAGTTGCAGCCTGCCGGCTAATTTATAAACGCGGTTTATCAATTCATACGTTTTCGCCCGCTTTTTCTATCAATCCCGTTCTGGCCTGATGGGGGCGGACCACAGAGCGAAGCGGCGGATGGGATTGGCAGGGGTGAGCCGGGATCTGAACAGCGAGGGATGGATCGGCCGCGCGATGCCGCGGCGCGAGGACGCCGCCCTTCTGCGCGGCGCCGGGCGGTTCACCGACGATCTGGCCCCCGGCGGCGCGCTGGTGATGGAGGTCTTTCGAAGCCCGGTCGCCAGCGCCCGGATCACCGCGCTCGATACCGAGGCGGCGCGGCAGGCGCCCGGCGTGCATCTGGTCCTGACTGCCGATGATCTGGGCGAGATCGGCGCGTCGGCGGTCAATCCGCTGATCGAGGGGGCGCCGATGCGGCCGATGACCGTGCTGGCCCGCGCGCGCGTCGCCGCGGCAGGCCAGCCGGTGGCCGTAATCATCGCCGAGACGCGCGCCCAGTGCCTGGATGCCGCCGAACTGATCGAGCTGGAAACCGAAGCCTCCACCCCGGAAGACGACTGCCAACCCGTCGCCCAGTGGCGCGTGGGCGAGGGGGCCGCGGCCCTTCAAGGCGGTGCCGTCACCGTCGCCACGCGGATCGCGCATCCCCGCGTCGCGCCGATGGCACTGGAGCCGCGCGCGGTGCTGGCTGAGCCCGATGGCGGGCAGGGGCTGGTCGTGCACCTGTCCACGCAGACCCCCTTCCGCGCGCGCGACGATCTGGCCCGGATGCTGGGGCTTGCGCCCGAGTCGCTCCGTGTCGTCGCGCCCGATGTCGGCGGGGCCTTCGGCGGCAAGGCCTCGATCCACCCCGAGGACGTGTTGTGTGCCTTGGCCGCGCGCCGGCTGGGGCGGGCCGTGCGCTGGACCGCCACGCGCAGCGAGGATTTCCTGGCCGCCACCCACGGGCGCGGCGCCGTGACCGACGGGCGGCTCGCGCTCGACGCTGCAGGGAAGATCATCGCGCTCTCGGCGTCGCTCGATTTTCCGCTGGGCCATTGGACGCCCTATTCGGCCTACGCGCCGCCGTCGAACGGCGCGCGTATCCTGCCCGGACCCTATGTGGCCGGCGCGGTCGAGATCGATCTTTCGGTGCGGCTGGGAGATGCGCCGGCGGTGAATATCTACCGCGGCGCGGGCCGGCCCGAGGCGGCGATGCTGATGGAACGGCTGATCGACAGGGCCGCCGCCACTCTGGGCTGGGACCCGATGGACCTGCGCCGCGCCAATCTTGTGCCCGCCCACCGGATGCCCTGGCGCACGCCCACCGGCGAGACGCTCGATTCGGGCGACTTTGCCGCCCTGCTGGACCGGCTGGAGGCATTGACGGATTACCGCGCGCTTCGCCGCGCGCAGCCGGATCTGCGCGCCGCGGGGCAGGTGGCGGGCCTGGGTCTGGCGCTTTATGTCGAACCCTGCGGGCGGGGCTGGGAAACCGCGCGCCTGACGCTGCGGCCCGACGGGCGCGTGCTGGCCGAGACCGGCTCCTCGGCCCAGGGTCAGGGGCGGGAGACGGCCTTCGCGCAGTTGCTAGCCGACGAATTGGGCCTGGCGCCCGACCGGATCGAGGTCGGAGAGGGCGACAGCGCCCGGCTGGGCAACGGGATCGGCGCGCTCGCCAGCCGGTCGACGGCGATCGGCGGCAGCGCCATGCTGCGCGCGGCTCATGCGCTGCGCGAGAAAGTCGGGGCCGCGCTGGCGGGCCTCGGTCGCAACGACTGGCCCGGATGGGACGCGGCCGCGCGCCAACTGGCCGAGGCGGGTATCGCCCCCGTCCAGGTCGATGAGACCTATAACGCCCCTGCCGAAGCCTGGGCGTCGGGCGCGGTGCTGGCCGAAGTGGTGATCGACCGCGATACCGGGGTGTTGACGATCGAGCGGATCACCTGGGTCGATGATGCCGGCCGGGTGCTGAATCCGATGCTCGTCGAGGGGCAGCTTCTGGGCGGGCTGGCGCAGGGGCTGGGGACGGCGCTGATGGAAGAGCTGGTGATCGACGCCGACGGCCAGCTTCTGACCGGGAGCCTGATGGATTACGCCGTGCCCCGCGCCGGCGACATGCCGTGCGCCGTGACGCTGGCGAAGCTTTCCACCCGAACGCAGGCGAACGAACTGGGCACGAAGGGCGTGGGAGAGGCGGGGTGCATCGGCGTGCCCGCAGCACTTCTGAACGCCGCGCAGGATGCGCTTTCACCTTTCACCACGCGCGATCTGCGCCTGCCCTTGACCAGCGAGCGGCTGTGGCGTGCACTGAACGGATTGGAGGACGAGACGTGAAATACACCCGCAAGGACGCCAAGGCCCATGCCTTTGCCCATATGCGCGGCATCTGGGCGGCCGCCCTGATGCCGTTCAGCGACGACCTTTCCATCGATGCGGAGGGATTTCGCGCCAACATGGACCACTGGATCGAGGATCTGGGGATCGATGGGTTCTTCGTCGCTGGCAAGCAGGGAGAGTTTTTCTCGATGTCGCTGGAGGAGCGCAAGCGCGCCTTCGATCTGGCGGTGGCCGCCGCGGACGGGCGAGCGCAGACGATCATGTCGTGCTCGGACCAGAACATGGATGTAGTGATCGACCTGGCGCGCCATGCCCAAGCCTGCGGGGCCGATTACATCGTCGTTCACGCGCCCGTCCTGCATTTCTTCAAGGCGCAGGACGAGACCTTGCTGCGCTATTACGAATCCATCGCGTCGAAGGTGGATATCGGCATCGCGCTCTGGTCCCATCCCGACAGCGGCTATCTGATGTCGCCGGCGCTGTGCAATCGGCTGGCGGATCTGGAGACGGTGGTGGCCATCAAGTATTCGGTGCCGCGCGCGATGTATGCCGAACTCACGCGGTTGGCCGGCGACCGGATCATCGTGTCCACGGCCGCCGAGGAAGAGTGGCTGGACAATATCGTGGAACTGGGCTGGAAGCTCTATCTCTGCTCCTCGCCGCCCTATCTGATCCAGACGGCGGTGGACCGGCGGATGCGCGACTATACCGATGCGGCGCTGGCCGGCCGGGTGGACGACGCGCGGGCGATCAGCGCGAGCCTGGAGCCGGTGCGGCGCGCGCTGAAGGGGACGCGCCCGGCCGAAAAACCCCACGCGCATCAGAAATACTGGCAGGAACTTCTGGGCCAGCGCGGTGGCCGCGTGCGCCCGCCGCTTCTGGAACTGACCGAGGCCGAGAAGGCCGCGACCCGCGCGGCCTTCGATGGCTGCGGCCTGAAGCTTCCGCTAACCGCCTGAGAAACACGCAACCCCGCAAAGGAGGACATCATGGCACGCCTTGCCGCCTTCAATTTCCAGAAATGGATCGACGAGCACAAGCATCTGCTGAAACCGCCGGTGGGCAACCAGATGGTGTTCAAGGATGCCGATCTGATGGTTACGGTCGTCGGCGGGCCGAACAAGCGCACCGATTACCACGACGACCCGGTGGAAGAGTTCTTCTACCAGCTGAAGGGGGACATGCTGCTGAAGCTGCATGACACCCAGACCGGCGAGTTCTACGACGTGCCAATCCGCGAGGGCGACATTTTCCTGCTGCCCGCGCATGTCCGCCATTCGCCCCAGCGCCCGCAGGAGGGCTCGATCGGGCTGGTCATCGAACCGGCGCGGCCGGAAGGCGCGCTGGATGCCGTCGAATGGTACTGCTTCGACTGCCAGCACCTGGTGCACCGGGCGGAGGTCGATCTGGAGTCGATCGTCGATGACCTGCCGCCGATCTACGCGGCGTTCTATGCCGACGAGAAGGCGCGCACCTGCCCCAACTGCGGCACCGTGCACCCCGGCAAGGAGCCACCCGAGGGGTGGGTGAAGCTCTGAGCATGGGACGGCGGCGGGTGCGGCTTGTGCTGGTGGGCTTCGGCGCCATCGGCGGTGCGGTGGCGCGCATCCTAACCGAGCGACGCGCGCCGGTCGATCTGGTGGGCGTGGCGCTGCGCGATGCGAGCCG
>CAZKSE010000249.1:0-5344 GCA_964555305.1 uncultured Rhodobacter sp. | reverse complement strand
GAGAAGAGTGCCGCTGTAGCTCAGCTGGTAGAGCACGTCATTCGTAATGATGGGGTCGGGGGTTCGAGTCCCTTCAGCGGCACCAGTCTTCTCTGGAGATTTTCCGGAACAATCGACATTCTTGCAACTGTCGTCAGGCGCGGCAGGCAGCCTGACACCGTCGCGAGGCATAGCAATGTTGTCGCACGGAGTGAGATGTGCAGACTGGGGCTGTGCTTGGTTCGCGCTGCTGCCATCGCGACAAGGCGCAGGCTTATGGCGAGTGCGGCGAAAGAGGAGGAAAAGGTCTGATGTGCAAGGACTGCAATTACACGATCCACGGCGCGCAGCACCATTTCGGTTGGGACAATGCGCTCGAACCTGTGCAGAGGGTCGAGCCGGGGTCGACGATCCTTTTTCATTGCAAGGACAGCTCGGCCGGGCAGCTGGGGCCCCGCTCGACCGTGGCCGATGTGGTCGCGCTGGATTTCGGCAAGATCAACCCGGTCTCGGGGCCCGTCCATGTCGAGGGGGCCGAACCCGGCGATGCGCTGAAGATCACCCTCGAAAGTTTCACCCCGCAGATCCGTGACCGCACGGGGTTTGGCTGGACGGCGAATATTCCGGGCTTCGGGCTGCTGGCAGACCAGTTCACCGATCCGGCCCTGCATGTCTGGAAATACGACAGCGCCACCCTCGCACCCGCGCTCTTCGGGCGCGAGGGTCGGGTGCCGTTGAAGCCGTTTGCCGGGACGATCGGCAACGCGCTGGCGGAGCCGGGTTTGCATTCGGTCGTGCCGCCGCGGCGGGTGGGCGGCAACATGGATATCCGCGACCTTTCGGCGGGCACGACGCTTTACCTGCCGGTCGAGGTGGCGGGCGCGCTGTTCAGCGTCGGTGACACCCACGCCGCGCAGGGTGATGGAGAGGTCTGCGGCACCGCGATCGAGAGCCCGATGGATGTCGTGCTGACCATCGACCTGGTCAAGAACGCACGACTTAAGTTTCCCCGCTTCACCACGCCCGGCCCGGTCACCACGCATCTGGACAGCAAGGGCTACGAAGTCACCACCGGGATCGGCCCGGACCTGATGGGCGCCGCGCGCGATGCGGTGTCGGGGATGATCGACCATCTTTGCGCGACGCGGCAAATGTCGGCGGTCGATGCCTACATGCTCGCCTCGACCTGCGCGGATCTGCGCATCTCAGAGATCGTCGACGCGCCGAACTGGGTCGTCTCGTTCTACTTTCCGCGCTGCGTCTTCGAATAGGCGGCGGGCGAAGCGACCTGGACCTTCGGCCTTGAATGGCCGGAAAATCGTCAGGCGTCCGCCAGCGGACCGTTCGGCAAGTCGTTGGGAACGTTTGGCTATCCAGCCGCATTAATCGCAACGAAACAATTGCGCTCCGCCTATTTGGGCCTCTTGCGCCTGCGCCTCGCATTGGCGTCGCGCCGCAGTCATCGGGCGTGAATGGCGCTCATGGCTTGGCCTTCGTGTTCTATGGCCGCGCGATACATTCCTTCGCAATTGAAGGGCATCGCGATGCAGCCGCTGGCATCAACCGCGACCAATCCCCCGCTGCCGTCGTTCTGTGCCAGATCCTGCATGACAACGGCCTCGGCTGCGTCGATCAGGGTTTGACCGGCGTGGCGGATCCGCGCGGCGATCTCGTGGGCGGCGGCGAAGCGGATGAAGACCTCACCATGGCCGGTGGCGGAGACGGCGCAGGTGGTGTTGCAGGCCCAGGTTCCGGCACCGATCAGGGGCGTGTCCCCCACGCGGCCCGGCGTCTTGGCGGTCATTCCGCCGGTCGATGTGGCGGCCGCCAGATTCCCGGCGCGGTCGCGCGCTACCGTGCCGACAGTGCCGTGCCGGCGGGCGGGGTCATCATCCTCGGACCCCGTGGCACGCATCTTGAGCGTGCGTTGCAATGCGTGCCAGCGCTCTTCGGTGAAGAAATGCGACTCATCGGCGAACGCGATGCCGACCTCCTGCGCCAGTCGCTGGGCGCCCTCGCCGATCATCAGGACATGGGGGCTGCGTTCCATCACGGCGCGTGCGGCCAGGACCGGGTTGCGGGGACCGAAGATACCAGCCACCGCCCCGGCGGCGCGCGTGCGCCCCTCCATCACGGCCGCGTCCATCTCTTGCTGGCCGTCGCTGTTGAAGACAGCGCCGCGCCCGGCGTTGAAGAGGGGCTCGTCCTCCAGCGCCATCACTGCGGCGGTCACCGCATCAAGCGCGGCACCATCCGCGCGCAGGACCGCTGCACCGGCGTCGAGCGCGTGCCGCAGCGCCTCGTGATAGCGGCGGGCGAGGGGCTCGGTGAGCAAGTCCTTCCGGATGGTTCCGGCCCCGCCGTGCAGGGCGATCGAGAAGGGAGTGGTCATGTTTCCTCCGACGCGTCGGCCAGGCAATGGAGGGCGATGTCTTCATGGGTGGCGATCCAGACATCGCCCCGTGCGGTGATCTGCTCAAGCAGCGCGGACAGGATGAAGATGCGGCTGCGGTAGCCGATGACATGCGGATGCATGGTCAGCAGGAACAGCCCGCCTTCGGCATAGGCCCCTTCGAACTCGCGGGTGAAGATGTCCAGAACATCCTCGGGCGGCGTGTAGGGGCGCTGGGCGCCGAAGCGGTTCATCATGAAATAGGCCGCGTCGTCGCGGATCCATTCGACCGGAAGCTCGACGATGCCGGTGGGCTGGCCATCGGCGACGATCTCGTAGGGGTCGTCATCGGCCATGAGCGAGCTGTCATAGAGGAGACCCATTTCCTGCGCGATGGCCAGGGTGTGGGGGCTGAAATCCCAACTGGGCGTGCGCAGACCGACGGGGCCGCGGCCGGTCACGCGTTCGAGCGTATCGGCTGCGCGCAGCATCAAGTCACGCTCGGTCTGGTGGCTGAGCGTCGCGTTGAGTTCGTGAATCCAGCCGTGCAGGCCGATTTCATGTCCATCGTCCGCCAGGGCACGCGGTTCCTCGGGGTGCAGGAGCGCGGCGACGGCGGGCATGAAGAAGCTGGCCTTGACCCCGAATCGGTCCAGGATCGCGCGGATGCGTGGCACGCCGCGGCGCGCGCCATACTGTCCCCAGCTGAGCCGCGAGATCGAGGCCCCGCCGTCGCGCAGCTCGTTCGTTTCATGGTCGCTGTCGAAGGACAGCGCCACCGCGCAGCGCGCGCCGCCCGGCCAGCGCTTCGGAAGCAGGCTGCGGCCGGCGCGGATCCGCCCGACGCGCGCGCGCCATTCGGCTTCCGGCCAGAGGTGGGGGGCGTCGGTCATGCATGCCCCCCGTCGACCGACAACACCTGGCCCGAGATCCAGCCGGCCTGGTCCGACGCCAGAAAGACGACCGCGGGGGCGATATCCGCCGGTCGGCCGAGCCGGCGCATATGAATGTTCCCGACGACGGCGGCCTGACGCTCGGGGCCAAAGGCCGCCCACTGCTTTTCGGTAGACGGGTTCGACAGAACGAAGCCGGGCGCGACGGAATTGACCGTGATCCCCTGCGGGCCGAGTTCGAGCGCCAGCTGTTTCGTCAAACCGACGAGCGCATGTTTGGCGGCGCAATAGGCGTGGATGCCGGTCAGGCTGGGCCTGAGACCCGCACCCGAGGAGATGGTGACCACGCGGCCCCAGCCCGCCGCGCGCATCGCCGGGGCGAGCGCCTGCACGCACCAGAGCGTACCCTCGACATTGGCCTGGAAGATGGCGTGCCAGGCGTCCGGGGTGACATCCTCGACCGCACCGCCGACCTGTCCGCGCACCCCCCCGGCGCTGCCGACGAAGCCGTGGATGGGTCCGTCGGCACTGGCCGCGCCGATCATGTCGGAGACGGCTGCGCGGTCGCCGAGATCGCAAACGTGACGGGTCAGGCCGGGGAGATCCGCCAGCCGGTCCATCCCCGGCCCGTCGATATCGACCGCGGCGACCGAGGCGCCGGCGGCGGTCAGTTGCTGCGCGATCTCGGCCCCGATCCCCTGGGCGGCGCCGGTGACCATGAAACGCCGGCCGGTCAGATCTATGTGCATGTCGGCACCAGCAGATCGAGGGTTTCGACCGACTGTTCGCGCCGGCCGGATTCGATGTCATGGATCAGCTCGACCAGGCGCGCGAGTGTCGGAACCGCGACGCCAAGCTCGCGACCGATGGACACCATCGGCGCGATCTGGGCATCGACCTCGGTCTTGCGCTTGCGCACGGCGAGGTCGCGCCAGATGCCGGAATGGGTCTTCGCGGTCTTGCGGTTATGCGCCACCATGGCCGCAACCGACGCGCGGGCGGCGGCCTCGTACCCACCGGAGGCGAAGGCCGCGGGATCGAAGCCGTTGAAGCCGACGGGCGCGATCCCCTGCGCGGCGGCGAGGGCCATGACTTCCTCGCCCAGGGCGCGGAAGACGGGAAAATGCGCCTCGCGGGCCAGTGAATCGGACATGGAATCATGCGTGAGCGCGGTGGCGAAGAGTAGCGCGCCATAGCCCATCTTGCCCCAGAGATATCCCCAGATATTGTCGGTCATCACCGCCTCAGGCTCGACGATCTGCATCAGGGCGTGCATGTCGCTCAGACGGGGGGTGAGGCTGCCGTCAAGTTCGCCCACCGCGACCGCCGCGCGGTTGCCGTAGAGAATGCGCCCCGGCTCCAACCAGTCGGCGCCGAAATTGACGAAACAGCCGATCGTGCGTTCCGCTCCGGCGCGCGCGGCGATCACTCGCTCGTTGAGCCCGTTCTGCGCGGACAGGATGAACCCGCCGGGCGCCAGATGCGGCAGCAATTGCGCCAGAGCGGCCTCGGTATGGTGGGCCTTCACCGCCAGAACGATCCGGTCATAGGTCCCGGTCAACTCGTTCGGTGTCACCGCGTCGAGGATCTGGGTGAACTCTTCGACCGGGCCTTCGATCCGCAGACCTTCGCTGCGCATCGCCGTAACATGATCGGCCACGATGTCGACGGCGCGCACCGGATGACCCGCACGCGCCCAGTAGGCTGCCAGCACGCCGCCAATGGCGCCTGTGCCCCAGATCAGGATGGGATCGCTCACGCCCAGTCCCCCTCCAGCAGCGCGCGCGTCTCGGCGACGCCGGCACTCCACAGCGCCTCGCTGTCGGCATCACCGCGCTGGTAATGGCCGCCGTAGTTGCCGTCACCGATCAGGTCGCGCACGGCCTTGGCGTCTCGGTCCTTCAGACGGTCGAAATCGACCATCGGTTTGCGCTGTTCGGGAAGGGTGCGGCCAGGCAGGCGCGTCCAGGGGAAGTTTTCCATCCACGATGCATGACTGGCCTGCGGGTCGATCTGCTGCACCTTTGCCCAGGTGGCGGGAGCGTTCCACCAGTTATGGAAGCGCGCGCGTGCGCCCGAA
>CAZKSE010000248.1:0-5369 GCA_964555305.1 uncultured Rhodobacter sp. | reverse complement strand
CCTTGGCGCCGCGTTTGCCCGCGCCCAGCATGGCCGGCGCGGCGCTGTCGAGCGGCCAGCGCGGCCGGGCGGCAAGCGTCAGGTCGTCGCGCGCGCCGAGGCGAAACCGCTCGATCCCCGCCCAGGCGATCATGGCGGCGTTATCGGTGCAAAGGTGCAGCGGCGGGGCGAGGAAGGGCACACCTGCGCCCTGGGCCACCGCCTGTAGGCGGCTGCGCAGGGTTGCGTTCGCCGCGACGCCGCCGGCGACGGCAAAGGCCGTGACCCCGAGGCTCGCGGCCAGGGCGCGGGCGCTTTTCTCGGCCAGCACATCGGCAACCGCGGCCTGGAACGAGGCGCAGAGATCGGCGCGGTCGGCGCGCGTCAGCCCCCCCTTTTCGCCGAGGATCGCATCGCGGGCGCGCAGCAGGGCGGTCTTGAGGCCGGAAAACGACAGATCGCATCCCGGCCGGTCCAGAAGCGGCCTTGGGAAGGCGAAGCGCTTGGGATCGCCGGCCCGTGCCTCGGCCTCGACCACGGGGCCGCCGGGCTGGGGCATGCCGAGGAGTTTGGCGGTCTTGTCGAACGCCTCTCCCGGGGCGTCGTCGATCGTGCCGCCGAGGCGCGTGAAACTGTCCGCCGCCTGCACGCGCAGGAACTGGCAATGGCCGCCGGAAACAAGGAGCATGAGATACGGAAAGGCCAGCCCATCGGTCAGCCGCGGGGTCAGCGCATGTCCCGCTAGGTGGTTGACGCCCAGAAGCGGCAGGCCCGTCGCCGCCGACAGCCCCTTGGCCAGCATCACCCCGGCGAGCACGCCGCCGATGAGCCCCGGCCCCGCCGTCACCGCAATCGCATCGAGGTCGCGCAGCGTAAGCCCGGCCTCGGCCAGCGCGGCCTCGACCGCGTGATCGAGTTTCTCGACATGGGCGCGCGCGGCGATCTCGGGGACGACGCCGCCGAATGCGGCGTGCAGATCGGCCTGGCCGACGACGATCGAGGAGAGGATGGCGCCCCGCCCGGCATCGGCGCGCACCACGGCGGCCGCGGTGTCATCGCAGCTCGATTCGATCCCGAGAACCGTTAGCGGCTTCTCCATGGCGGCGCTTGCCTCCTTGCTGTGGGCGCGGGTATCATCGCCGCGTGGCCCGCACAATGGCCGCGCAACCGGCCCTTCCCGTGACGCACCCCGCCGACCTGCCGCTTCTTCTGCTGACCCGACCGCAACCGCAGGCCGAGCGCTTCGCGCACGAGGCGCGCGCAACCTGTCCACCGCACCGAACCCTGATCGCGCCCCTGACCGAGATTGCGATGCACCCGGTCGATCCGGCGCCGCTGCAAGGGGCGACGCTGATCTTCACCTCGGTCAACGGGGTGGCGGCGGTCGCGGGGCTGGAGGTGATCAAGGGGCAGATGGCCTGGTGCGTGGGTCCGGCGACAGCCGCGGCGGCCCGCGCCGCCGGGTTCGAGGTGCGCGAATCGGGCGGAGATGCGCTGCACCTGCTGGCCGATCTGCGCGCGGCGCGACCGGCCGGGCCGCTGCTGCATCTGCGCGGCCGCCACGCCGCCTGCGACCTGGCCACGGTGCTGACGGCAGAGGGTCTCAACATCCGCGCCGTGATCGCCTACGAGGCGCGGTTCTGCCCCTGGTCGAAGGCGGTGATCCCCGCCTTGGCCGCGGCATCCTGCGTGATCGCCCCCCTGTTTTCGCCCCGCGCCGCGGAGGGCCTTACGCAACGGTTGGCGGGGCTTGTTCCCACGGGGCTCAGGCTGGTGGCCATCAGCCCGGCTTGTGCGGACCGCCTGCCGCCCGCCTTGCGTGCGCGCTGCCATATCGCCGAACGGCCGGATGGTGCGGCGATGTTGCGCAGCGTCGCGGATGAACTGTCGCATACCGCGGCCAAGCCTTGAGGCCGGGGGGCGGGGCGGTTAGTCTCGCATTAATATTGCCGGGGCGATCGGCGCAAAGGATTCGGAGGACAGCATGGCACGATCGACCCGCGGCAACGGCGGGAAAACCGGAACCGGGGACGCGAGCCGCAGCGACGCCGTGACCGGAGCGCCGGACCGGACCGACGAAGGCCGATCGCCACCGCGGCGGGATACCTCGCCTGCCGAGGGCGAAACGACGGCGCCAAAACCTGCGACAGGTCCGGCGTCTTCGCCCGCCACCGGCGCCGGCGCGCCAAGTTCAGAAAGCCGAGCGGCCGCAGGGAGCCCGGATAGCGCGACATCCGACGGCACAAGCACAGGCCCCGCCGCCCCCGGATCCGCGCCGGCGAGCACGCCGAAGGAGCGGTCTGCGGTGCCTCCATCGCCGCAACCCTCGCCCCAGCCAGCGCCCTCCCAACCGTCCGCTGCGGCGTCATCCACGCCCGCGGCAAGCACTGCCTCTGGAGCGGTCGCAGGCAAATCCGGCTCGACGGGCAGCACGCCAGCGGCCGCCGGTGCGGCCAGCAGCACTTCAACCACCTCGGCAGCCACGCCGAAACCTTCGGCGGTTTCCGACGCGTCTGGATCTGCAACCGAGACGCCAAAGAAGCCGGGCAAGGAAAGCGATGCGTCATCCGGCAAGGGGACGGCGACGGTATCGACGCCCCCTGCCCCACCGCCGCCGCCCGCGCGGCGCAGCGGGGTCGTGGCTCCGGCACTGGTGGGGCTGATTGCCGGCGCAATCGGTGCAGTAGCGGTCCTCTATTTCCTGCCCGAGGGATGGCCGCGCGAGAGCGCGGAGCTTGAATCACGTGTCAGCGCGCTGGAATCGCAACCCACCGGGCCCGATACGGCCACGCTGTCGGGGATGATCGCGGATGAAGTAGCGCCGCTGCGCGAGCAAGTCGAAGCGTTCGATCCGGCCGACGCAGGCGCCCTTGCGGCGCTGGAGGATCGTCTGGCGGCCCTGGAGGAAAGCCTTCAGGAGGTTGACGGGGTCGACCTGGATGCGTTCGATCAACGGCTGCAATCGCTCGCCGCCCGTATCGAGGCCGCGGAAAGCGACGCGCCCGGCCCGGACCTGGGCCCGCTTGAACGCGCGCTTGACGATCTGTCCGCGCGCCTGACCGATTTTGACGACAGCCGCGAAGAGGACATTCGCGCCGCTGTCAGTGAGGCCCTGGAAGGCGAGCGCGCCGCGCAGGAAGCCCGCGCCCAGGCGCTGGACGACGCCGCCGACGCGCTGGCCTCCGAACAGGCGCGCCTTGCCGCCCGGATGGCCCTGACGGAGTTGTCGATTGCCGCCGAAAGCGGCGCGCCGGCCCCCGATGCCTTGTCGCGTATCGGCGCCGTGGCCGAAACGCCGGCCGCAATGGACGCCTTTGCCGACGGCTTGCCCACCCTGGCGGAATTGCAGGCCGATTTCCCCGAAGCCGCGCGCCGCGCCCTGATCGCCGCGCCTGTCCGGCAGGACGCGCCGCTCAGCGACCGGGTCAGCGGGTTCCTGCGCAGCCAGGTTGGCGCACGGTCGTTGGCGCCGCGTGCTGGCAGCGACCCCGATGCGGTCCTGTCCCGCGCCGAGGCCGCGGTTCGTGACGGCCGCTTGTCCGTCGCGCTCGAGGAGATCGACGCTCTGCCGCCGGCTGCCGCCGCCGAACTGTCCGACTGGCGCGCCCGCGCCGAGCAACGCTTCAACGCGCTTGAGGCACTAGGTGAGATGCAAGCCCGACTGGGATCGGAATAAGGAAACACCAATGCTCTGGACCGTTCTCAAGATCGTGCTTTTTCTGGCCGTCGTGGCCGGGCTGGCACTTGGGGCCGAGTGGCTGATGGATGCGGGTCACGGGATCCGCATCGCCGTGGCCAATGTCGAATTCAACCTCGGCCCCGTGCAAGCGGCGCTTGCGGCATTGGCGATTCTGGTGGCGCTCTGGCTTCTTTTGAAACTCGCCGGGTTTCTGGTCGCGCTGCTGCGGTTCATCAATGGCGACGACACGGCCATCAGCCGGTATTTCGAGGCCTCGCGCAAGCGCCGGGGACTGGAAGCCCTGACCGAGGGTTTCGTCGCTCTCGCCTCGGGCGAGGGGGACCGGGCCGTCGCCAAGGGGAAGAAGGCCGAGAAGCTTCTGGAAAGCCGCACACTGTCGAACCTGCTGATCGCCCAGGGCGCGCAGACCAAGGGCAACACGCTACTCGCCGAGGAGTACTATCGCCGCCTGCTCGAGGAAGATCGCACCCGCTTCGTCGGCGCACAGGGTCTGCTGGGCCAGATGCTGGACAAGGGTAACGACGAAAAGGCGCGCAAGCTGGCCGAAAAGGCGCTGACGCTGAAACCCGACCACGCGCCGACCCAGGATGCGCTGCTGCGATTGCAACACAAGGCCGGCGACTGGCAGGGTGCCCGCAGGACGCTGGTAGAGACCAAACGCACGGGGCGGATGCCGGGCGATGTCTATCGCCGGCGCGATGCTGTCCTGGCGCTGCAGCAAGCCCAGGCGCTGGAGGCCGAAGGCAAGACCGACACCGCGCGTGACCTCGCGCTGGAGGCGCATGGAGCCTCGCCCGGGCTGGTGCCGGCGGCGGTGATGGCCGCGCGCGCGCAGATCGCCCGTGGAAACGCCCGTGCTGCCGCCAAGATCGTGAAGAAAGCCTGGAAACTGCAGCCCCATCCGGAACTGGCCCAGGTCTTTGCCGAGATCGAACCCGGTGAAGCCCCCGCCGCGCGCGTCAAGAGGTTCGAGAAGTTGCTGACCCTGGTCGATCATGACGAGGCGGCAATGACCCGCGCCGAGCTACTGATCGCGGCCGAGGACTTCCCTGCCGCGCGCCGCGCGATCGGCAATCTGCACGAAACAGCCCCCAGTCAGCGGGTGATGACGATCATGGCCGCCATCGAACGCGGCGAGGGGTCGGACGACAGCGTTGTGCGGGGATGGCTCGCGCGCGCTCTGACCGCGCCGCGCGGCCCGCGCTGGGTCTGCGACAAATGCCAGCATATCCACGCCCAATGGGCCGCGATCTGCGAAAATTGCGAAAGCTTCGACACGCTCAGCTGGCACGCCCCGCCCGACAGCTCCGGCCCCAGCGCCACCGGGACGGAAATGCTGCCGCTGATCGTCGGCAAGGCCGAGAAGCGCCCGCCCCCGCCCGAGCCCGCCGATATCGAGGTCGAGCCGCTGAAAGAAGCGAAGCCCACGCCAGAAGCGGAAATCCCAGAATCCGAAACTGCCACTGACAGCACGTACCCCGACGACATCGTTCGCCGCGCGCCGGGGGTATGACGACCACGCGATCAGAGATTGACGCCGCCGCCCAATCGGGTAGAAGCGGCGCCCAGAAGAACGCCGTGACCATCCATGCATTGGTGGGTCGAGGTTGAAAGGGTCCGGCGCGGACCCGAACGGAGAAGAGTGCCGCTGTAGCTCAGCTGGTAGAGCACGTCATTCGTAATGATGGGG
>CAZKSE010000247.1:0-5395 GCA_964555305.1 uncultured Rhodobacter sp. | reverse complement strand
GCAGCACGAGGCCATCAGCCATCAGCGGGATCAGGTCGCGCACATGCGGGTAGGGGTAGACGTAATGCAGCCGCACCCAGGCGCCCAAGCTGCCCAGATCGCGCGCCAAATCGGTGATATGGGCGCGATGCCCCCGCTCCTCGGCATGTTTGAGATCGACGCCGTAGGCCGAGGTGTCCTGGCTGATGACCAGCAATTCCTTCACGCCGGCCACGACCAGTTTTTCCGCCTCGCGCAGCACGGCATGGGCCGGGCGGCTGACCAGGCGGCCGCGCATGTCGGGGATGATACAGAAGCGGCACTTGTGATTGCAGCCTTCCGAAATCTTCAGATAGCTGTAGTGCCGGGGCGTCAGTTTCACGCCGGTGGCGGGGAGCAGATCGACGAACGGGTCCGGTGCCGGCGGCACCGCCCGATGCACAGCGTCCAGAACCTGTTCGTACTGATGCGGCCCGGTTACCGCCAGCACCTTTGGGTGGGCGCCGGTGATGTAGTCAGGCTCGGCCCCCAGGCAGCCGGTGACGATGACGCGGCCGTTCTCGCGCAGCGCTTCGCCGATGGCCTCCAGGCTTTCGGCCTTGGCCGAATCGAGGAAGCCGCAGGTATTTACGATCACCGCATCGGCGCCGTCGTATTCGGCGCTGATCGCATACCCCTCGGCGCGCAGCCGCGTCAGGATCCGTTCGCTGTCTACCAAAGCCTTCGGGCAGCCCAGGCTGACCATGCCGACAGTGGGTTGCGCGTGGCCGGTCCGGCGGGGCGCGTCGTCAAGGCGCGCGCGCGGTGCAAGGTCGGGGCGGGAGCCCGGGTTCAGGATCGGTGGGTTCTGGCGCATTGCGCGCATATAACGATGCGCGCGCGCCGGGAAAAGGGGCGTAGGTGGTGACATCGCAGCGTCGCCAAGCCATCTTGAACGCGGCCCGAGCGCCGTTATTTTCAGCCTGACCGGAAATGTTGGAGCCGCAATGATCCGCTACGCGCTGAACTGCGACAAGGACCACGGGTTCGAAAGCTGGTTTGCATCGGGCTCGGCCTATGACGCGCTCCGGGCGCAGGGGCATGTCACCTGCCCGGTCTGCGGCAGCACCACGGTCGAAAAGGCGCTGATGGCGCCTGCCGTCAGCCAGCCCGCGACGCAGCCTGCACCGCCCACGCCCAGCGTGCGCGATCCCGCCGTTGCCGCGAAGATCGAGGCCCTGCGCAAGCATGTCGAGGCGAACTCCGACTATGTCGGCATGAACTTTGCCACCGAGGCTCGCGCGATGCATCTGGGCGACGCGCCCGAACGGCCCATCCACGGCGAGGCGAAGATCGCCGAGGCCCGCGCCCTGATCGAAGAAGGCGTGCCCGTCGCGCCCTTGCCCTTCCTGCCGCGAAACCGCACCAACTGACGCGCAGCGTCGGACCGCTGAGGGCGTGGAAAACGTTTCGGAAGGTTTGCGATCACGTCTTTTGTTTTTAAAAGTCAGAAGACTAACCGTTCCTCCGCTGGCGGACGCGGCGAATTTTCAGCCGTTTGCGCGGCTTCTCTGGCGTCGCTGAGGGGGCTTCCCACCCGGGCCAGTGCGCCGTCGGCCGCCCTTGCACCGTCGCGAGCGGCCCAGTATGAGGGCGCGCATTGCGGGCTTGCTTCGGCCCGCGTCATTTTGGCCGGACGGGCGGGGACAGAATGCCGCTACTGGTGATGAAATTCGGCGGCACCTCGGTGGCCGATCTGGACCGGATCGCGAACGCCGCGGCCAAGGTCGCGCGCGAGGTCGAGCGCGGCTATGACGTGATCGTCATCGTTTCGGCGATGGCGGGGAAGACCAACGAACTGGTCGGCTGGGTCGAGGGGACCTCGCCCTTCTTCGATGCGCGCGAGTATGACGCCGTGGTGGCGAGCGGCGAGAACGTGACCGCCGGCCTCATGGCGCTTCGCCTGCAGGAGATGGGCGTGCCCGCGCGCAGCTGGCAGGGCTGGCAGGTTCCGATCCTGACGACTTCTGCCCATAGCGCCGCCCGCTTCGTCGATATTCCGCGCGACAATATCGACGCCAAGTTCGAAGAAGGGATGCGCGTCGCGGTGGTCGCGGGCTTCCAGGGCCTGAGCCCGGAGAACCGGATCACCACGCTGGGTCGGGGCGGCTCGGACACTACCGCGGTTGCCTTTGCCGCGGCGTTTGGCGCCGAACGCTGCGACATCTATACCGATGTCGATGGCATCTACACGACCGACCCGCGCATCACCTCGAAGGCCCGCAAGCTGGAAAAGATCAGCTTCGAGGAGATGCTGGAGCTTGCGAGCCTTGGCGCCAAGGTCCTGCAGACCCGCTCGGTCGAACTTGCGATGCGCTACAAGGTGCGGCTGCGGGTGCTGTCGTCCTTCGACGATACCGACGAAACATCCGGCACGCTCGTCTGCGACGAGGAGGAAATAATGGAATCGAAAGTCGTCTCGGGCGTCGCCCATTCGCGGGATGAAGCGAAGATCACGCTCTTTACCATCGAGGACCGCCCCGGCATCGCCGCAGCGATTTTCGGCGCACTGGCCGAGGCCGGGGTGAACGTGGACATGATCGTCCAGAACATCTCGGAAAAGGATTATGACGACCAGCATCCGGGCGCGGTGACGGACATGACCTTTTCCTGCCCGGTCGATCAGGTGCCGCGCGCCAAGAAGGCGCTGGAGGCGGCGCTGTCGCGCGATCTTATCAAGTATGACGAGCTGATCATCGACACCGAGGTGGCGAAAGTCTCGATCGTCGGTATCGGCATGCGCAGCCAGGCCGGCGTCGCCGCGCGGATGTTCGAGGCCCTCGCCGCCGAGAATATCAACATCAAGGTCATTGCAACCTCCGAGATAAAGATCTCGGTGATGATCGACCGGAAATACATGGAACTCGCCGTGCAGACGCTGCATGATGCCTTCGAGCTGGAGAAGGCGGGCTGAGCCTGCTGTCCCCGGCTTTCCTGGGGAGCATTGATGCCGGAACGTCTTGAAACGCAAAGCCGCCGCCTGTTGCGCCGCTTGCGCGATACCCTGGCCGAACCCGGCCAGGGGCAGGAGCGGCTGGACCGGATCGTCAAGCTGATCTCGGCCTCGATGCAGACGGATGTCTGCTCGATCTACCTGTTCCGCGACACCGACACGCTGGAGCTTTGTGCAACGCGCGGGCTGAAGCGCGGGGCGGTGCACAAGACCCGTCTGAAGATCGGCGAGGGGCTGGTCGGCCGCGTCGCCCGCACGGCGAAGCCTCTCAACACCGCCGACGCGCCGGCCGAGCGCGGGTTCCGCTACATGCCCGAAACCGGCGAGGAGCGGTATGCGTCCTTCCTCGGCGTGCCGATCCAGCGGCTGGGCGAGGCGATGGGCGTGCTGGTCGTGCAGTCCAAGAACGGGCGGCGCTACTCGGATGACGAGATCTACGCGCTGGAAGTCGTCGCCATGGTCCTGGCCGAGATGACCGAACTGGGCGCTTTCGTCGGCGAGGATGCCGCCCTTGGTCCGCTGCACAAGAACCCGGTCACGTTCCGTGGCTCCTCGGGGCAGGAGGGAACTGCCGAAGGCCAGGTCTGGTTGCACGAGCCGCGCGTGGTGATCACCAACCTGGTCAATGATGACCCGGCGGCCGAGACCGAGCGGCTGCGTCAGGGCGTCAGCCAGTTGCGTGTCTCGGTCGACGAGCTGCTGCGCGCCGCCACCGCCGCCGACAAGGAATACCGCGAGGTGCTCGAGGCCTACCGGATGTTCGCCAATTCGCGCGGCTGGCTGAAGCGGATGGAGCATTCCATCGAAAGCGGGCTTTCAGCCGAGGCCGCGGTCGAAAAGGAACAGTCCGAGGCCCGCGCCCGGTTGCAGACCGTGCCCGACCCCTATCTGCGTGACCGTCTGCACGACCTCGACGATCTGGCCAACCGGCTTTTGCGCATCCTCACCGGC
The DNA here is from genome assembly GCA_964555305.1 of uncultured Rhodobacter sp. GTDB lineage: Bacteria > Pseudomonadota > Alphaproteobacteria > Rhodobacterales > Rhodobacteraceae > Pararhodobacter. The sequence goes on along the minus strand of CAZKSE010000247.1, from coordinate 1,473 downwards.
CAGGGCCGCGAAACGGGTGCCGCCATGCCCGACCGTCCGGTTCTGGTGGCGCGGACGATCGGACCGGCCGAGCTTCTGGACTACGGGCGCCGTCTGCGCGGGGTCGTGCTCGAGGAAGGATCGATCGGCAGCCATGCGGCGATCGTTGCCCGCGCGCTGGCGATCCCGCTGGTGGTGCAGGCCGAGCGGATCACCACCGAGGCGCTGAACGGCGATCTGATCATCGTCGACGGCACCGCGGGGGTCGTGCATCTGCGTCCCGACGAAAGCATCGCCGCCGCCTTCCGCGACAAGATCGCGATGGAGGCGCAGGCCCAGGCACGTTTTGCCGCCCTGCGCGAGTTGCCCGCCGAGGCGCGCTGCGGCGCCCGCGTGAGCCTGCACATGAACGCCGGGATCATGGCCGATCTGCCCTCGCTCGAAGGGTCGGGCGCCGAGGGGGTGGGGCTGTTCCGCACCGAATTGCAATTCCTTCTGCGCAGCACCATGCCGCGCCGGTCCGAACTCGCCGCGCTCTATGCCCGGGTGATCGAGGCCGCGGGCGGCAAGCGCGTCGCGTTCCGGACGCTCGACATCGGCTCGGACAAGGTGATGCCCTACATGCGCCGCCCGAACGAGCCGAACCCGGCGATGGGCTGGCGCGCGCTGCGCGTCGGGCTGGACCGCAGCGGGGTGATGCGGATGCAACTGCAAGCCCTGATCCGCGCCGCTCGTGGCCGTCCGCTGGCGGTGATGTTTCCGTTGGTGGCCGAGATGGGCGAGTTCTTCGCCGCGCGCGACATCCTCATGCGCGAGATCGAGCGCGAGCGGCACATGGGCCATCCGTTGCCCGCCTCGCTCGAGGTGGGTGCGATGCTGGAAACGCCGAGCCTGGCCTTTGCGCCGGATGCGTTCTTCCAGGCGGCGGATTTCATCTCGATCGGCGGCAACGACCTGAAGCAGTTCTTCTTCGCCGCCGACCGCGAAAACGAACTGGTGCGCCGGCGCTACGACACGCTGGCGTTGAGCTTCCTGACCTTCGTGCAGAAGATCGTCATCCGCTGCGCCGAGGCGGGCACGCCGCTGTCCTTTTGCGGCGAGGATGCCGGCCGCCCGGTCGATGCGCTGGCGTTCGCGGGACTCGGCCTGCGCAGTCTCTCGATGCGCCCGGCCTCGGTCGGTCCGGTCAAGGATCTGATCCGCCGCGCCGATCTGGGCGAGGTGGCCGAGATCATCGCCACCGCGCGTCGACAGGGCCTGGAAAACCTGCGCCCGCGGCTTCTGTCTTACGTCGATCAATTGCCCCGCGACTGAGCCCGCCGGTCGTTGGGGAGGGTTGGGTCAGTCGGCAGGGCAGAGTGCCGGTTGGCGGGTGGAAATGTGCGTATTCGTAGATTGGCTCCGGTGATGCGATGACTGTCCCGGGCCGTTGGGCGACCGGTGGTGTCTCGAAAGCGGTGGAAATTCCCTGGCGGCTTGCTCCGGGCATGTGAA
>CAZKSE010000246.1:0-5438 GCA_964555305.1 uncultured Rhodobacter sp. | reverse complement strand
CAGTGGATTGAAAATCCTCGTGTCGGTGGTTCGATTCCGCCCCCGGGCACCACTTAACAAGCTGAAATTATTTGGTTTTGTGGTCATGTCTGGTCCTTGTCAGGGTCGGGTTTGACGCTTTTCGGGGACAGGTTTGACAATCTTCGCCCGCCTCGCGTTCTCTTTTTCCAGCGTCGCAATCGTCTCGCGGTTCTTGTCGGCAAGGTTTGCCGACCGCGAATAGTGCCGCGCCATGGACGGCGTTTTCTGCCCCAACAGGTCCGCGATGCGCCGCTCATCGAGCCCGGCCTCGCGCAGCGTCGTCGCAACAGTATGGCGCAGGCCTTTGAGCGTGAGGCCGGGCGCGATCAGTCCGTCCTCCTCCAACCCGGTCTTGAAGCGATGCCAGACGGTCGAAAAGCCGTTGTAGGTCCATGCCGCGCCCTGCGAGCTGGCCAGCACGGTAGCCGCCTCATGCGCGGGGATGCTGTCGAGGGCGGCCTGCAAGGTCGGGCTGACGGGAATCGCCACCTCCTCCCCCGTCTTGCCGCGCACGCCCCAGATCGTGTCACCGTCTATCTGGTCCTTGCGCAGCTTCAACGCGTCGGATGGATCGAGCCCGGTATTCATCATCAGTGCCAGCGCCACCCGCACGTGCGGCTTGGCGCGGGACAGGACGATGTCGCGCTCCTCTATGCTCCAGGGCCGGTTGGCATAGGCGCGGTCGCGCGGGCGGCGCTTGGGGATCACGTCCTTGGCGTAGTTCGCGGCGATCAACCCTTGGGGGATGGCATAGCTGGGAAACCGTTCTGCCCGAGTTGATCTTTAGGCCGCTGCGCGAAGAAGGTCGCAACCGGCTGCCTGTCGGTGAGCCTAAAGCGCGGGAACCCAAGACCCAGCCTTTCGTTGGTAACGCTGCGGTGGCGAAAAGCACGGAAGGTGCGGTTTCCGACGCGCTCCAGGACGACCTCGCACTTGTCGAAACGATCATCCGGGATGCTCTGTCCGAGGCAACCGGATGGGAAGCGCTTGTCGCAACCCTAGAGCGCAAGAACATCACGCTTATCCCCAAGAGCGGTGGGCTAGTCGTTTCGGACACGAAAAGCGGGGCGGATATCTGCAAGCTTTCCGCGATCGGCTTTCGATATCTCGATCTGATCAAGAGGTTCGGCGAGGGGTTTCCGGGTCATCCCGCGACTTGGTTGGTGGAGCGTGCGCTGTCAGATGTCTACACCGCCAAGGCACAATCCAAACCCAAAAAGGGCCGAAGAAATCGTAGAACCGGGCGGGGGGGCGACGACATCACTCTCGTCGAAGACTGAGCTTCGTTTCATGCGGATCGTAGTCAGGGCGGCGACCGCTGTGGGTACGGCTACTTCCGTGCCGTGACTGTTGTTGCGCGACCATCAAGGTGCACTTGTCGATCGCCTAAGCTTACGTCCTTTGCATCATTGCTCCGCCGCACGCATCAGGCGCATCACCCTCTGCTCGAACCCCTGCCTGACTGCGGCCACCAGCCACTCAGGAAACCCCGGCGGCATCTCCGCCAATGCCCCATCAAATGCCCTCTCTGCCCGCCCCCGAATGGCCTCGAACACCTCCGCCACCTGTTCCCGCGAGAACCCCGCCGCCAGCGCTGTCTCCACGAAGTGCCTCCCGTGAATGTCCGCGACCCGGTAATGCCGCCCCTTGCCTGCGCGCATGGCGAGCTTCATGTCCTTGATCTGCAACGTCCCCGCATCCAGCGAGGGTTGCACCGTCAGCACGTCGTAAAGCGGCGTCATGCGGAACCGTCCGCCGGGCATCAGGGCGATGCTGAAGTTCTTCGCGTGCCCGTCCGTCGCCCCGATCAGCCAGAACAGGATCACGGCCTGCAGGAAATCCGCCCGGTCGCGCTGCGGCTCGTCGCTGCCGGTCAGCAGTTCGCAGATTTCCACGATCCCCGGACCGCCCTCGTTCTGGTATTTGCGGGTCGGGGGCACGGACAGGGCCTGGCAACAATCCTCCTGCGGCAGGCGGATCAGGCGGCCGTCGCGGGCGCGCAGCCGGTCGAAGCGCTCAACGACCAGCGCGCGCGTCCCCTCGAAATCCGCAATCTCGGTCCGTGCCACGGGCAGGCCAAAGCCCGCCAGCAGGCGCAGGCAGAAGTGCTCGTTCTCGATGCTGTCGGTCAGGTCCATGCCATTGGGCAGGCGGCCGATGACAGGCTTCAGGATGTGGGTCGTCGGCGTTGTGCCGGTGGGCAGCACCCATTGCCCTTCGTGGAACAGCAGCGCCGTCTTTTCCTGCGCGCCGGCGACGGAGATGCGGAAATCCTGCTCGGCCCGGATGCCAAGCGGGGTCTGCGCCAGATCCCGCAGCATGGCGCCGATCTGGGCGTCGCTCAACGGCTCGCCGGTCAGCGCGCGGGCGTCGCCGGGCTCCTTTCCCTCGGACAGGAATTGCAGCGCGCCCACGCAATCGCGCCCGATCCGGGCGAGCAGGCTGTAGGCGTCCACACCATCGGCGCCCACGCGTTCCGCCACACGGCGGCGGATCAGGTCGCTGTCTGGCAACAGGTTCTCGAAAACCGCGATCACGGGCGGGCCGGTGTAGCGCTCGGGCCGCAGGGGCAGGGCGCGCGAGATCGGCAGCGTGTTCTCCCAGGCCAGCCATTCCGGCGCATAGGTGAAGGCGAAGGCCCCGTCCGGCGCGCGGAAATACTGCCCCACGCGGCGGCCGTTCATGTAGACGTCGAGCGGCGCATAGGCGCGCTTGCGCCCCATCAGAAGATGTCCTCTAGGTCACGCGGGGTCATCTTGCTGCGCGGCACGATCCGCAATTCGAGGTCGAGCGCTGCAAGCAGGTCGAAGATCGTGTCCACCTTGGCGCCGCTGGTGCCGGTCTCGATGTTCGACACCGTGCGCTGCCAGACACCCGCGCGGGCGGCAAGCTCGGCCTGCGTCAGGCCCTGTGCCTTGCGGGCAGCGCGCAGGGCCTGGCCGAGATCCTTGGTGGTGCGGGCGATCTGGCTCATCCGTATGATCCTTTCCCGATGAAGATGATCGGGGGATCATATGAAGTCAATATGTTCTGTGGATGATATTCATGGTTTATGATCCTAGGAACTTTCGCCATCCGCGTTCGTCTTCGCCTTCTGCCGGGCAAGTGGTGGTGGATCGTCGACAGTGTAAGGCATGGCCGCTTGATGCCGGTCGGCATAAATTCCCCCACGCACAGAGACCAACAATTAGCCCATGGGCTATATAAGAAAATCATAGCTCAAGGGCTATATTGACAAAATATCGCCCTTGAGCTATCGAAACGCCATGAACACCCTGCCCGCATACCCCATCCGAAGCCTCCGCCAAGCCGGGGCCGTGCTGAAGGCGCGGCGCGCGGCGCGGAAGATCAGCCAGAAGCAGCTTGGCGAGATGACGGGCACCGCGCAATCCACCATTTCCGACATCGAGAACGGCGTCGTTTCCGTCAGCCTCGATGTCTACCTGCGTCTTCTCGAAGCCCTTGGCGCGGAACTGTCCGCGACGGATCGTATAGCCGAGCCGGGGCAGCGCTAGGATGGCACGCATCGCACGCGCGGGTCGCCGCACACGCCAAAGCAAGACCGCCGTCTGGTACGAAAGGGCGAGGGTGGGCACGCTGACCCGCGCGACGGATGGGGCCATCGCCTTCACCTATGATCCCGACTGGCTCGCGTCCGAGGCCGCTTTTCCGGTTGCCAGTGCCCTGCCGCTGACCAAGCTCAAATGGCAGGGCGATCCCGTTGTCGCCGCCTTTGACAACCTCCTGCCCGATGCCGAAGGCGAACTGCGCGAGAAGATCGCCGCGCGTGTCGGGGCGCAGGGCCAGGATGTGTTCTCTCTGTTGTCCGTGCTGGGGCGCGACTGTGTCGGCGCGCTGCAATTCCTGCCGGAGGATGAGGCCACGTCCGATCAGGACATGCAGTATCGCGTCATTTCTGAAGAGGAGATGGTCGCCGACCTGAAGAATCTCGCCGCCGCGCCGCTCGCCCTGGGTGAAGACGAGGATTTCCGGATTTCCATCGCTGGGGCGCAGGAGAAGACGGCCTATCTGCATATCGACGGACAGTGGGCCAAGCCGCGCGGCATCACGCCGACCAGCCACATCTTCAAGACACCCATGGGTATCATTCCGGGCCCCGAGCAGATCGACCTGAGCGACAGCGTCGAGAACGAATTGTTCTGCATGACCCTGGCGCGCGAAATCGGCCTGCCCGTCGCGCATGTCGAAAAGCTCACCCTTTCCGGGCAGGTCGTGCTGTCGGTCGAGCGGTTCGACCGGGTTTGGCAGGGCGACACCCTGAAACGCCTGCCGCAAGAGGATATCTGTCAGTCGCTCGGTTATCCTTCTGCCATGAAATACCAGCGGCTGGGCGGCCCCGGCGTCGCGCAGATCATGGAGCTTTTGCGGGAATCCGATACGCCCATCGAGGATCGGGAGACGTTCTTCCGGGCGCAGATCTTCTTCTTCCTGATCGGGGCCTCGGACGGGCACGCCAAGAACTTCAGCCTGCGTCTGGGGCGTCGGGCGCGGTTCACGCTCGCGCCCCTCTATGACATCCTGAGCGTCGCACCGGTCGTCCACGCGGGCCGGTTGCAGCGCAAGCGCTACCGCCTCGCCATGTCGATCGATGGCCATTACGGCATCGACGAGATCGTGCCGCGTCACTTCGAAGCCGAGGGCCGCGCGGCGGGTTTGCGCAAGGGCCGCGCCCTGGAGTTGTTGCAGGACATGGTAGATCGGCTGGGCCCTGCGCTGGAGCGGGCGCTGCTCGCAGTGGGCGATCAGGTCCCGGCGGCGGTTAGCGAGCCGATCGCAAGCGATGCGATGCAGCGGGCGGCGCAGATGCGCGACCTGCTTTAGGGCTTCGGGGCCTCTGCCCCCAACCCCTCCAAAGCCTTGTCGACCTCGCGCGTCTTCGCGGCCAGTTGTGCCTCCCACAGGATGCGGAACTCTTCGGCGAATTCGACCAGTCCCCCGGCGAAGGTGCGGATCGTGGTCATGTCGTCATCGGTGAAGGGCAGCGCGCGGCCGCGCAGTTTGGCCTCGTTCAGCTTGCGGGCGATGTGGTTGACCGCAGCGCCTTCGGTCGCGACCTGCGCGCCCCAGGCTTGCAGCTGGTCGCGAACGACCGGATCGACCGGGTGCAGCAGGATGTCGGCGGCCCCCATCAGGCGGCGAAGGGCAGCAGGTTGGTCGGTGATGCCGCGGCGACCAAGCGCGGCCTGGAAGCCGGCCAGCTGGCGCGCGCTGAGGCGGGTGCTGATCGTCGTGGTGGCTCCGGGGCGCGTGCCTTTGGCCCGGCTCACCGTGTTGTAGATCGTCCGGGTCGAGACGCCGAAGCGGCGGGCCAGAGCGGCGGTAGGGATGCCCCCGGCGCGGGCCTTGATGATCTGGCGGCGTTCGTCGTCGGTCAGTTTGCGATGGTGGCGCATGTG
>CAZKSE010000245.1:0-5443 GCA_964555305.1 uncultured Rhodobacter sp. | reverse complement strand
CCACGATCGCCAGCACGACGCCCAGCAGCATCGGCAGCATGCCCGGCCCCACGTTGCGGCGCGTGCCCAGACCGAAATCCAGCGCCATATAGGCCGCGCCCAGACCGACCGCTACCAGCGCCAGCCCGCCGACCAGTTCGATGACGTTGATCCCCGCCACGCGGATCGGTTCCTGTGGCCGGTATTCAGGGTCCGTCATGCTTTGCCTCCCTTCGCGTCGGTGAGTTCGGGCAGGGTATCCGGCGCCGGCGACATACCCCGAAGCCGTACCGGGAAAGGGGTGAGGGGGCCCACGGGGCCGTCCTGCGCAAGCCCCCGCGCCTGGAAATGCGCCGAGGCATTCGCCTCGGCGATGGTCAGAACGGGCGAGGCGGGGATGTCGCGCGCCAGCAGCAGCGCCACCGCCTCATCGCGCCCCAGCGCGGCGGTGCGCGACGAGATCGCGGCGTTGATCGGCGCGCAGTGCTGGACCCGCCGTGCCAGCTTCTCGTAGTCCGCCCCGGCAAAGTCCCGCAGGCCGAGCACCTCGACCAGCGACATCCAGAAATGCGTCTCCAGGGCGGCAATGGTGATCGCGCCGTCACGACAGGCGAAGACGCCATAGGCGGGACGGCTCAGCGCCACCTGCCGCTGATCCTCCAGGCTGTTCATGCCGTTGAACTGGCACACACCCTTCCGCGTGTTCAGCCAATGCGCGATGCAGTCGGTCATGGAGACGTCCAGATACTGGCCCTCGCCGCTGCGTTCGCGCTGATAGAGCGCCGCCAGAATCGCCGAAAGCGCATACATGGCCCCGCCCAGATCGGCAACCGGCAGCCCGATACCGTGCTGCGGCGGCCCCCCGAGTTCGCCGCATAGCGAGGTCACCCCGGCGCTGGCCAGATAGTTCAGGTCATGCCCCGGCACCAGCCGCAGCGGCCCGTCCTGCCCGTAACCCGTCAGCGACAGGTAGATCACACGCGGGTTCACCGCCTGCACGGCGGCATAGTCCAACCCCAGCCGCGCCATGACGCCGGGCCGGTAGCCCTCGACCACGATATCGGCCCCGGCGGCCAGCTCCAGCGCCGCGGTCCGACCGGTCTCCGACTTCAGATCCAGCATCCGGCTGCGCTTGCCGCGATTGACCGTGCCGAACAGGCCCGGCGAGCCGGCGCGGACCGGATCGCCCTGCGGCGGGCGCTCGATCTTGATCACCTCGGCGCCCAGTTCGACCAGGGCCTGGGTCATGAACGGGCCGGGCAGCAGTTCCGAGAAATCGGCGACCCGGATGCCTGCAAGCGGCGCGCTCATGAGCGTTTCACGATCACGGCGTCCAGCGCCATGACCCCCTCGCCTTCGGCCCCGACCCAGACCGGGTTCAGGTCGATCTCCTCGATGGTTTCGTGATGGCGCATGACATGATCCGAGACCGCGACGATCAGCGCCTCCAGTGCGGCCAGATCGCGCGGCGCGGCGCCCCGCGCACCCAGCAACAGGGCGCTGGCCCGCAACTCGCCGGTCATCTCGCGCGCCATGCCGGCGGTCACGGGCAGGATCCGGCGGGTGACGTCGCGCAGGATCTCGACATGAATCCCGCCAAGCCCGAAGGTCAGCACATGGCCGAAGACCGGGTCGCGGGTGATCCCCACCAGCGCCTCGACCCCGCCGGGCCGGGCCATCGGCTCGACCAGTACGCCCTGAAGTCGGGCTCCTGGCCGCGCCGCGCCGACGGCGGCCAGGATCGCATCGAAGGTCTCGGCCGCCGCCTCGGGGGCCACGCCCAGCCGAACACCGCCCGCCTCGGTCTTGTGGGCGATGTCGGGGCTGACGATCTTCATCGCCGCCGGCGCACCCATCTCGGCGGCGATGCGCGCCGCCTCGGTCGCGTCGGCGGCCATCCGCGCCTGCGCCACCGGCACGCCCGCGGCGGCCAGTTCGGCCTTGCTGTCGAATTCGGTCAGGGTCACGCACCTTCCGGCCGGGCCGGCGACGCCCTGCGCGATCAGCGCGGGCGCCCAGTTCCCGTCCGCGCCGGAAAGCCACTTGCCGTAGTCGATCCAGCGCCGCACCGCCTTGCCCATGTTCCGCAGCGAACGGAACGGGGTGATCCCGGCCTCCTGGAACCGCTGGTAGCCCTCGCCCGGCCGGTCCGACATCCAGACCGGGCAGAGCGGCGTTCCGGTCTGCGTCTGCGCCGCGACGATCATCTCGGCGGTCGTTCCGGTGATCGCGGCATAGTCCAGCGGGATGGGCAGCACGACCACGCCCACGGTCGTATCCTGCGCCACGGGCAGCAACGCGTTGCTGAAGGCCTGCGGATCCGAGATTGTCACCGAAGTCGTATCGACAGGATTGCCGATGGCCGCATAGTCCGGCAGCGCCGCCTTGAGCGCGGCGGTGGTCGCCGGGGCGAAGCTGGCCAGCGTCAGGTCGGCCAGCCCCACATGGTCGGCGCACAGCGATGCCGCCCCGCCCGACGAGGCGAAGACCGCCACCTGTTCGTTCCCGTTCGGGATCTTCCGGGCCAGCAGCGTGGCCAGGTCGATGATCTCGTCAAGGTCGTCAACCTCGATCAGCCCCATCTGGCGGAACACGGTGGAATTGACCTCGGCCGAACCGGTGATCGAGGCGGTGTGCGAGATTGCCGCCTGCTGGCCATACTCCGAACGGCCCACCTTCACCCCGACCACGGGCTTGCCCATCCGCGCCGCATGCCGCAGCGCCGCGGCAAAGCGCGGGCCGTCCTTGATCCCTTCGATCAGGGTACAGATCACTTTCACCCCGGAGTCATTGGCCATGTGATGGATGAAATCGGCCACCTGCAGGTCGGCCTCGTTGCCTGAGGACGACCACATCGCAATCCCGGCACCCCGGTCCATCGACTGCATCAGGTTGCGCCCCAGCCCGCCGCCCTGAGTCGCCAGGGCGATGGATCCGGCGCGCAGGTCGCGGCGGAAGGCGGGCGAGAAGGTCATGCCGATCCGGTCGCTCACATTGACCAGGCCCGGGCAGTTCGGCCCGTAGATCCGCAGGCCGGTGCGTTTCGCGACCGCGACCAGTTTCGCCTCCTCGGCCTTGCCCCAGTCGTCGGCCTCGGAAAAGCCCGAAGTCAGGATAACGGCGAACTTCGCCCCCAGTTCGGCTCCTTGGGTCACGGCCTCCAGCACGCCCGCGGCCGGAACCACGATCACCATCACGTCCGGCGCCGCCGGCAGATCGGCGACGCTGGCATGGCAAGGATGGCCGTTGATCCCGGTCTTCTTCGGGTTGACCAGATAGAGCTTACCCCTGAAAGCGGAATGCTCGGCGATATTGGCCAGCGTATGGGCGCCGATGCTGCCCGGCCGGTCTGAGGCTCCGACGATGGCGATGGAGCGGGGGCTGAACAGATGGGTCAGGTCTGAAAAATGATAATCCATGCGCTTTTCTCAGGCTATTGCACTGATGCCGAGGATCTCGCGACCGGCGATGAGGGTCTGGATCTCGGAGGTGCCTTCGGGGATCATGCCGCCACGCGTGTCGCGGAAGATCCGCTCGATCGGATAGCCCACGGCGTAGCCCAATCCGCCATGAACCTGCAGCGCCATGTCGGCCACCTCGAAGGCGGCCTGGGTGGCGTAGAGCTTGGCGATCGAGCAATCCTCGCGCGCCTCCAGCCCCTGGTCGAGCAGCGCCGCCGCCGAATAGCTCAGCGCGCGGGCCGCCTTCACGCGAATGGTCATGTCCACGATGTGCTTCTGGATCAGCTGGAACGCGCCGATGGGCTTTCCGAACTGTTTGCGGGTCTTGGCATAGTCGATCGACAGGTCCAGCGCGGCTTGCGCCTGCCCGACCGCCCCCATTGCGATATTGACCCGCGCGGTGTTCAGGCCCGCCAGGGTTCCCGAAAGCGCACTGCCCTCGGCCCCCAGACGATTCCCGGCCGGCACCACCACATTGTCGAACTCCAGCGCGCCGGTTCCGGTGCAGCGCAGGGTCATCTTCTTGACCGCGCGCCGGCTGAAACCCTTGCTTCCCGCCTCGACCACGAAGGTGCTCAACTTTCCGTCGCATTCCGGGCTGAAGGTGCGGGCGACGATGACGCAGATATCGGCATTGGTGGCGTTGGTGATCCACAGTTTCGAGCCGTTCAGGACGTAGTGGTCACCCTTGAAATCCGCGCGGGTCTGGATTCCGGCCACGTTCGAGCCGATCTGCGGCTCGCTCAATCCCGTGCAGCATTTCAGCTGGTTGGCCAGAAGCGGCTTCAGCCAGCGTTCCTTCTGTTCGGGCGTGCCGGTGGACGACAGCTTCTGGATCGTGCCGTTCGTAATGTTGAGCAGCGTCCGCAGCGAGCCCCAACAGTAACCCGCCTCTTCCATCAGCAGGCCCCAGGTCACGTTCGGCAGGTCGAAGCCGCCGTCCGCCTCGGGTATGCGCCCGCCAAGATAGCCGAACTGCGCGAGATCCCCCAGAATCTCGAAGGGAAACGACTGTTCCTCCTCGTGCCGGTCCACAAGTGACGCAACATTCTCGCGCAAATACTTGCGGACGTTATCCCTCAGCAATTGCTGCTCGTCATCCAGCATGATGGACATTCATTCCTCCCCTTCATTCGCGCCCCGCCCATGCGCTCCCCCGGATTTCCGACCGTAACGATTCGAATTTTAACCACGAGACACTATTTCTACTAATGGGTCAATTGCTTTCTCGAAAAGTCATATCTTGTTGTTTAAGTTGTTGTCGCGTTGCCCTTAAATCGGCTCTGCCTCAATCTGTGTGGTGGAGGGGCAGCATTCTTGCCCTCAACAGTTCTGGCCCGGCTCGGCCGTACATGGCGCGTTTGAGGGTCTTCAGACGATTAATCTGACCTTCTGCTTGGCCGTTGCTCCAGGGCATCTCGATAGCGTTTTTTACCGCATCGAAATCCCGGTTCAATGTGCGTGCGAAGCGCACGATGGGCGCCAGGTCGGTTTCGATCGCGTCGTCGATCCATGCAGGGAGCGGGTCTGCCTCGCGGCCACGCAGGATACCGTTGAACCGCATGACGAGGCAGCGCATCGTTGCGAAGGCGGGAGAGCCAGCCTTGAGCGCGTCGACTTTCCGCGCCTGATCCGGGGTGAGTTTTCCGCGGGGTTTGATACACAGCGCTGCCGCGATGACCGGGGAGATCGCGTGCCCCGTTTCCGGGTCCCGGACCGGTTCCAGGATCTGGTGCTCCAAGGCAGGGCCCTTCGCTTGCTTTTCGGCTCTGCGCCACCCCGCCAGCAGCCGCTGCAAATGCGTCGGGCTCCCCTCGTAGCCACGCTCTCGGATCAGACGGAACAGGGCGCTTCCAGTTCGAATTCCGCCCTTCCAGCTTTGGCTCAGGAACTCTTCAAAGTACCACGGCGAAGTCGGCTTCAAAGCTGCCCGCCTGCGGTCCGGCGGCGTCTCGAACTGCAGCCATTTCGCGATGCTGCGACGCGGGAACCCTGTTCGCCGC
>CAZKSE010000244.1:0-5446 GCA_964555305.1 uncultured Rhodobacter sp. | reverse complement strand
GGTGGGTCAGTTCTCGGTGACAATGCCGGGTCAGTTCTCAGTGACAATCAACAGGATGGGATCGGCGACGGCTTCCTGACGCCCTTCAAGGTGCGCCAGATGGCAAGCACACTCGACACCTACAAGTTCAGCGACGGCGACGAGGTCGTGAGCGGCGAGATCGATCCGGATCGCGAATACATCGAGGCCGACTTCAACACCAAGCTCGTCATCGACGAACGCGAGTCGAGCCGCGTCCATGAATTCATGGACCAGATCGACCAGCGCCAGAAAACCCTGGTCTTCTGCGCCACCCAGGATCACGCCGCGCGTGTCCGCAACTTCATCAACCAGATCAAGGCCAACCCCGATCCGCACTACTGCGAGCGTGTGACGGCCGACGACGGCAAGCTCGGCGAGCAGCACCTGCGCGAGTTCCAGGACAACGAGAAGACGCTGCCGACGATCCTGACGACCTCGCACAAGCTCTCGACGGGGGTTGATGCGCGCAATGTCCGCAACATCGTCCTGCTTCGTCCGATCAAGTCGATGATCGAGTTCAAGCAGATCGTTGGTCGGGGCACGCGGACCTTCGACGGGAAGGACTTCTTCACGATCTACGACTTCGTGAAGGCCTACGAGCACTTCAACGACCCCGAATGGGACGGTGAGCCCATCCCGCCGGACCCGCCGGATCGCCCGGGGCCCCCGCCACCTCCGCCTGGGCCCACACCCGAGCCGGGACCAGACGATGATGCCCCTGCCGCCGAGAAGGTCGTCGTGAAACTTTCCGACGGCAAGCAGCGTCAGATCCGATACATCTCCGCCACGACCTATTGGTCCCACGACGGACGGCCCATCACGGCGCAGGAGTTCATGGAGCAACTCTTCGGCGATCTCGGCACACTTGTAGCGTCGGAAGAGGATCTGCGCACACTTTGGAGCGACCCGGACCGCCGCGAAGCATTCATCCAGCGGCTGTCTGAACTCGGCTACGATTCCGACCGGCTGGACGACATGCGAAGACTGATCGACGCCCCGAACAGCGACATCTTCGATGTTCTGGCCTACGTCCGCTTCACGCTGGCACCCTTGGCTCGATCAGAACGTGCAGACGGCGCGCGGTCGAGCGGGCTCGGAGGATATGAGGCAGAGATGCGCGAGTTCCTCGACTATGTCCTGCGCGCCTACGAGGTGCACGAGCTCGAAGAGTTGTCTCCGCGCAAGATCGCCGACTTCCTACGTATCCGATACGGCGGCACCAACGATGCGAAGCGGGTGCTGGGCTCCGTTGCTGAAATACGTGACGCATTCATCGGGATCCAAAAGCATCTGTTCCGCTGAAACTCCAGCGACTGGTTAGCAAATTCGGTCCGAGTTTCACTCGGCAAGGGGCCGAAAGTGCCCAATGGACACTTATCTCCTGTCAAATGGCCATTCTGACCGCCAAAATGGCCAAGAAATGGTGGTCGGTTCATACAACAGCCGCCTCGATTGGCGCTTCAGCTACATTTCGAGTGCCCGCAGGCCCTGCAGGTCATGCAGCCTTCGATCATCACCATCTCGTAGGCGCCGCAGGCAGGGCAAGCGGCGCCTCGTTTGCCCGAGCCCATCACTGCCGCTTTTGCCTGGGGGTCGGATTTCAAGCCCAGGCCGGCAGCTTCGATGAAGCCGATCTTGACCAGGTGCTCCTCGATCACGCCGCCGATTGCGGCGAGAATCGAGGGGATGTAGCGCCCTGCCATCCAGGCGCCGCCGCGAGGGTCGAAGACGGCCTTCAGTTCCTCGACGACGAAGCTCACATCGCCGCCGCGGCGGAACACCGCTGAAATCATGCGGGTCAGCGCCACGGTCCAGGCGTAGTGCTCCATGTTCTTCGAATTGATGAAAACCTCGAACGGCCGCCGCCGGCCGCCGACGATAATGTCGTTGATGGTGATGTAGATCGCGTGTTCGCTGACCGGCCATTTCAGCTTGTAGGTCTGCCCTTCCAGCGCCTCGGGCCGGTCGAGTGGTTCGGAGAGGTAGATGACCTCGGCACCCGTATCGGCCTGCGGAGCTGCGTCGGTAGTCTCGGACACTGTCAGGACCGAGCCGGTGACGTCGTTCGGCCGGTAGGTCGTGCAACCCTTGCAGCCCATGTCCCATGCAGCAAGATAGACGTCCTTGAACGCATCGAAGGAGATGTTCTCGGGGACGTTGATGGTTTTTGAGATGGACGAATCAACCCATTTCTGTGCGGCCGCCTGCATCCTGACATGGTCAATCGGGGCGAGGGTCTGGGCGTTGACGAAATAGTCCGGCAACACCGCATCGCCCTTAGTCTCGCGCCAGAGCTGGACGGCGTAGTCGACCACCTCTTCTTCGGTGCGAGAGCCGTCGGGTTGAAGCACCTTGCGCTTGTAGCTGTAGGCGAAGACCGGCTCGATTCCCGACGAGACGTTGCCGGCATAAAGGCTGATCGTCCCGGTCGGCGCGATGGAGGTCAGGAGGGCGTTGCGGATGCCGTGGGTGCGGATTGCCTCGCGCACATCCTCGTCCATCTGCTGCATGTTGCCCGACGCGAGGTATTGCTTGGCGTCGAAAAGGGGGAACGCACCCTTTTCCTTCGCCAGATCGACCGAGGCGAGATAGGCGGCGCGGGCGATTGCCTTCATCCAGGCCTCGGTCTGCGCCACGGCGTCATCGGCCCCGTAGCGCAGACCCAACATCAGGAGTGCATCGGCAAGCCCGGTGACGCCGAGGCCTATGCGGCGCTTGAGGCGCGCTTCCTCGGCCTGTTGGGGCAGGGGGAAGCGGCTCGCATCGACGACATTGTCCATCATCCGCACGGAAAGGCGCACCAGATCGTCCAATGCGGCGGCGTCGAGCTGCGCGTCATCGGTGAAGGGGGCGCTGACCAGCCGCGCAAGGTTGATCGACCCCAGAAGACACGCGCCATAGGGCGGAAGGGGCTGCTCGCCGCAGGGGTTGGTGGCGGCAATTGTCTCGCAGTAGTTCAGGTTGTTGGCGGCGTTGATGCGGTCGATGAAGATCACGCCGGGCTCGGCGTAGTCGTAGGTCGCGCGCATGATCCGGTTCCACAGGTCGCGGGCCTGCACGGTGCGATAGACCTTGTCTTCGTAAACCAGATCCCACGGAGCGTCTTCCTTCACCGCTTCCATGAACCCATCGGTGACCAGCACCGAAAGGTTGAACATCCGCAGTCGCGCGGCGTCCTGCTTTGCCGTGATGAAAGTTTCGATATCGGGATGGTCGCAGCGCATTGTTGCCATCATGGCGCCGCGGCGTGATCCGGCCGACATGATCGTACGGCACATCGCGTCCCAGACATCCATGAAGGACAGCGGCCCCGAGGCATCGGCGGCGACCCCTGCGACTGGCGCCCCCTTCGGTCGAATGGTGCTGAAATCGTATCCTATGCCGCCGCCCTGTTGCATGGTCAGTGCGGCTTCTTTTAGCATGTCGAAGATACCGCCCATGCTGTCGGGGATCGTGCCCATGACGAAGCAGTTGAACAGGGTCACGGTCCTGCCGGTCCCGGCTCCGGCGGTGATCCGGCCCGCTGGCAGGTATTTGAAGTCCTCGAGCGCGTGGTAGAAGCGGTCTTCCCATTTCGCCGGCTCCGCCTCGACTGAGGCGAGGGCGCGTGCGATGCGCCGCCATGTATCCTCGATCGTGCCGTCGAGCGGTGTCCCGTCGGCAGCCTTGAGGCGATATTTCATGTCCCAGATTTGCTCGGCAATGGGGGCGGCGAAACGGGTCATGCGCAAATCCTGTGGTGCGGGCGAGGAAGGGACCCAAGATACGCTTCTCCACCGCCGTGGTCAAACACTTGTCCACGATCCACCGGCGGCGGTTTCCGCAACCCCAGCGAGCAATGCGAGACGGTGCCAGGCGGGCGGAGACGAACTAGATTGAGCCGCGATTGGCGAACACGGACCAGTTCATCCGCCTGGAAAGCCGCTCGAGAGCCATGACGCCGAGGCGCGAGTTTCCGGCCTCGTCCAGACCTGGCGACCAGACACCGATCGACGCATGCCCGGGGACAACGGCAATAATCCCGCCGCCGATGCCGCTTTTCGCGGGCAGGCCGGTCCGATAGGCGAACTCACCCGATCCGTCGTACATCCCGCAGGTCAGCATAAGCGACAGGATGCGCCGCGCCCGGCCGATGCGCCGACCCTCCTCTTCGGTTGGATCCGACGGTTCGGGGGGGATCAGGAAAAGACCCATCCGTGCGAGTTGCTCGCAGGAAAGTTCGATTGCACATTGCACGACGTAGGGTTTCATGACCGCGGCGGGATCGTTGTCAAAATTGCCGAAATGCCGCGCGATATGCATAAGCGCCGTGTTCTGGTCGCCCCCCTGCCGCGCGCTTTCGATCACCTCGTCGCTCAGGGCAACTTCCTCGCCATCAAGCTGCTTTTCCACAAAGTTGCGAACCGCCTGCGCCACCTCGTCCGGGCCAAGCTTCGAGACAAGCAGGTCGATCACCACCAATGCGCCGGCGTTGACGAAGGGGTTGCGGGGATAGCCCTTGTACTGCTCCAGATCGATGATCGTATCGAACGGGTTGCCCGACGGCTCGCGTCCGACCCGCTTCCAGAGCGTGTCACCGAACGCTTCGTGCGCCAGTTCCAATGACAGCACCTTTGAAATGCTCTGGATCGAGAAGGGCACCTGCGCATCGCCGGCGGAGGCCACGATGCCTTCACCGGGCATTGCGACGGCGATCCCGAACTGGTGCAGATCAACGCGCGACAGCGCATCGTCCTCGGGCGGCATGCCCCAGCTGTCGGTCTCGCGCATCTCCTGCGCAATCTCTTCAAGCGCCCGCCGCAGCGCGGCTTTCTCGGCGCGTTTCGTTCGGGCCATGACACCCCCTTTCGCTGTGGGACAACGCGAGCGCTGGCGAACGGTTGCCAGCGCGCCTGCCGCAGCCTAAATGCGAAACGATGGCGGGAACAGTGCATATCCTGAAGCTCTGCGTAGGGGCCGAGACGGTCGATGACCTGCTCGATTGGCAGCGTACCCGGGCGGCGCAGAATGCCGACGGATTGCCGCGCCATGTCACCCGCATGTGGCCGCGCCGCGCGGCCGACTTGCAGAAGGACGGATCGCTCTATTGGGTGTTCAAGGGGATGGTGCTGGCGCGCCAGCGCATCCTCCGGCTGGAAGAGGTGCAAGGCGTCGATGGTGTCCTGCGCTGCGGTCTGGTGCTTGATCCGGCGGTTGTGCGCACCGAGCCGCAACCGCGCCGCCCGTTTCAGGGCTGGCGCTACCTGAAGCCCGAGGATGCACCGCGCGATCTGCCCGCGATGCGCAAGGGCGACGACCCGCTGCCACCTGAACTGAGTGCGGCGTTGGCCGATCTGGGGCTGCGCTAGACGGGTGTCAGACGCCGGCAAACTGGCGCACGGCGTAGTCGGCCGCATCGTCAAAGGGCTTCAGGATCACGCTGGCG
>CAZKSE010000243.1:0-5467 GCA_964555305.1 uncultured Rhodobacter sp. | reverse complement strand
CAGGGGGGGCGACGGCGATCTGCCATCCATGCGCCATACGTTTGCCACACGCTTGCCACACGTTTGCCACACGCTCGAAAACCGCTCTGCCTCGGCACACCGCGCATCCCGACACCCGCTTGGGACCCGGACCCAGCACACCTCTTGAGCCTTCGTTGACCGCCGGTTGCACTTCGGATCGAGAAAATCGGAACAACGTCTCGCCCGTCTTGCCCCCCGGTTCCTGCAACCGGGACAGACCTTTCGTTGCGGTTAACGGCACAGGTTTTGTATTTTGAAAACAGGTGCTTGTCTTTCGGTCCAAATTCGGACCGTTGCGCCGACTGGCACCGCAGGCGCCCTCACCGGGTCTCGTCGCCCGCGATCTCCAGCCCGTCGATCCCCGACAGGATCAGATCGGTCGCGAGCTCCGCATATTCCGACCGACCGATCGGCCCGCCCTCGCGGAACCACATGTAGACCCAATTCATCATCCCGAAGAGCGACATCGTGACCGGCATCAGAAGGGGCCGCGCGCCGGCCAGTTCCGGCCGGACCTCCCGCAGGACGTCCGAGAACCGCCGCACGATCCGCCGTTCGATCGCATGGATCTCGGCCCGCGCGGCGTCGGGCAGGGCGGGGGTGCCGTTCAGCTGCACCTTGTGGCGTGCATCTGCATCGCGATAGGCCGCCAGCACCGCATGGACCAGCTTGCGCAGCCGCGCGCGTGGCGGCAGGTCGGTCCGGTCCGCCGCGGCGATCGCCACCTCCAGTTCCACCAGATGCGTGCGGATGATGTCGAAGATCAGCGCGTCCCGGCTCGGGTAGTAGTGATAGAGCAGCGCCTTCGACACCCCCGCTTGCGCCGCGATCTGCGCCATCGAGGATTTGTCGCCCCCCTGCTCGGACAGCACCCGCGCCGCGCTGTCCAGAATGGCGCGTTGCTTGTCCTCGAAATCGGCAGCACGGGTGCGGGCCATCGGGGCCTTCCTCTGACGAATCGCTGCGTCCCGCCCTTGCCCGCCGACCGTTGCGGGGCCGGGCCGGGGTCTGGGACGTCAGCCTGTTTTCGGGCGGTTGTCGACGACGCGCCTGGCCTTGCCTTCCGAGCGTGGCGCGCCGCCGGGTTCGTGCACGTTCACGCGGGTCGAGATCCCGATCACGCTCTTGATGTGATGCGCCAACTCCCTCGCCGAAGCCTTGCGCCCCTCCTCCGAGGCAGCGGCAGCCGTGGCCTCGGTATGCACGCACATCGCGTCCATCCGCCCCTCGCGCGTCAGCTCGATCTGGAAATGCGGCGCCAGACCCGCGCATTTCAGGATCTGCTCCTCGATCTGCGTTGGAAAGACATTGACGCCCCGCAGGATGATCATGTCGTCCGAGCGCCCCGTGATCTTCTCCATCCGCCGCATCGACCGCGCCGTGCCGGGCAGCAGCCGCGTCAGATCGCGCGTGCGGTAGCGGATGATTGGCAGCCCCTCCTTGGTCAGCGTCGTGAAGACCAGCTCGCCCATCTCCCCGTCCGCGACCGGCTGGCCCGTTTCGGGGTGGATGATCTCGGGGTAGAAATGGTCTTCCCAGACGTGGAGCCCATCCTTCGTCTCGACGCATTCATTTGCCACGCCCGGTCCCATCACCTCGGACAGGCCGTAGATATCGACCGCATGCATGTCGAAGGCGACCTCGATCTCGCTGCGCATGGCATTGGTCCAGGGTTCCGCGCCGAAGATGCCGACGGCCAGCGAACATTCCCGCGGATCGACGCCCTGGCGGCGGAACTCATCGAGGATCGACAACATGTAGGAGGGCGTCACCATGATGATCCGCGGTTTGAAATCCGCCATGAGCGTCACCTGCCGCTCGGTCATTCCGCCGGAGATGGGCACCACCGTGCAGCCCAGCTTCTCGGCCCCGTAATGGGCGCCCAGCCCCCCGGTAAAGAGCCCGTAGCCGTAAGCGACATGGACCAGATCGCCCGCCCGTCCGCCCGACGCGCGGATCGACCGCGCCATGCACTGCGCCCAGGTGTCGATGTCACGCGCCGTATAACCCACCACCGTCGGCTTGCCCGTCGTCCCCGAGGAGGCGTGGATCCGCGCGATCCTTTCGCGCGGCACCGCGAACATGCCGAAGGGATAGGTGTCGCGCAGGTCGGTCTTCTGGGTGAAGGGGAACTTCGCCAGGTCGGCCAGTGTCGTCAGATCGTCGGGATGAACCCCATGCGCCTCGAACCGCTGCCGGTAGAAGGCGGAGTTCTCATAGGCGTGGCGCACGGACCATTTCATTCGGTCCAGTTGCAGCGCCGCTATCTCGTCGCGTGAGGCGGTCTCGATCGGCTCCAGATCACCGGGGCGGGGAGAGAGGTCTTCCATCGGGTCCTCACGTTTTGGATGCGGTGGGGGCGGGCTCCGGCAGATGCGTGCCCTTGACGGTGCGGGAATGGCCGCGGAACTCGGCAATCTTCGCGCCGTCCTGGTTGGTGACGCTGATGTCGTAGATGCCGCTGCGGCCCTGGCGCGCGACCTCGGTCGCGGTGGCGGTCAGCCGGTCACCGGCGAAGGCCGGCGCCAGGTAGGTGATGGCCGCCATCTGTGCAACGGTGCGCTGGTTGTAACTGTTGCAGGCAAAGGCGAAGGCGCTGTCGGCCAAGGTGAAGATGAACCCGCCGTGGCAGGTCTTGTGGCCGTTGGTCATGTCATCGCGCACGGTCATCGAGAGTGCAGCGCGGCCGGCACCCACCGCCTCGATCTTCATGCCCAGCGCTTGCGAGGCCCGATCGGCTGCCCACATGGCGTCGGCGCTGGCCCGCGCAAGTTCATCCGGGGTCACGGTCAGCGCCCCCTGAAGACCGGCTTGCGCTTGTCGAGGAAGGCCGTGACCCCCTCGGCATAATCGTCGGAGTAACCGGCACGGCGCTGGTATTCCAGCTCCAGCTCCAACTGCGCATCGAGCGGGTTGGCGCTCCCCGCCTGGATTGCGCGCTTGGTCAGGCCCAGGCCCAGCGTTGGCCCTGCCGCCAGCCGCGCCGCCAGCGCCTCGGCGTCGCGCCTCAGCGCGTCGTCCGGCACCGCCTTCCAGATCAGGCCCCACTCAACCGCCTGCGCCGCGCTCAATGGCTCGGCGGTCAGCGCCAGCGCCTTGGCGCGCGCCTCGCCCAGAAGCCGCGTCAGAAACCAGCTGCCCCCGGCATCCGGCACCAGCCCCAGTTTGGCGAAAGCCTGGATGAACCGCGCCGATTCGGCCGCCAGCACCAGGTCGCACGCCAGCGCGATATTCGCCCCGGCCCCGGCCGCAACGCCGTTAACCGCACAGACCACCGGTTTCTCCAGCGCCCGGATCTGCCGGATCAGCGGGTTGTAGTAGTTGCCGATCGTATAGCCCAGATCGGCGCGGCCCTTGCGTGGATCACGCTCGCCCAGATCCTGTCCCGCGCAGAAACCGTGTCCGGCGCCGGTCAGAAGGACAGCCCGCACCGCTTCATCGGTCCGCGCGCGGTTCAGCGCGGCGCGCAGCGCCAGATGCATCTCCTCGGTGAAGGCGTTCATCCGATCGGGGCGGTTCAGCGTGATCGTCAGCACGCCCTCCGTTTCCCGCGCCAGAATGGTGTCCGAATCCGTCATCCCCGCCTCCTCCTCGTGCGCGCCACGGCCTTCAACCCGCAACGGGACGGAGGTTTGCATAAGCCGACCGATCGGTCAACGATTATCTCCCAACCCGTAGGGTGCGATCGGGTGTGCTGGTCATGGGACTTTCCAGAAATCGCCTCCTGTGGCAGGAAGGCGGCGAAAAGGGCTGGCACGGCATGGATGACACGCAGGATCTGCTGGTGATCGGGGCGAGCGGTCGGGTCGGGCGGCTGCTTGCGACGCATTGGGCGCAGACGGGCGCGCGGGTCACCCTGCAAACGCGGGGTGGCGCGCTGCCCGAGGGGCGGTTGCCGGTCCTTCGGTGGTCACCCCTGCAGGATGGGCCCGCAGGGCTGGAGATCCGCGCCCCCGCGATGCTTGTCCTTGCCGGTGTCACGCCCACTTCGCAGGGCCAGGTGGATCTGACCCTGAACACCCATCTGGCCGAGGCTTGCCTTGCCGCCGCTGAGGCCAAGGGGATCGAGCGCGTGCTGCTCGCCTCGTCCTCGGCTGTCTACGGTGCGGGCCGCGACACACCTTGGCACGAAGATGACGCGCCCGGTTCGCCGACCAACCCCTATGGTGCCGCAAAGCGTGCGATGGAAGCAGCCGCTATGCCCTGGCGCGAGCGCGGCCTGACGGTCTGCAGCCTGCGGATCGGCAATGTCGCCGGGGCCGATGCGCTGCTTCTCAATGCGCCCGGACCGCTGGCCATTGACCGTTTTGCCAGCGGTGGCGGGCCCGTCCGCTCCTACATCGGCCCCGTCAGCCTCGCCCGCGTGATCGAGGCGCTGGCCACCGCCCCCGACCTGCCGCCGGTCCTGAACATCGCCGCCCCCGCGCCGGTCGCGATGGCCGATCTGGCGCGCGCGGCGGGGTGTGACTGGCGTTGGCGCCCCGCGCCGCCAGAGGCGGTGGAGCGCCTGACGCTCGATTGCGCCGAACTCTGCCGCAGGGTTTCGTTTGCGCCGGCCGAAAGCACAGCCGGCGAGATGGTCGCGCAATGGCGGGCCTGCGGGGCGGGCGCGGCATGACCCCGGGCAAGCGGTTTCTCGACATCGCACTGGCACTTCTGCTTCTCGTTCTTGCCGCGCCGGTGATGCTGGCCGTGGCGCTGGCAATCCGGGTGCTGGATGGCCGGCCGGTTCTTTACGCCTCGGAACGGATGCACGCGCCGGGGCAGGGGTTCACGCTGTGGAAATTCCGCACCATGCGCCCCGACCCGCAGGATTCGGGCGTCTCCGGCGGGGACAAGGCCGCCCGGATCACCCGCACCGGCGGCTTCCTGCGCCGCACGCGGCTCGATGAACTGCCGCAGTTGTGGAACATCCTCGTGGGCGACATGAGCTTCATCGGCCCGCGCCCCCCGCTTCGCCAATATGTGGAGCGCTTCCCCGACCTATACGCCCGCGTCCTGCGTTCCCGGCCCGGCATCAGCGGTCTGGCGACGCTGCGGTTCCACCGACACGAGGAACGCCTTCTCGCCCGTGCCCGCACGCGTGAGGAAACCGATGCGATCTATGCCCGTGCCTGCGTTCCGCGCAAGGCGCGGCTCGATCTGATCTATCAGCGGCATCGGAACCTGTGCCTTGACCTCATGCTGATCGGGCAAACGGCGCGGCGCGTCCTGCGCCGATAATTCCGGCGATCGGCGTCGGCGAACGGCGTCGGCGAACGGCGTCCGTGGGCGCACCGGGGGCGAGGGGGATGGCGGCATCCGCGCGGCGCCGGAGGCCGGATGGCGGGGGGCTGGCACGCGTATGGCAGGCGTATGGCAAGCGTATGGCAAGCGTATGGCAGAAGCGCGCGCCCGGGTCGGATTTCGTCAAGGAATGGGACGACCGGGCAAGGGGCGCCGGGAC
>CAZKSE010000242.1:0-5577 GCA_964555305.1 uncultured Rhodobacter sp. | reverse complement strand
CCGTGATCGAGGCCGCGGCGGCCACCACGCATGTCGCATTCGACAAGACCGGAACCCTGACCCACGGACGGCCGCGCGTCACGGACGTGGTGCCGATCTCGGGATCGGAGACAGAGGTGCTGGCGCTGGCTGCCGCCGTCGAAGCGGGGTCGAGCCATCCTCTGGCGGAGGCGATCCTGTCCCGCGCGGAAGCTGCGGGAGCGCCGTTCCTGGCCGCGACCGCCGCCAAAGCGCTTCCGGGCAAAGGGGCCGAAGCAGTCGTTGAGGGTGAAACCGCCTGGGTGGGCTCTCCACGGTTCGCCGGGGAGCGCGGTGTGTTGGACGACCACGCGCTCCGGGCGGTGGTCGGCATGGAAGATGAAGGCAAGACAGTCGTCGCGGTCTTCCGCCGGAGCCAGTTGGTCGGACTCGTAGCGCTCCGGGACGAACCCCGAGAGGATGCCGCCCGCGCGGTGCAGCAACTCAAGGCGCTTGGCATCGCGTCTGTGATGCTGACCGGCGACAACCGGCGCACGGCAGCAGCCATTTCCGCTGGGCTGGGCATTGACCATCGCGCCGAATTGATGCCCGAAGGCAAGGTCGCCGCGATCCGTGAGATGACCGCCAGAGACCGCGTGATGATGGTGGGCGACGGCATCAACGATGCCCCTGCGCTCGCCACCGCCCACATCGGAGTTGCCATGGGCTCCGGAACGGACGTCGCGCTTGAAACCGCCGACGCTGCGATCCTGCGCAATCGCGTGACCGATGTGGCCGGCAAGATTCGCCTTGCTCGCGCAGCCATGGCGAACATCAGGCAAAATGTGGCGATCGCGCTCGGCCTTAAGGCGGTGTTTCTGGTGACGACGATCCTCGGCATTACCGGGCTGTGGATCGCGATCCTTGCAGATACCGGCGCGACGGTGCTCGTCACACTGAACGCGCTGCGGCTTCTTGCGTTTGATCCGGAACGTGAGGCCTGAGATCAGATCATCGGCAGGGCGATGGTTCCGCTGCCATGCCGCAGGGCCGAGCGCTGAGAACATAAACCTCGGGGTACTGTTCCGCCGCGAGTGCTCAACATGCTGCAACTGGAATCGGGCTTCTGCTCGGTTTCGCGCTGGTGGCCGCCATCTGGTCGCGCACCACTACGGGGCTATTGGCCGTCCGGGGCGTGAAGCCGAACTCGAAAGAGAGACCGCAGGCGGCAATCATGGTGGCGTTCGTCGGGCTGCTCGCGCTCCACACGATTGAAATCCTGGCTTTCGCCGCAGTCTACAGGGCGCTGCAGGGCTGGGGCGTGGGAGGCTTCGACGGCAGCTACGACCCATGCTGGAGCGGCCTGATCTACTTCTCCGGCGTCAACTTCGCCACGCTCGGGTACACGCAGATCGAGGCAACCGGGCCGATACGGATGGTCAACATGATGCAGTCGCTCGGCGGCTTCATGGTGCTGACCTGGTCGGCGACGTTCCTCTAACTCGGTCTGCGAACTGGCCTGGCGCGAGTAGCAGCCGACGACCATGGGGAATGTCAGTTTGCCTCCGACACCCTCTCTTGGTATCGGCGCTCGCGCTCTGGCCATGTGCTCTTGATGTAGTCGAGAACGGCGCGGATGTCCGCGTCGCTCAGCACGTCTGCGAAGCCGGGCATGTCGCTCTCGTATCCGCCGCCGACCACGGCGGCGGTGCCTTGCCTAACGATGCGGAACAGGACATCGTCAGGATGGTGCCAGGTGTGGCCGCTGGCGTCGTGGGGTGGCGCCGGCAACCGGCCGGACGGAAGCGGCGAGCGCCAGCCCGGCTGGCCCTCCAGTTCCGCGCCGTGGCAGGCGGCGCACTGATCCGCATAGATCTGGCGTCCTTGCGCGATGATGTCCGCCGACGCCACGGCGGTGGATGCGGTACCGGCATAACGCCAGCCAGCAAAGACCGCGAGGATCACACCTCCGACGACCAGACCGATCACGACAGTATTTCGGAGAGCTTTTTTCAAGACGTCTATCCCCGATCACTGCGGAATAACATTCACGTTTGGTCGAGACCACGTTGTGCCAGCGGCGAGGCGCCTGCGACAATGGACATTCTCGTGAGCAATGCCTATCTTTGCAGCATGCTCGAACGTGTCGTCACCATGCTTGCCATACTCGCGATCACCGTGGTGACGACGGTGACCTCCGCGCATGCGACACGCATGAGCATGAATTCCGGTGTGGATCACGCGATGCATGTCGCCGACATGATGCACTCTCCGGTCATTTCGGGCTTCGACTGTGACGCTGGAGAGCACTGTGGATCGGCCGATGCCGAGATGTGCGAGTTCGTATGCGCAGGCCTCTCTGCCTTCCTGACGTCGGCAGGCGAGGAAGCCGGGCACGCCTACGGCGCCGCCAGTCATGACGTCCCGTCCGCGGCAATCCACGTCAGCCGTGCGCCGGGACTGAACGAACGACCTCCCAAGCTCCGTCTCCTCTGAGCGCGCCCGGGCAGACGCCCGAGGCGCCCCATCGGTATTGATGAACGGGACGGAAGTCCCGAGGAGACGACCATGAACATGCTTTCTCGACGCGGCTTTCTTGCCGCAAGTGCGGCCGCCATTGGCGCTGCACACTTGCCCCGCATCGCCTTCGCGCAAGGGGCGGCGCCGATCAGCCTCTCCGCTGCGACGCGCACGCTCGACATCGACGGTCGCGCTGCCACGGTCTTCGGGCTTGCCGGCCCCGGCGGTCAGGGACTGATCCTCGACCCCGGCCAGAGGTTCCGGGTCGATCTGACCAACGACCTGGACGTCGGTACCATCATCCACTGGCACGGACAGATCCCGCCCAACGCGCAGGACGGTGTGCCGGACATGCCGATGCCCCTCCTCGCACCGGGTGAAACCCGATCCTACGACTTCGAGGCACGGCCCGGCACGCACTGGATGCACAGCCATGTGCCCACCCAGGAGATGCAGCTGCTCGCCGCGCCGCTGATCGTGCGCTCGGCCGAGGACGTTGCTGCCGACCGGCAAGACGTCGTGATGTTCCTTCATGACTTCTCCTTCAAGGCCCCCGAGGAGGTTCTGGCCGAGATCGGCGCAGGTCATGGCGGCGGGCACGGCGCGGGCCATGGTGCCGGTGCATTGCCCGATCAGGGCGCTCCCATGGGAGGCATGGGGGCGATGCAGGGCATGGATCACGGGGCCATGGGCCATGGCGCCACGGGCGGCATGCCGATGGGCAACATGCCCCGAATGGGCGGGATGATGGGTATGGGCGGCCAGATGGGCGGCATGGCCATGGACCTGAACGACTATGACTGGGACGCCTATCTCGCCAATGACCGGACCCTGTCGGACCCGGAGGTGGTCCAGGTCGAGCGCGGTGGCCGTATCCGGCTTCGGGTCATCAACGCCGCTGCGGCGACGGTATTCTGGATCGAGACCGGCGGTGCCGAGGCGCGGCTGGTCGCGGTAGATGGGCACGCGGTCGAACCTCTCGCCGGCACGCGGTTCGGTCTGGCAATGGGCCAGCGTCTGGACATCGAGATCGACCTGCCGCACGAAGGCGGCGCCTGGCCGATCCTCGCCCTGCGCGAAGGCGCGCGCGAGCGCACCGGCCTGATCCTCGCCACGCAGGGTGCCGAAGTGCGGCGTCTCGATGCAATGGCGGATGCCGAAGCGCCCGCGTTCGACACCGATCTGGCGCAGGAGGCGCGCCTCATCGCGCTGGACGCTCTGCCGGATCGACCCGTGGACCGCAGCCAGATGCTGATGCTGGGCGGTTCGATGCAGCCGTACGTCTGGACGATAAACGGGGCAGTCTGGGGCCAGCACCAGCCGATCACCGCACGCAGCGGTGAGCGGGTCGTGCTGTCGTTCCACAACATGTCGATGATGGCGCACCCGATGCATCTGCACGGCCATGTGTTCCAGGTCGTCGGGCTGAACGGGCGTCGGGTCGCCGGTGCACTACGCGACACGGTTCACGTGCCACCGATGTCGATGGTCGATGTCGCCCTCGATGTCGGTGAGGCCGCCCGATGGATGCTGCATTGCCACCACATGCCGCACCTTACGACGGGGATGATGACCGAATTCGCGGTCACGGCGTCCGTCTGATCCCAGCGGGTCGTCCGGACATGGCGCCCCGCCCGGCACCGATCCTGGTCTGTCCTGCCCCATGTTGTCGTGAGGGCCGGCCAAAAGACGCACCCTGCGGGTAAAAATCAGGAGGATGAGATGATGAACTGGAACGACATGGGCCCCGGAATGGGTTTCGGAATGGGGTTTGGCTGGCTCTTCGGCCTGCTGATCCTCGTGCTGCTGGTTTTGGCCATAGCAGCGCTGATCAAGTATCTTCGGAAATAGAAAAAAGGAGTTGGCAATGACCTACACGATAAATCGAATGTTCCCCGACGCCGGTATCGACGACGTCGACGCTCGCGCGCGGAAGGCCCTCACCGACCACGGCTTCGGCATCCTGACCGAGATCGACGTCAAGGCGACGATGAAGAAGAAGCTAGATGTCGAGATGCCCGCCTACCGCATCCTCGGCGCCTGCAACCCCAAGATGGCGCATCAGGCCATCGGGATCGAACCGCGCGTCGGTGCGATGCTGCCATGCAACGTCATCCTGCGCGAGGTCGACGGTGGCGTGGAAGTCAGCGCCATCGATCCTGTGGCGTCGATGCAGGCGATTGAGAACGCCGAACTGACGGCCGTGGCGGGCGAGGTGCGCGACCTCCTGGCGAAGGCCGTCGCGGCGGTCTGAGATGAGCCTGCGCGTCACCATTCTCGCGGGCCTTGCGATCCTCGGCATCGGACTGCTCGCTGTCTGGCAGTTCGCGCCTTCGGTGTTCGCCGAGGCGCGCAGCCTCCTGGAGCCCGAGCGTCTGGAAACGCTGGTGGCGCGTGCGGGTCTCTGGGGGCCGGTCCTGATCGTCACGCTTATGACCATCGCGGTCGTGGTCAGCCCAATCCCGAGTGCACCCATCGCACTGGCGGCCGGAGCGGCCTACGGACATCTCTGGGGGACCGTGCAGGTCGTCATCGGCGCCGAGCTCGGGGCGCTGATCGCCTTCGGTCTCGCACGGGTTCTGGGGCATGACGTCCTGCGGCGGGTGTTCGGGGACCGCGTCGATGCCGGGCTGCTCGGCTCGCAGAACGCGTTGACGGCGACGGTTCTTGCCAGCCGCCTGATGCCCTTCGTGTCCTTCGACATGATCAGCTACGCGGCCGGACTGAGCCGATTGCACGCCTGGCGTTTCGCCTTGGCAACACTGGCGGGGATCATTCCGGCAAGCTTCCTGCTGGCCCATTTCGGCGGCGAGGCGGTGAGCGGAGATCTGGGCCGGGCGACATGGGCAGTACTTGGCCTCGGCCTCTTGACGGGCCTGCCACTGCTTTGGGTAGCCATGCGGCAAAAGCCTGAAAAGGGAAATCCATGACCGGAAGCGAGTACCAGAAGAACAGCATCACCCTTTCCGGTGCGGTAGCCATGGGCACCGGCGTGATGATCGGCGCGGGCATCTTCGCGCTGACCGGCCAGATCGCCGAACTCGCCGGGCCTCTCTTCCCGCTCTCGTTCGTGGTCGGCGCCATCGTGACCGCCTTCAG
>CAZKSE010000241.1:0-5632 GCA_964555305.1 uncultured Rhodobacter sp. | reverse complement strand
TCGTGGTGAACTACGCCAACCCCGACATGGTGGGCCATACTGGCGATCTGTCGGCCGCGATCCGTGCCTGCGAAGCGGTGGATGCGGGCCTTGCGCATGTGCTGCCGGCGTTGAAGGCGGCCGGGGGCGCGATGCTCCTGACCGCCGATCACGGCAATGCCGAGCAGATGATCGACCCCGAAACCGGCGGACCGCATACCGCGCATACCACCAACCCGGTGCCCGTGGCGCTGATCGGCGGCGCAGCGGGGGTGCGGCTGCGCGATGGGCGGCTCGCCGATGTCGCGCCCACGCTCCTGGCCCTGATGGGCCTGACGCCGCCGCCCGAGATGACCGGGCAAAGCCTGATTGTGCCCGCGACCGGCTGACGCTCGGCCCGGACGCCTGCACGCGCGCGATTGTGAACTGCAGTTTGCGCCTGTGGGTCTAGGTTGATCCTGAAAGCCGCGCCGCTCTGTGCCGCATCGGGCAGGGCCGGGCAGGGGCATGCAAGCCGTGTGCCGGGATGCGAACGAACGGCTGGGGGCATTGACCCGGCAGCGCGCTTCGATTTCACTGGGCGCAAGCGAAACCGGCCGCATAGGCGGCCCGGGCCGGATCCCGGCCCCAGACGGGAAGAGATGATGAGGAAATTTCTAGCGGCAGCGCTGGCAGGGTTGATTGGTGGCGCGGTCCTGACGACACAGGTGGCCGGCCCGCTGATCGCGCAGGAGGAGGCGCGCAGCCAGTCGGTCTATCAGCAGCTCGATCTGTTCGGCGATGTCTTCGAACGCATCCGCGCACAGTATGTCAACGAAGTCGAGACCGGCGAGTTGATCGAGGCCGCGATCAACGGCATGCTCATGTCGCTCGATCCGCATTCGAGTTTTCTGTCGCCCGACGATTTCGAGGACATGCGCGTGCAAACCCGCGGCGCGTTCGGCGGGCTGGGGATCGAAATCTCGCAGCAGGACGGTTTCGTGCGCGTGATCGCGCCCATCGACGACACGCCGGCCGATCAGGCCGGTGTGCAGGCGGGCGATCTGATCACCCATGTCGATGGCGAATCGCTTCTGGGGCTGACGCTTCAGCAGGCGGTCGAGAAGATGCGCGGCCCGGTCGGCTCCGAGATCGTCATCACCATCGTCCGCGAAGGCGTCAACGAACCCTTCGATCTGTCGATCATCCGCGACACGATCCGCATCCAGGCTGTCCGCACCCGGACCGAGGGCGACATCGTCGTGCTGCGCGTGACCACGTTCAACGAACAGACCTATGACAACCTGCGTTCGGGCCTTCAGGGCGCGATCGAGGATCTGGGCGGGATCGAGAGCCTGCAGGGCATCGTGCTTGATCTGCGCAACAATCCCGGTGGCCTGCTCAATCAGGCGATCCGCGTGACCGATGCCTTCCTTGACCAGGGGGAGATCGTCTCGACCCGTGGCCGCGACGAGGCCGACAGCGAGCGCTACAACGCCTCGCCGGGCGACCTGATCGACGGGCGGCCGATGGTGGTGCTGATCAACGGCGGCTCGGCCTCGGCCTCCGAGATTGTCGCCGGCGCCCTGCAGGATCATCGGCGCGCGGTGGTCGTGGGGACCCGCAGCTTCGGCAAGGGCTCGGTGCAGTCACTGATCCCGCTGCGCGGCAACGGCGCGATGCGGCTGACCACCTCGCTTTACTACACCCCCTCGGGCCGTTCGATCCAGGCGCTCGGGGTGTCGCCCGACATCGTGGTGGCGCAGCCCGCCCGCCGCGAGGAGGGCGAGGAGGCCGAGCAGACGAACCGCCCGCCGCGCACCGAATCCAGCCTGCGCGGGGCCATCGGCGCGCAATCCATCTCGGATGATGAACGCCGCATGATGGAAGACGAGGAGCGCGCCGCCGAAGAGGTCGCCCGCCTGCGCGGCGAGGATTACCAGCTGGCCTATGCGCTCGACATCCTGCGTGGGCTCTCGGCGATGAACGGGCGCCGATGACCCCCGAAGCCGTGGCGGCGCTTCCCTACCGGCCCTGCGTGGGGGTCATGCTGATCAACGCGCAGGGGCAGATCTTCGCCGGCCAGCGGATCGACGCCGCCACGCCCGCCTGGCAGATGCCGCAGGGCGGGATCGACCCGGGCGAGGACCCGCGCGAAGCCGCCTTGCGCGAGCTCTACGAGGAAATCGGCGTCGCCCCCGCGCTGGTCGAGATCGTCGCCGCGACGCCGGACTGGCTGACCTACGACATCCCGCCCGAAATGGTGCCGAACATCTGGGGGGGACGCTATCGCGGGCAGAAGCAGCGTTGGTACCTGATGCGGTTTCACGGACGCGACGACCAGATCGACATCGCCCGCGAGCATCCCGAGTTCTCTTCCTGGCGCTGGATCGATGCAGACGCGATGCTGGCCGCAATCGTGCCTTTCAAGCGTGCGATTTACGAGCAGGTCATCGCCGCCTTTCGTCCCTATCTGCCTACCGCGGCCTGAGTCCCTCGTCCTGTCACCGGATCGTTTGTCCCGTGCCAGGGCGTCTGGACCTTTGCTGCGGCTTGGGTCAGTGTCGCCGCCGTTCATTAACCTGTGAAGAACGGTGCAAGGCGGGGGGATCGATGAAGCTGGGCATTGCCTTTCTGGTGCTGGGTTATGTGCTCAGCCAGTTCTACCGCGCATTTCTGGCGGTGCTCAGCCCGGTGTTGGGGCGCGATCTGGGCGCGGGGGCCGATGACCTGGCGCTGTCGTCGGGACTGTGGTTCCTCGCCTTCGCGGCGATGCAGCTGCCGGTCGGTTGGGCGCTCGATACGCTCGGGCCGCGCCGCACGGCGGCCTGGCTTCTGGGCGCGGCGGGCGGCGGCGGGGCGCTGATCTTCGCGCTGGCACAGTCGCCCCTGCATCTTCATGTCGCGATGGTGCTGATTGGGGCGGGGTGTTCGCCGGTGCTGATGGCGGCCTACTACATCTTCGGGCGGGTCTATTCGGCCCGCGCCTTCGCCACGCTGGCTGGCGCCACCATCGGAATCGGCACGATGGGCAACATCCTTGGCGCCTGGCCGCTTGCCTGGGCCGCCGAAACCTTCGGTTGGCGCGAGACGGTGATGGCGCTCGCCGTGGTGACATTGAGCGTCGGCGTCGCCATGTCCTTCCTGGTGCAGGATCCCCCCGCGCTGGAGGATGACGGCAACGGCCGCGGATCGATCCTGGATGTGCTGCGCATTCCGGCGATCTGGCTCATCCTGCCGCTACTCTTCGTCAACTACGCGCCCGCGGCGGGCATCCGCGGGCTCTGGGTCGGACCCTATTACGCCGATGTCTACGGCGCGGGGTCGGTCGCCATCGGCCATGTGACGCTCCTGATGGCATTCGCGATGGTGCTCGGGGCATTCGCCTATGGGCCGCTCGATCGGATCTTCGGAACGCGCAAGGGCGTCGCGCTGGTCGGAAACGCGATCTGCGTGGGCTGCCTCCTGACCCTCTGGGCGGTGCCGATTCCGGGGTTCTGGGCCTCGGCGCTTCTGTTGGCGGCGGTGGGGCTGGTGGGCCTCTCGTTTCCGCTTCTGATGGCCCACGGGCGCAGCTTCTTCCCGCCGCGCGTGCTGGGGCGGGGGGTGACGTTGCTCAACCTTTTCTCCATCGGCGGCGTCGGTGTGTTGCAGATGATCTCGGCCCGCGTCCATGGCGCGGCCCCCGCCACCCCGGCAGAGGCACAGTATTCGGCGCTCTTTCTGTTCTTCGCTTTGACGCTCCTGGCGGGTGTGGTGATCTACGCCTTCTCGCGCGATCGGCTGGACTGACCGCCCGAGGCCGCGCGCCGGTCGCGTCTTTGTGCCTTGCAGCCGCGGATACCGACGGGCAGGACCCGGTGCATGAGTGCCGTGCAATTGGGTCCCCTGGTTCTAGCCATCGACCGCGCCGCCGCCCTAGCGGGGATCGCGGTCTTCCTGCTACTGTCAGAAATGCTGGGCCGTCGAATAGGCGCCGCCGCTGGGCAAGCGCTGCGGTCCTGGTCGGGGCAGGTGGTGCTTTTCGGACTGATCGCGGCGCGGCTGGGCCATGTCGCCGGCCATTGGGAAAGCTTCGCGGCCGAGCCGTGGCGGATCCTCGCCATCTGGCAAGGCGGCTTTTCAGCGCAATGGGCCGTAGGCGCGGTACTGATCGTGACCATTCTGGCGATGAACCGCGCGCGGGGGATGCTGCGGCCGGGTCTGGTTGCCCTGGTGATCGGTGCGCTCGTCTGGCAGGGGGTCCTGTGGCAGGCCGGGCCGGTGCCGCGCACGCTGGTAACCGACCAGCGGTTCGAGACACTCGATGGCGAGGGCTTTGCGCTGTCGGATCACGCGGGCCGGCCGATGGTAGTGAACCTATGGGCGACATGGTGCCCGCCCTGCCGGCGCGAGTTGCCGATGATGGGCGAGATTGCACGCGCCACGCCCGAGGTGACCTTCGCCTTCGCCAGTCAGCGCGAGGCCCCGTCGCGCGTCGCCGAATACCTGATATTCGAGCGGATTGACCTGCCCAACGTGATGTTCGACCGCAACGGCGATCTGGGCCGGCATTACGCGAGCCTCGGGCTGCCGACGACGCTGTTCATCGGCGCCGATGGGCAGCTTGCCGCACTGCATGTGGGAGAGATATCGCGCGAACGTCTGCAAGCCGAAATTGACGCCTTGCTGGACTGAGGGGGAAGCGACAGGCGGGGCATTCATCCATCGGCTGCATGAATGCCCCGTAAAACGTCGGGTTCGGTTATGAATGCCCGCGAACGCGGTCAGTCACGCGCCCAGAGCTGTTCGCAGAACCGGCCCAGCCGTGCCTCCACGGCTTCCATCGCATCGACGATCAGATCCTCGCGCCAGCGCCGCCCGACGATCTGCACGCCGATGGGCACCGGCCCCTCGGGCAGGTTCGCCAGGCGGGTGGGCAGGTTCCCCGCAGGCAGGCCGAGATAGTTCATCGAATAGGACCAGTGCCCCGCGCCGAGCGAATTGCGCAGCCCCTCGTCGCCATCGATGTCGCGGTCTGGCTCGAAGAAGGGGAAGGGCAGGAACGGCGTCAGCACCAGCGGGTGGCTGTCCAGCAGGAGCGACCATTGCCGCGCATGGTGGGTGCGCCGGGCGATGATCTTCAGGTATTCGGTCGGCTCGTAAGGTGGGAAATGGGTGAAATAGCGGGCAAAGGTCTCCTGAATGGTGGGGGATCCCATCGCCTCGATATCCGGCCCCATCAGGGCCTTCACTTCGGTCATGAGGGCGCGGTAGCCCTCGGTTGCGGCGTCGAGCAGATCGGGTGGGGTAATCTCCTCGACCTGGTAGCCGGCATCGCTCAGGGCGTCGCGCGCGGCATCGAGGGCGGCGCTGACCTCGGGGTGCAGGTCATGGCCGTAGACCTCGCGCGTGAAGCCCACGCGGATCGGGCCGTCCAGATCGGGGCCGCGCCAAGGCAGGGGGGTGTGGAACGGGTCACGCGGGTCGGGGGCGATCATCGCGGGCATCGCCAGGTGCAGGTCGCGCGCCTCACGCACCAGCAGACCCTGCACTGACATCGACTGCGCCAGCATCCCGCGTTCGGCCTTCTGACTGGGATTCCAGGCCGCCACGCGCCCGAGCCCCGGCTTGACGGTGACAGAGCCGGTCGCGGCGGCCGGAAAGCGCAGGCTGCCGCCGATGTCGTTACCAT
>CAZKSE010000240.1:0-5692 GCA_964555305.1 uncultured Rhodobacter sp. | reverse complement strand
CCTTCAGCAACGGCTTCTACTACGGGCAGGCGGGATATCGCCGGATCAGCAATTCTGCACCCGCGTAAAGCCAGATTTCTGGCTGTCGCGAGGCTTCGATAAAGGCGCCTGCGTTTCTGACCAAAAAGGCAGGCCCCGGAGGCGAAGAAGATGCTCGGCAACCAGGCCGGCTCGAAGAGGCTTAACGATCACGAATTGGGCGTTCCAAGCGGTCGACCAACGTCAGCGAACGAGCGCCCTGGATCCTTCAATGGCATTTGCCCACCTGTCAACCGCTCGGCGATCACCCTCATGACGTAGAAGTTGAAGGAAGGGTGCTGCAGGGACAGCGTGGCAAGGTCTTCGGCGCCGAGCGAAAAGAGCTCGCAAGGGCCCTCGCAGCGCGCCGAAGCGGTCCGCTCCTGCCGCGCGGTCAGAAATGCAACCTCGCCGAACAGCTCTCCCGGTCCCGAGCGCTTGCCGATCTCGTCGAAGACCACGTTCCCCTAGACGAGGTAATAGAGCCGATCCGGAGCGTCTCCGATACGGAATATAAGGTCACCGTCACGATAGCGGATCGTCTTCGCCAACGGCCGCAGCCAGTCGAGCGGTGATCCCGTCGCGGACTGCGCGGCGGCTGCCCGGCGCTTCATGCGCTGGATCTGGATCAGCCGATAGCCGTTGATCGGCAGGAGGCAGAGATGGAGAACAAGCACCGGGTAGATGTCGAAGGCCAGGGCCCAGCTGACGAAGCACAGGTTCGACAGGATCCCGAGGATCCGCAGCGGCAGCATGGTCTTCTGATAGTAGGTCAGGAAGGTCAGGACCGCTGCGGCCCAGCCGAAGATCTCGAAAAGCATGCGACACTTCCCCTCTTTCCCCGGCAAGCCCGCCCAGTCACCCGCCGCCCCAAGCCGTTCGTGACGGCGTCAATGGCGATCCCGCGTCAATCGGGATGCCGACCCACACCTATATCCTTCACGTTCCAGCGCGCCTGGGATCACTGCCGCCCTGCCATCGGGTCCGGCTGCGCTGCCAGTCGTCAAGGTCGCGCCGCGCGGCGGCCTCGAACCGCCGGGTGCCCTGCCCTCGGGATATGTGGATCGCCTTCGCAAGCAAGGCCTCGACATCCTCCGCCTCGCCCCCGAGCGCCGCGATGCAGGTCGCACGACGACGCGCCGTCTCGGCCAACAGGTAGCTGTGCTGCAAGCGCGCGATCTCATCATCGCAGGAATCAAGGCAGCTGAGCGCCTCCTCCACGCGCCCGGCCTCCAGAAGAAGATCGGCCTCCAACAACCAGGTGCGGGGCAGCCACAGCGGATAGGTGCGCCGGCTCGACCGGGCGCGATGCATGTCGGCGAGCCCGGCGTCCAGGTCACCCGAACGGGCGCGCTGCCAACCCTCCCACAGGTCGGCATAGAGGGGCGCAATCTCGTTGAGATCGACGAGATCGCGCAGTTCGGCAAGCAGCGGCAACACCTTGTCATGGTCGTCGAGTTCGAACCGCGCGAAGCAGAGATGCACCAGCACCTGGAATGACGTGGCCGGGCTCGACAGCTGCCGTGCTCGGGAAAGGGCGCGGTGCTGGTCGGCCTCGACCGCCACGGGCCGGTCCCGCAACGCCATCAGGATCGCGTGCTGCGCCAGGGTCGAGGCCATGACGTCGAATGGATGACCGGGCATGATCGGGTCGAGGTGCTCGGGCCGATAGCCGTCGAGGACTTGGGTGAAATGGGCCTCGGCCAGGTCGAGCTTGCCCTCGAGCATGGCGACGTAGCCCAGCATCCGGTGCGGCATTCGGTGCGCGTTGGGCAGCGGCGCCCGTCTCGCGGCGCCCTGCAACTGCAGCGCGGTTTTTCGCGCTGTGTCCAGATCCGAGCGTACCAGTGCCGACATGCAGCGGCTCCACAACAGCTGCAGCGCCGCTTCGCTGGCTTCGGCTCCCTCCAGCAACGCCGCCATCCGGGTCAGGTTCTGCTCCGTCGCCGTCGAGGCGAAGCCGTGCAGGACCGTCAGCGGCATGTTCAGGCGCAGCCGTAGCTCGACCTCTTTTCGATCACGCGCGGCAGAGAGGGGCAGCCGTGCCAGAAGGTCGATCGCCGAGGTGAAGCAGCTCATCGCCGTGGACGGAGCGGCCTGGGCGATACTGCGCTCTGCCGCCCGTTCCCAATAGCCGACCGCAGCCTCGATCTGGCCGGCCTCGGTGCAGTGCCGCGCCAAGCGTTCGGGCTGGGCCTCGGCGATGTCGGGCAACTTCGCCTCGATGGTCTGCGCCACGCGCCCGTGCAGCAAGACCCGGCGCGACCGCAGGAGCGATCCGTAGGCGGCGTCGCGCACCAGCGCGTGCCGAAACGCGTAGTCCTCTGCGCTCCGCCGCTCGACCAGGCGGGCCGAGACCAACTCCTGCAGACCCTCGCGCAGCGCGTCCTCGGCCAGATCCGCGCAGGCCACGAGAAGGCGCCACGAGAAACTTCTACCGATCAGCGCGCCAATCTGTGCCACCGGCTTGCCGGCCCGCAGGCGGTCGAGGCGGGCCATCAGCGTGTCCTGCAGCGTGATTGGCACGTCTGCCGCGTCGGCTTCGGGCGTCTCGAGCAGCGACCGGGTCAGCTCCTCGGTGAAAAGGGGGAAGCCGCCGGAACGCTCGACGATGGTGCGTCGCAGGGTGTCGGGCAGATCCGGCGACAGCTCTGCAACCAGCTGCAGGGTGGCGTCCGCCGACAGCGGAGCAAGCTCGATCTGCCGCAGGTTCGGCCCGCCGGGCAGGCGCACGGCATCGGGCCGCGCCGCAATGACGAGGAGCACCGGTTGCTCGCTCCCCCGCCCGGCAAGTCGGTCGAGCACATCGAGCGTTGCCGGATCGGCCCAATGCGCATCCTCCACGACCACCAGACGCGCCCCCGCGCCGGGGGGCGCCAGCAAGTCCACCACGGCGTCGATGATCGCATCCTGCCGCCGGAGGGCCTCGTCATCGGAAACATCCGCCGCCCGCCCGGTGCCGGCGATGCTTTCCAGAAGCGGCGCAGTCTCGGTCGAGACCCCAGGCAACCGCGCGAGCCGATCGCGGACCGAACCCGATCCCGCCTGGCCGAGGCGCGCACCAAGCCAGTCAGCCACGGGATGGAAGGCCGCGTCCTGCCGGTAGCGCGAGCAGGCAAGCGATACCACCTCCCCGGTGCCGTCAACGTGCTCGACGAGCGCCGCAAGCAGTCGGGACTTGCCGATGCCACCCTCGCCCCTGACCGTGACGATCCCGCCCTCGCCCCCGCGGCAGGCCTGCCAACAGGATCGCAGCAGCGCCATCTCCCCATCCCGGCCCACCAGTTTCCCGGCCGAATGCGGGCCTTGGCTCGGCGGGTCCGCGGCAGGCGCGCGCACCTGCCACACCGCCTGTTTCTGCGGAAAGCCCTTCAGGACCGGACTGCCCAGCGGCATGAGGTCAAAGGCGCCGCGCAGGAGCAGTCGCGTCGCGTCCGAGATCACGATGCCCCCGGGCGGCGCCAGCGCCTGTAGCCGCGCCGCAAGGGACAGCGTCGCCCCCGTGACCGCCTCATCCTCTGACACGAGGCCGGCGCGCAGGTCCTCGATCACGGTCAGGCCGCTGGCGATGCCGACGCGGACGGTGACAGCGGTTTCACCAACCTTCTCCAGCCTGCCGACCCGCGCCACGATGCCGAGCCCGGCGCGCACCGCGCGGATGGCGGCGTCCTCCATCGCGCGCGGAAATCCGAAATGCGCCATCAATCCGTCGCCCAGGCGGTGCGCAACATAGCCGCGCTCGGCCTCGATCGCCGCGACGCAGGCTTCGCCGAAGGCCCGGTACAGCGCGCGCAGATCCTCGGGGTCGAGATGGGTCGCCAGCGCGGTCGAGTCGACCATGTCGCAGAAGAGCACGGTCAGATTGCGCCGCTCACCTTCTGGCCGCGGGAGCGCCGCGGCTTCGTGCGCGGCCTGCAACAGCCGGCGTCGCGGTCCGAGAGGCAGGCCCAGCGCCACAAGGTCGGCGTCCGACAGAAACGGAAGGTCACGCAGATCTATCCGTTCGACGACGAAGGCATCAGCGTAGTCGTCAAGATCCAGCCTTGAGAGATATGCCCTCAGCTCTTCGTCGGACATTGTCCTCTTTCCGTGCCGCCCCTGGGTTCCAGGTCAGGTTCAGTTGCCGGTGCACCCCCTCCTGTCTGACCCCGCGAAGCCCGCCCGCGGGCCACCGTCAGCGCCCGCTCAACGCCCGCGTCTGTGCGACCAGCGCAACGAGCGGTTCGGGATGTCGCGCGAACTGCGCGAGGTCGATGGCCTTGCGTGCAATATCCTCGAGCCGCGCCTCCGCCTCGGGCAACGCCTTGAGGAACGCCGCAGCTGTCAGCTCGAGGTCGTCTTCGCTGGGGTTCTCGCGGCAGAAAGCCTCGCGCACGGTCTCGTCGGCGATCGCCAATGCGGCGGGCAGCGTCAGGATGCCGTCGCGCAGGTCCTCCTTGCCGCCGCCCCCCAAGGCCGGCAGTCCGCGCACGTCGGCAACGTCGTCGCAGCCGTGGTAAAGTCGCCCGAGCAGTCCGCCATAGTCACGCAGCTTGCCATTGCGGGCGCCGAGGCAGGCGCAGACCTCGAACATCGAGCCGGTATCCTCGCCTGCGATCCGCCACCAGTCCTCGAAGCCGAGCGGCTTGCGCCGGAGCCGCCACTGCAGGCACTCCGCCACGCCGAGCCGCTTCATGAGTTCCGAGAACAGCGCGATCGCTTGCAAGTCGTCACCGAGTTGCAAGTATCCCTCGGCCACGATGTAGCCCGACGTCATCAGCGCCGACAACTCGCCGAAGCGGGTGTGCATGGTCGCCCGGCCGCGCCGCTCGGGCGAGCGGTCGACGATATCGTCGATGACCAGCGACATGTTGTGAAAGAACTCGATCACAAGCGCCGAGGTCATGACATGCGGCGGGATCGGCCCCGGCCCGTGGGCCGCCCGGTAGCAGGCGAAAATGGTCAGCGGCCGGAAATACTTGGAGCCCGAGAGAAACTGCCATTCCAGAGCCGGGCGCATCTCCTCGTCGCAGGAGGCAACCCAGACGGCGATGCGCGCGCGCAACTCCGCCATTTCGTCCGAGAAGCCGAGCGCATCGACCACTGAGGCGCTCTGGGCATCCATCGTGGTCGTCGCGGTCACGGCGTGACCCCCCAGTAGCGCCGGTAGGGCGCGTCGGGCGACGGCGTCTCGGCATCCTGCGCGACGGCCTCTCCAAGCAGTTCAAGCTCGTGCTCAAGGCGCCGTGCCTCGAAAAGGGCGGTTTCGCTGACCTCGCGGATGAAGCGCTGGAACAGCTCGGCATCGGCGCGCTTGCGCGCGTCCGCCGGCTCTTCGGCGGCAAGCCCTGCGGTTGATGCGGCGTAAAGCGCGGCCTGGTGGCGGACGAGAACCTCGGTCATGCGCTGCCCGTAGCGCGCGGCACTGGCCGAAGCGATCACCCCGGCCTCGACCAGCGCCGCGGGCAGGCCCATGCCGGGCGCCCCCTCGCCTGTCGCCGGCGTCCTCGGCGTGCCGCCGGCGATCTGCCCCATGAAACGGGCGTAGTTTTCCAGCAGCGTCGCCATCGGGGCCGCCATGCGGGCAAAAGCGTCGGCCGCGTCGGGCGTCTCGCCTTGCTCCCCGGCCGCGCCTGCACTCGACGGGTTCTCTCTTGAGCGTGTCATCCGGGGGCGTCCTTGTCCATCATCGGTC
>CAZKSE010000239.1:0-5721 GCA_964555305.1 uncultured Rhodobacter sp. | reverse complement strand
GCTGGAGTACTTCAACTCCACCCACGGGGCGCGGAAAGGTCTTGCCGATACGGCGCTCAAGACTGCGAACTCGGGGTACCTGACGCGCCGTCTGGTCGACGTGGCACAGGACTGCATCGTCCGCACTGATGATTGTGGCACCGACCGCTTCATTACCGCCCATGCAGCCGTAAACGATGGCGAGGTTGTGGCGAGCTTGGCCGAGCGTATCCTCGGCCGTGTCGCGGCAGAGGACGTGGCCGATCCGGCAACCGGCGAGGTGCTGGTTGAGCGCAACGAACTGATCGACGAGCGCGACGCCGACCTGATTGAAGGTGCGGGTATTGCTGCGGTCAAGATCCGCTCGCCGCTGACCTGCGAAGCGGACGAGGGTGTGTGCGTCAAATGCTACGGCCGCGACTTGGCGCGGGGTACGCTCGTGAACAAGGGCGAAGCGGTGGGTATCATCGCGGCGCAATCGATCGGCGAGCCGGGTACGCAGCTGACCATGCGGACCTTCCACATCGGAGGTATTGCGCAAGGTGGTAGCCAGTCCTTCCAGGAAGCGGGCCATGCTGGCAAGATCGAGTTCCGCAATGAAAACGTTCTGGAAAATGCTGCCGGAGACTTGATCGTTCTCGGCCGGAACATGCAAATCGCGATCATCGACGAGAACGGGGTCGAACGCGCCAGCCACAAGCTGGGCTACGGCACCAAACTCTTCGTGCGTGACGGTGGGCAGGTGAACCGGGGTGACAAGCTCTATGAGTGGGACCCGTACACTTTGCCGATCATCGCAGAGAAGGCAGGCCGGGCGAAGTTCGTCGATCTCGTCGGGGGACTCTCGGTCCGCGACGAAACCGATGATGCGACCGGGATGACGCAGAAGATCGTGACGGACTGGCGGTCGGTGCCGCGCGGAAGCGACCTCAAGCCCGAGATCATCATCATGGATCCGGAAACCGGCGAACCGGTGCGAAACGATGCCGGCAATCCGGTGACCTATCCGATGTCGGTCGATGCGATCTTGTCGATCGAGGATGGTCAGGACATACGTCAGGGCGACGTCGTGGCGCGGATCCCGCGCGAAGGCGCGAAGACGAAGGACATCACCGGTGGTCTGCCGCGGGTGGCCGAACTCTTTGAGGCGCGGAGGCCCAAAGATCATGCCATCATCTGCGAGATTGACGGCTATGTCCGCTTCGGCAAGGACTACAAGAACAAGCGGCGGATCACGATCGAACCCGTCGATGAGAACGTGGATCCCGCCGAGTACATGGTGCCGAAGGGCAAGCATATCCCCGTGCAGGAGGGCGACTACGTCCAGCGCGGTGATTACATCATGGACGGCAATCCCGCGCCGCATGACATCCTGCGGATCCTGGGCATCGAAGCGCTGGCAAACTATCTGATCGACGAAGTGCAGGACGTCTACCGCCTGCAGGGCGTGAAGATCAACGACAAGCACATCGAGGTTATCGTTCGTCAGATGCTTCAGAAGCTGGAGATTCTGGATTCGGGTGACACGGTGCTGCTGAAGGGCGAAACTGTCGACAAGTACGAGTTTGACGAGATCAACGACAAGGCAATCGCGTCAGGCTTGCGTCCGGCAAAGGGCGAGCCGATCCTTCTCGGGATTACGAAGGCCAGCCTGCAGACGCGCTCGTTCATCTCGGCGGCTTCGTTCCAGGAAACGACGCGCGTACTGACTGAAGCGTCGGTGCAGGGCAAGCGCGACAAGCTTGTCGGGCTGAAGGAGAACGTCATCGTTGGCCGATTGATTCCGGCCGGCACCGGAGGTGTGGCGACCGCAACACGGCGCATCGCAGCTGATCGTGACCAGAAGGTGATCGATACCCGTCGTGCGGAAGCAGAAGCTGCCGCAGCACTTGCCGGGCCGGCCCCCGAGGCTGAGGAAGTGATGATCCAGGACGCACCGTCGGGCTCCGGAGAACGCTGATGCCCGTCGTGTGATCTTCAAACCCCCGCGCTTCTGCGCGGGGGTTTTTTCATTTGACCCACTTTTCTTTCCCTTGCGCCTGCGCCATCCTGCACAGGTTAAACATTGGTTCCGGTTCCGGCGATGCCATCCGACAACGCGCGCGGCGCAATTTTCATGACCATCGGCATGGCTGGCTTCGTGATCAACGACGCGCTGATGAAGCTTGTTGCCGAGGAGTTGCCCCTGTTTCAGGCCATCTTCTTGCGTGGATCTCTGACGACACTTGTCTTCGCCTTGATCGCCTGGCGCATCGGGGCGTTGCGCTTGCCGCAACTTAACGGTGACCGTTGGTTGATCGTCGCTCGCTCATTGGCGGAATGCGGCGCGACGTTCTTTTTTCTCACTGCGCTGATGAACATGCCATTGGCCACAGTCACCGCAATCCTGCAAGCGGCGCCGCTCACGATCGCGTTGTCTGCTGCAGTGTTCCTGCGTGAGCCGTTGGGATGGCGTCGCTTTCTCGCCATCGTGGTCGGATTTGTCGGCGTGCTTCTGATCGTACGTCCCGGACCGGAAGGCATAGACGTCTACGCTGTCTTTGCCTTGGTGGCGGTCTGCTTCGCGACCCTGCGCGATCTGTTGACGCGCCGTATGCCAGTCACTGTACCCTCCATGCTTCTTGCCCTCTCGACGGCTGGGGCGGTTACGCTCTTCGCTGGCTTGGGCACGCTTGGCGACGAATGGGTGCGGCCTTCGCAGGCAAGCTTCGGATTATTGGGCGCAACGGTCGTTTTTATTCTTTTAGGATATCTGTTGAGCATCATGGCGATGCGGGTCGGCGAA
Organism: uncultured Rhodobacter sp.; assembly: GCA_964555305.1. Lineage (GTDB taxonomy): Bacteria > Pseudomonadota > Alphaproteobacteria > Rhodobacterales > Rhodobacteraceae > Pararhodobacter. The sequence continues at coordinate 2,957 of CAZKSE010000239.1, read as the reverse complement.
TTGGGCGTGATCGCGCCGTTCCGCTACACTGGCCTTCTCTGGGCGCTTGTTCTGGGGCTTTTCGTCTTCGGTGACTGGCCGGACGGGGTCACACAATTGGGTGCTGCGCTGATCGTCGGTACAGGCATCTTCACGCTCTATCGCGAACGTCGCCGTGCCCGCGATCTCGCGCGGGCACGATCGGCGCGGGCTGTTGACAACCCCAGCGACTCCGCCTATACGGCCGGCACCCGCGGCTGACGTCTCGCATGAAGGCTTCGGGGCTTTAAATACCTCTGTGGTCACGATCCAGGCGAATCACGCCTCGATCCTCTGGAATTCCACCGCGGCGTTTCCTGAGATAGGCAACGCAGGCGGTTTTGTGTTTTGGATTGGGCGATTCGCGCGGGATCCACAACGCACCGAGACGGCGCGATCGCGCCAAGAGACATGAGACGAGTTGCAACACGGGAAGAGCCGGAATGCCAACGATCCAGCAGCTGATCCGCAAGCCGCGGCAGCCGAAAGTCAAGCGCTCCAAGTCACTGCACCTGGAGCAGTGCCCTCAGAAGCGCGGGGTTTGCACGCGCGTCTACACGACGACGCCGAAGAAGCCGAACTCGGCCATGCGGAAGGTTGCCAAGGTGCGACTGACCAATGGCTACGAAGTCATCAGCTACATCCCTGGTGAGAAGCATAACCTCCAGGAGCATTCGGTCGTCCTGATCCGAGGTGGGCGCGTAAAAGACCTTCCGGGTGTGCGCTACCACATCTTGCGCGGCGTGCTGGATACCCAGGGCGTGAAGGACCGCCGCCAGCGTCGTTCGAAATACGGCGCCAAGCGTCCGAAGTAAGGAGAAAGTTCGATGTCGCGTCGTCACGCTGCCGAAAAGCGCGAAGTCCTGCCTGATGCCAAGTTTGGCGACAAGGTGCTGACCAAGTTTATGAACAACCTGATGACCGACGGTAAGAAGTCGGTCGCCGAATCGATTGTCTACAACGCGCTCGAGCGGGTCGAGAAGCGCCTGAAGCGCGCGCCCATCGAAGTGTTCCACGAAGCGCTCGACAACATCAAGCCGTCGGTCGAAGTGCGTTCCCGCCGGGTCGGTGGTGCGACCTATCAGGTCCCCGTCGAGGTGCGTCCCGAGCGGCGTGAAGCACTTGCGATTCGCTGGTTGATCATTGCGGCGCGCAAGCGCAACGAAAACACGATGGAAGAGCGTTTGGCGGCTGAGCTCAGCGACGCCGTGCAGAACCGAGGCACCGCCGTGAAGAAGCGCGAAGACACCCACAAGATGGCCGACGCCAACAAGGCGTTCAGCCACTACCGCTGGTAAGGGGTTCCGATAATGGCACGCGAATATCCGCTCGAGCGCTACCGTAACTTCGGGATCATGGCGCATATCGACGCTGGCAAGACGACGATGACCGAGCGCATCCTGTTCTACACCGGTAAGAATCACAAGATCGGCGAGACCCATGATGGTGCCTCGACGATGGATTGGATGGAACAGGAAGCCGAGCGCGGCATCACGATCACGTCGGCGGCAACGACCACGTTCTGGCAGCGCCAGGTCGATCCGAGCTCGGACGGAACGTCGGACACCAAGTTCCGATTCAACATCATCGACACGCCTGGTCACGTCGATTTCACCATCGAGGTGGAGCGCTCGCTCGCAGTGCTCGACGGCGCCGTTGCGCTGCTCGACGGGAACGCCGGCGTGGAGCCGCAGACCGAGACCGTTTGGCGTCAGGCAGACCGTTACAAGGTCCCGCGGCTGGTGTTTGTGAACAAGATGGACAAGATCGGCGCCGACTATTTCAAATGCGTCGAAATGGTAAAGGACCGCACCGGCGGTACGCCCTGTCCGATTGCGCTGCCCATTGGCGCCGAGGACTCTCTGGAAGGTGTCATCGACCTGATCACCATGGAAGAATGGGTGTGGAAAGGCGAAGATCTGGGCGCGTCCTGGGTTCGTCAACCGATCCGCGACGATCTGAAGGATCTTGCCGACGAATGGCGCGGCAAGATGATCGAGCTTGCAGTGGAGCAAGACGATGACGCGATGGAAGCCTATCTGGAGGGCAACGAACCTGACGAGGCGACCCTGCGCAAGTTGATCCGCAAGGGTACGTTGTCGCTTAGCTTTTTCCCGATGCTCGCCGGCTCGGCATTCAAGAACAAGGGTGTTCAGCCGCTGCTTAACGCGGTGATCGACTTCCTGCCGGGGCCGAAAGACGTGCCGACGTTGATGGGCTTTTCGCCCAGCGACGAGACGGAAGAACGCAACATTCCGCGCAATGCCTCGGATGAAGAGCCGTTCTCGGCGCTTGCGTTCAAGATCATGAACGACCCCTTTGTTGGTTCGCTCACCTTCACGCGCATCTATTCGGGTGTGTTGAAGAAGGGCGACCAGATGATGAATTCGACCAAGGGCAAGCGCGAGCGTGTTGGCCGGATGATGCTCATGCACTCGATCAACCGCGAAGAGATCGACGAGGCCTTTGCGGGAGACATCATAGCGTTGGCGGGTCTGAAGGAAACCACCACGGGCGATACGCTTTGCGACCCATCCAAGCCAGTGGTGCTCGAAACGATGACCTTCCCGGACCCGGTGATCGAGATCGCGGTAGAACCGAAGTCCAAGGCCGACCAGGAAAAGATGGGTATCGCTCTGCAGCGTCTTGCTGCCGAGGATCCGTCCTTCCGCGTCGAGACCGACTTCGAGAGTGGTCAGACTATCATGAAGGGCATGGGTGAACTTCACCTCGACATCCTGGTCGACCGCATGAAGCGGGAGTTCAAGGTCGAGGCGAATATCGGTGCTCCGCAGGTGGCCTATCGCGAAACGATCAGCCATTTGGCCGAGGTGGACTACACGCACAAGAAGCAGACCGGCGGTACCGGCCAGTTCGCCCGCATCAAGCTGGTGATCGAGCCGACCGAGCCCGGCGAAGGATACAGCTTCGAATCCAAG
>CAZKSE010000238.1:0-5743 GCA_964555305.1 uncultured Rhodobacter sp. | reverse complement strand
GGCGCTTCTTTTCGCCATCATGCTCTCGGCGGTCTTCGGCCCCTCGCTCTGGGTGGCGGTGATCGCCATCGCGTTCATCAACATCCCGGTCTTCGCCCGCGTCACCCGGGGGGCGGCGAATGTCATCTGGACGCGCGACTATGTCGCCGCCGCGCGCGCCGCCGGGCATGGCAAGCTCGCCATCTCGCGCGATCACATCCTGCCCAATGTCGCGGCCCCGGTGATCGTTCAGGCGACGATCGAATTCGCCATCGCCATCCTTGCCGAGGCGGCGCTCTCCTACCTTGGCCTCGGGGCGCAGCCGCCCTCGCCCTCCTGGGGGCGGATGCTGTCCGAGGCGCAGACGCTGATGTTCATGGCCCCGCAGCTGGCGATCTATCCGGGGCTGTGCATCATGGCCGCGGTCCTCGGCTTCTCGCTTCTCGGCGATGCGCTCCGGGACATCACCGATCCCCGCCTGACACGGAGCCGACAGGCATGATGGCGCTCTCCGGCCTCTCGGTCAGCTTCGACACGGCGCAGGCCCTGCGCGACGTCAGCCTGCAGGTGCCGCAGGGCACGCGGCTGGGGATCGTGGGCGAATCCGGCTCGGGCAAGTCGATGCTGGGGCTGTCGATGATGGGGATGGTCCCCGAGGCCGCGCGCGTCTCCGGCCGGATCATGCTCGACGGCACGGATCTGTCCGGCGCGTCCGAACGCCTCTGGCGGCGGCATCGGGCGCGGCGCGTGGCGATGATCTTTCAGGAACCGATGGCCGCGCTCAACCCCCTTCAACGGCTGGGCGACACGGTGATGGAGCCGTTGCAGGTCCATCTCGGGCTCACCCGCGCCGCGGCCCGGACCCGCGCGCTGGAGCTTTTCGACGAGGTCGGCATCCCCGACCCGCCCGCCCGTCTGCGCCAGTACCCGCATGAGATCTCGGGCGGGCAGCGGCAGCGGGTGCTGATCGCGCTCGCGCTGTCCTGCGATCCGGCGCTGTTGATCGCGGACGAGCCGACCACCGCGCTCGATGCGCATGTCGCCCTGCGCATCATCGAACTGCTGGTGGATCTGGCCGAACGCCGGCAGATGGCACTGGTGTTCATCAGCCATGACCTTGCCGCCGTGGCCCGCGCGACCGAGCGCATCGCGGTCATGTATGGCGGCGAGATCGCCGAGGAGGGGCCGACCGCCGCGGTGCTGGAGAACCCGCGCCACCCCTACACCCGCGGCCTGCTGGGCGCCCGTCCCGGTATCGGCGGGGCCACCCCCGCGCGGGGCGCCGACGGCCGCCGGCAACGCTTGCCGACCATTCCCGGCAGCGTTCCGCCCCTGTCGCAACTGCCCGCAGGGTGCCGTTTCGCCGGCCGCTGCCCGGTGGAGATGCCGCACTGCGCCGATACCCGCCCCGCCGCCTACCCCCTGCCGGGCGACCGGCACGCCGCCTGCCATCTGCTCGGAGCCGGCGCATGACCCCGCTGCTGGAGGTGCGCCACGTTACCCGAAGCTACCGGATGCCGCGCCGGTCCCTCCTGCATCCCGGCCCGGTTCTGACGGCGGTGCAGGACGTCTCCTTCACGCTGGCGCGCGGCCGCACCCTGGGGATCGTGGGCGAGTCGGGCTCGGGCAAGTCGACGCTGGCGCGGATGATCATGGCCTTCGAGGCACCCGATACCGGCGAGGTGCGCTTCGACGGGCACGATCTGCACAGCCTCGGCTCGGCCGATCTTCGGCGCCTGCGCCGGCGCTTCCAGATGGTTTTTCAGGACCCCTGGGGCTCTCTCGATCCCCGGCGCACGGTCGCCTGGTCCATCGCCGAACCCCTGCGCGCCACCGGCGCCGATGCCCTCGACCGCCGCGTGGACGAGGCGCTGGTTCAGGTCGGCCTGCGCCCCGCCGACGGCCGGAAATACCCGCATGAGTTTTCGGGCGGGCAGCGCCAGCGCATCGCCATCGCCCGCGCCATCGTCACCCGCCCCGCGCTCCTCGTCGCGGACGAGGCGGTCTCGGCGCTCGATGTCTCGGTTCAGGCGCAGATCCTGAACCTGCTGATGGACCTGCAGGAGGAGTTGGGCCTGGCCATGATCTTCATCAGCCATGACTTGCCGGTCGTGGCCTGCCTGGCCGACGACATGCTGGTCATGCGCGCCGGACGCCCCGTCGAAACCGGCGCCACCGCCAGCTTGATCTCGGCCCCGAAGGCGGAGTACACGAAATCGCTTCTGACGGCGGGGGGATTGATGCCATGAGCCGGTTTCTGCACCTGTCCGACCTGCATCTGTCGGTCGCCAACGCGCCCCGCAAGGCCGAACTGATGGCCCGCATCGCCGACGCCGTCGGCCGGATGCCCGTCCGCCCCGAATTCGCCATCCTCAGCGGCGATCTGACCGATCGCGGCGATGTCGAAAGCTACCAGCTTCTGAAATCCTTGCTGACGGACTTTCCGCTTCCGGTGCATCTGGCGCTTGGCAACCACGACACGCGGCGCGGGTTCCATTCGGTCTTCGGAGGGGCCGAGGGAGCGTATCACCACGGCCGCCGGTTGGGCGAGCTGCATCTGATCACGCTCGACACCTCGGTTCCCGCGCGGGTTCATGGCGCGCTTGACGCGGCCCAGCTGGACTGGTTCGCGGCCGAGCTTGACCGTCACCCCGATTGCGCGAAACTGATCGTCCTGCACCATCCGCCACGGCTGGACCCCGCGGCGCTGCCCTGGTCAACGCTCGACGGCGCCTCGACGCGGGCTCTGGGGGCGGCGCTGAACGGGCGGCGGATCGCGGCGCTGCTGTCCGGCCATGTCCACATGAACCGCATGACGCTTTGGCAGGGCGCACCGCTCGTTGTGTCGCAGGGGCTGCATTCGACCATCGACCCGCTCCACCCGGACGGGTTGCGCATCCTCGAAGGGGCGGGGTTCAACCTCTGCCGGTGGGTCGACGGCGGGCTTTCGGTGACGTATGTTCCGCTGGAACCCGAAGGACGGCAAATTGGCCTGATCGACGCCGCCAGACTGGACACAAGCAAATGAACCACACCCCGCGCGACATGCGCCGCCTCACGGTCGAAGGGGCGCACAACCTGCGCGACCTTGGCGGCTACCGGACCCGCGGCGGCGACCTGACCCCCTGGCGCCGTTTCCTGCGCGCGGACAGCCCCCACCGCCTGACCGAGACCGGGATCGAACGGCTGCAGGGCGAGGGGCTGCGCACCGTCATCGACCTGCGCACCCGGTCGGAACTGGCGGCGATGCCCAACCCCTTCGCCGACCGGCCCGGCGTGACCTACATCCACCAGCCGGTGTTCGAGGATCTGGCCCCCCTGAACCTGACCAGCATCGATTTTGTCGGGGGCGACCCGCTGCTCGATTTCTACCGCACCGCGCTCGACGACCGGCACGAGGCGCTGCGCGAGATCCTGATCATGATCGCCGCCGTGCCGGAAGGCGCCGTGATGTTCCACTGCACCGTCGGCAAGGATCGCACCGGCCTTGTCGCCGCGCTTCTCCTCGGGCTGGCCGAAGTCGCGCCCGATGACATCGTCGCCGATTACACCATGACCGAGCCGCTGATCGGACAATTGGTGGCCGAGTTTCTGGAACATACCCGCGCGCGCGGCGACGACCCCGAAAAGCACGCCCGGCTTCTGGCCGCGCCCGCCCAGACGATGCAGGCAGCCCTCGGTCACATCGAGACGCGGCATGGTTCCGTCGCCGGCTACCTGCGCCATATCGGCGTGCCGGCGGGCGACCAGTCCGCCCTGCTCGACCGCCTGCGGGGGGCGCTGGCGGCACAGGAGCCATCGCGGGACTGAGAACGCCGCGCGCCCGCCAGAGGCCGAAACGACCCGCCGCGCATCCGCCCGCAGGCGCGCCTTCGACCCGCCTGCCGGCCGCGCGTCGCCTGCCCATCGGTTAACGCCAGAAAACCCGACCGCGCGCTTCTGCCATACGCTTGCCATACGCTTGCCATACGTCTGCCATACGCTCGCCATACGCGTGCCAACGGCTTTCGGGCAGGCAAAAGTCGCGCAAGCCAAGACCCCAGGCAGCCGCCCCGAGCCCGCGCCAATCGGACCGGCGCGCGTGATCGGCACACGGTCCAAACTCGATGAATTACCGCAAAAACCTGCCACTACCGGCGCTGCCCGCGCTCCCGCGCAAGCCCCGAAAGCTCTTGTCGGCTGTCAGCGTTCGAAGAAATCTTCTTCTGCATCAGTAACATCGATGCCCAGCGCCTCCAACCCGGATTCCAGGTTTTCCGACAGATGCGGCATCCCCTGAAGGTAATCCGCGGTCGGCGTCGTCGCCTCGGCATAGGCCGTGGCGAGCGCGTCGGCGTAATCCTCGGGCTCGAACGCACCGCGTCCCACCCAGGCAATCGCCGTCAGATGCGCCTGCTCATCGGCATTAAGCGCGTCAATAAAAGCGCGCAACTCCGCCGCACGCCGCCCCTCCCGGGCCTGGAAGATGATGTGAACCACCTTCTTGATGCTGATTTCGGGCGACATCTGCACCTCCTTCAACGTTCAGTGTCGCCTGTGCAGGCCGCCGGCGCAAGCGAAACCGTGCGCCGGCGTCTGGTGTCGGTGTCGTCTCCGCGCGCGCCTCAGACGTCGAACTTGACGCCCTGCGCCAGCGGCAGCGCGTCGGAATAGTTCACCGTGTTGGTCGCCCGCCGCATGTAGCCCTTCCATGCATCCGACCCGGATTCGCGCCCGCCGCCGGTTTCCTTCTCACCGCCGAAGGCCCCGCCGATCTCGGCGCCCGACGGGCCGATGTTGACGTTGGCGATACCACAGTCCGAATGCTGCAGGAAGGCTTCGGCCTCGCGCAGGTTCAGCGTGAAGATGCAGGACGACAGGCCCTGCGGCACGGCGTTGTGCATCTTCAGCGCGGCGTCGAACTCCGTATAGCGCATGACATAAAGGATCGGCGCGAAGGTCTCCTCGCAAACCACCTCGGTCTGGCCCGGCATCTCGACCAGGGCGGGCGCGACATAGGCGCCGCCCAGTCCGGTATCGACCGACGCGCCGCCATGCACCGTGCCGCCATCGGCCTTCGCCCGCTCCAGCGACTTCTGCATCCGCTCGCGCGAGGCCATGTCGATCAACGGCCCGACCAGCGTGCCGTCCTTGCGCGGATCGCCCACGGGCAGGCTCGAATAGGCCTTCTTCAGCCGCGCGATCAGGTCGTCGGCGATGCTCTCGTGAACGATCAGCCGGCGCAGCGAGGTGCAGCGCTGCCCCGCCGTGCCGACGGCCGAGAAGACGATGGCACGGACCGCCATGTCCAGATCGGCCGAGGGGGCGACGATCATCGCATTGTTGCCGCCCAGTTCCAGGATCGACCGGCCGAAGCGTTCGGCGACCTTGGGGCCAACGATCCGCCCCATGCGCGTGGACCCGGTCGCCGAGACCAGCGGGATGTCTGTTGCGGTGACCAGCGCCTCGCCGACTTCCGCGCCGCCGATGACCAGTTGCACCAGCCCTTCGGGCGCGTCGTCGCCAAAGCGCTGCATCGCGCGCTTCATGATCTCCATGCAGGTCATCGCGGTCAGCGGCGACTTGTCCGACGGCTTCCAGATCACCGGATCGCCGCAGACAAGCGCCAGTGCGGTGTTCCAGGACCAGACGGCCACGGGAAAGTTGAAGGCGGTGATGACGGCGCAGGGGCCCAGCGGGTGCCAGGTCTCGCGCATGACGTGACCCGGCCGTTCCGAGGCGATGGTCAGCCCGTAAAGCTGGCGCGACAGGCCCACGGCGAAGT
>CAZKSE010000237.1:0-5764 GCA_964555305.1 uncultured Rhodobacter sp. | reverse complement strand
CTCGAACGTCTCGAGCCTGCCCGAGGTGGGCGGCGACGCCTGCGTCGCGGTGGATCCGCTCGACGTCGGGGCGATCACGGCCGGGCTCGCGGACCTGCTCGGGGATCCCGGCCGGCGCGCCGCGCTGAGCGCCGCGGGCCGGGCGCGCGCAGGCCACCACCCTTGCGATGGCCCTCTCCGAGGCGGCCGAGGGCGCGGACGAGCATGCCACCCCTGATCTGCGGGTGACGCCGGCGGGCGGCCACGCGGTCCTTTTCTCGGATTTTCTGGGTCGGCTCGACCCGGTCGAAGTCGCGATGCGCCTCGCAGCGGAGCGCAACCTGCGCGGCATGCTGGTGCAGGTACTTGACCCGGTCGAGGAAAGTTTTCCCTTCGACGGACGCACCCGTTTCGAGTCGATGTCCGGGCATCTGAGCTTCGAGACGCTTCGCGCGGGCGATCTGCGCGCGGCCTATCGCGACAAGCTTGCCGAACGGAAAGAGCGGCTGGCGTCGCTGGCGCGCTCCGGCGGCTGGCAGTTCACCACGCTGCATACCGACAGCGCGCCCTCGGCGGGGCTTCTGTGGCTTTGGCACGCCCTTGGCGGCGGTTGGAGCCGCTGATGCTGACACTGGGCGCCCTTGGCTTCACCACACCATTGATTCTGGCCGCACTTGCTGTGTTGCCGATCCTGTGGTGGCTCCTGCGCGCTGTGCCGCCGGCGCCGGTCCTGCGCCGGTTTCCGGGTATCGTGCTGCTTCTGGGCCTGCGCGAAAAGGACCCCGAGAGCCAGCGGACACCCTGGTGGCTGTTGCTGCTGCGCGTGGGCGCGGTGGCGGCGCTGATCCTGGCGCTCGCGGGTCCGGTGGTGAACCCGCGGCAGGTCGTGCCGGGCGAGGGGCCGCTTCTGGTGATGATGGACGCGAGCTGGGCCAGCGGGCGCGATTGGCCGCGACGGATCGAACGGGTCAGCCAGGCGCTTTCCGAGGCGCGGCGCACCGGCCGCGCCGTCGCTGTCGTGTCGCTGACTGCGCCGCCCCTGGAAGGGCCGGTCTTCCGCTCTGCCGATTACTGGATGGAGCGGCTGGCGGGCCTTTCGCCAGAGCCTTTCGCGCCGTCAGCGTCACTGCCGAACTGGTTGGAGGATCTGCCCGCCGGGCTCGAGACCTTGTGGATTTCTGACGGTTTGGCGCGCGACGGACGCAACGGGCTTTTGGCGGCGCTGCAAGCGCAGGGGGCGGTCAGCGTGTTCGAACCCGCCGGGCCGGTGCTGGCGCTGATGCCCGCGGGCTTTGAAGGCGGTGCGGTGACGCTTACCGCGCGCCGCGGCGGGGCCGATCTGAGCGCGGCCGAGATGATGGTGCAGGCGATGGGGCGCGATCCGGCCGGCACCGAACGGCCGCTGGCGCGCGGGCCGCTGAACTTCGCCTCGGGCGCCACGACGGCCGAGGCGGCGATGGTGCTGCCGCCCGAGCTGCGCAACCGCATCACTCGCTTTCAGATCGAAGGCGCGCGCGGTGCCGGCAGTGTCAGTCTGACCGATGACAGCCTGCAACGGCGCAAGGTGGCGCTGCTGACCGTTCGCGACGCGACCGAGGGGATGGTGCTTCTCTCGCCCCTGCATTACATCCGTCAGGCACTGGAACCCACCGCCGAGTTGATCGACGGTACCAGCCTGGACGACCTGCTCCTGGCCGCGCCCGACGTGATCGTCCTCGCCGATCATCCCGGGCTGACCGAGGATGAGAGCCTGGCGCTGCAGGGATGGGTCGATGAGGGCGGGCTCCTTCTGCGCTTCGCGGGGCCACGGCTCGCCAGCGCTGGGGGCACACCGACGACCGGGGCTCTGTCGGGCTTGGGGGGGGATCCGCTCTTGCCCGTGCAGTTGCGGGCGGGTGGCCGCACGGTCGGCGGCGCGATGAGCTGGGGCGCGCCGCGCAGTCTCGCGCCCTTCCGCGAGGGAACGCCTTTCGCCGGTCTCGCGCTTCCGCCGGATGTCGAAATCCGCGCCCAGGTCCTGGCGCAGCCCGGCCCCGATCTGGCGCAGCGTTCCATCGCCGAGTTGAACGACGGTACGCCCTTGGTCACCCGCCGCGCCTTGGGTGACGGGCAAGTCGTTCTGTTCCACGTCACCGCCAATGCCGAGTGGTCGAACCTACCGCTGTCGGGGCTCTTTGTCTCGATGCTGGAACGGCTGGCGGTATCGACCCGCGGCACGCTGCCGGAGCCGGCCGAACTCGCCGGAACAAGTTGGCAGATGGAGGCGCGGATGGACGGGTTCGGCCTGCTGCACCGAGCGGCCGACCGGCCCGCCGTGCGCGGTGACACGTTGGCCGAGGCGTTGAGCGGCGCAGGAACCGGCCCCGACTTGCTGCCCGGCCTCTATGTGGCGCGCGAACAGCGCGTGGCGCTGAACGCAACCGGACCGCAGACGCGCCTGCAGGCGGCCGAATGGCCGGCGACCGTGCCGCGGGAAACCGGCTTTGCGCGCCCTGAGGTGCCGCTGGCGGGGTATTTTCTAGCGCTGGCCGCACTGGCGTTGATGATCGATGTGCTGGCGACGCTGGCGCTGGGGGGGCGGCTGGTTCGGGCCGCTGCGGTCGTTGGCGCGCTGGCGCTGTTGCCCGTCCCACCGGCCCATGCCGAGGACGCGCCGCTCGATCCTCGCATCCTGGAGGCCACGGAATCTGTGGTGCTGGCCCATGTCGTCTCGGGCGATGGCCGCATCGACGAGATCGCCGAAGCCGGGCTTCGCGGCCTGTCCGAGGCGCTCTTCCGGCGCACCTCGGTCGAGCCGGCTGCGCCGATGGCGGTCAATCCCGAAACCGATGAGCTGTCGGTCTTTCCCTTTCTCTACTGGCCGGTGATCGAGACGAGTCCGATCCCGTCGCCCGACGCCTTTACCCGGCTCAACCGATACCTGCGTTCCGGTGGGCTGATCCTCTTCGATACCCGCGACGCCGAGATCGCGCGACTCACCACCGGCACCACGCCCGCCGCCCGCCGCCTTCAGGCGATCGCTGCGGGTCTGGATGTGCCGCCGCTGGAGCCGGTGCCGTCGGACCATGTGCTGACGCGCACCTTCTACCTGCTTGGGGATTTCCCCGGCCGCCACACCGGCGCCACCGTCTGGGTCGAGGCCGCGCCGCCAGATGCCGTCCGCGCCGAGGGGATGCCGTTTCGCAACCTGAACGATGGCGTGACGCCTGTGGTCATCGGTGCGCATGACTGGGCGGCGGCCTGGGCGGTGGACGAAAGCGGCATGCCGATGCTGCAGGTTGGCCGCGGAATGACCGGCGACCGTCAGCGCGAACTGGCGCTCCGTTTCGGTATCAACCTTGTGATGCATGTGCTTTCGGGCAACTACAAATCCGATCAGGTGCATGTGCCCGCGCTTCTGGAAAGGCTTGGCCAGTGAGCGGCGTGCAGGTCGTCTTCGACCCGTTCCTGGGCTGGGTGCCGCTGATTGTCCTGGCCACCCTGGCGGTGCTGGCTGTGGCGCTGGCCGTCTGGCGGGGGCTGGTCGGCTGGTGGCTGCGCGCTCTCGGGCTTGCCGCGCTCCTGGCTGCGCTTGCCAACCCCTCGCTTCAGACCGAGGAGCGCGAGTTTCTACCCGATATCGCGCTGATCCTCGCCGATGATACCGGCTCCAACCGGCTGGCCGGGAGGAGCGCACAGACCGCGGAGGCGCTCGAGCATCTGAACCGGCGCCTGGCCGCGATGGGGATCGAGCCGCGCCTGGTCACACTTCCCGATGGCGCCGAGAATGCCGGGACAGAGCTTTTTGACGGTATTGCAGCGGGCCTTTCGGAGCTGCCACGCGACCGGCTTTCTGGGATCTTCGTGGTCTCGGACGGGATCGCCCACGACGCGCCAGTGGGGCCCGACGGTTTGCCCGACCTGCCTGCGCCACTGCATCTCCTCAAGACTGGTGAAAGCGACGACTGGGACCGCCGGCTGATCATTCGCAACGCCCCCGCCTATGGTATCCTGGGCGAGACCGTCACGCTGACCCTGCGCATCGAGGATGAGGGCGCGGTACCGTCCAGCCTGCGCGGGCAAGCCGCGCGGGTCGGTTTCTCGCTCAACGGCGAGGAGATGCGCCACGCGATGGCCCCGGTCGGAGCCGACATGGAGCTGAACATCACGCTCGATCGGGGCGGGATGAACGTGCTGCATTTCGTGCTCGACCCGGCTGAGGGGGAGCTCACCGCGCGCAACAACGAGGCGGTGGTGCAGATCAACGGGATCCGCGACCGGCTGCGCGTGCTGCTGGTCTCGGGGGAGCCGCATACCGGGCAGCGCACCTGGCGCAACCTGCTGAAATCCGACCCCTCGGTCGATCTCGTACACTTTACCATCCTGCGCCCCCCCGACCGTCAGGACGGCGTACCGGTCAATGAGTTGTCGCTGATCGCCTTTCCCACGCGCGAGCTCTTCATCGACAAGATCGACGAGTTCGACTTGATCATCTTTGACCGCTACCGCCGCCGGGGCATCCTGCCCAATGCCTATTTCGACAACATCCGGCGTTATGTTGTCGATGGGGGCGCGCTTCTGGTGATCGGTGGGCGGGAACTCGCGGGTGCCGACAGCATCTTTTACTCGCCCCTGGGACGTATTTTCCCGGCCGAGCCGACCGGCCGCGTGTTCGAGGAAGCCTTTCGTCCGGACCTTTCCGATCTGGGCCGGCGCCATCCGGTCACCGCCGAATTGCCACGTGCCGGTGCCGCGGCGACCGGTGAGGGGGCGGGCTGGGGTCGCTGGCTGCGCCAGATCGACCTGACGCGGCGTTCAGGCCGCGTGGTGATGGAAGGTATGGGCGGACGCCCCCTGCTGACACTCGACCGCGTGGGCGAGGGGCGGATCGCGCTTCTGGCTTCGGACCAGGCATGGCTCTGGGATCGCGGGTTCGAAGGGGGAGGGCCGCAGGCGGAACTTCTGCGCCGGCTAGCCCACTGGATGATGGGCGAACCGGAACTTGAGGAAGAGGCGCTCAGCGCCAGCGCGCAAGGCCTGTCCTTGACCGCCACCCGCCGCTCGCTCGAGGACGGGCCGCATTCGGTGACCGTGACACGCCCCGATGGCGAGGAGGTCGTGCTGGACCTCAGCGAAGAGGACCCAGGTCGCTTCGCCGCGACCTACGAGGCCGAGGAAGGCGGGCTTTTCCGGTTGCAGGATGGTGATCTGGATACGGTGATCGTGCTTGGCCCGGGCAATCCGCGTGAATACGAGACGACCATCGCCACCGACCGCTACCTGGCTCCGCTGATCGCCGCCAGCCGTGGGGCCAGCGCCCGGATCGAGGCGGGCCTGCCTGATCTGCGCGCTGTTTCGGCCGGGCGGCAGGCGGCGGGGCGCGGCTGGTTGGGCGTCACCCCGCGGCAGGCCTATGTGACGACCGATCTGCGCCTGAGTGCGCTTCTGCCGCCTTGGGCTTGGCTGCTGATTGGCGCTTCGCTGATCCTGGCCGGTTGGCTGAGAGAGGCGCGGCGTTGAGCCGAAGCGGCGAGTGACGCGCCCAGCCGGTGCTAGCCGGCGGCGCGCAACTCGGCCAAGACGGCCTCGGCCGCGGCGCGCGGGTTCTCGGCCTGCCAGATCGGACGGCCGATCACAACATGGTCCGCCCCCGACCGGACCGCCGCCGCAGGGGTCGCGATGCGTTTCTGATCTCCCGCTGCGGCCCCTGCGGGTCTTACGCCCGGCGTGACGATCAACCGGCCTGCGGCTTCGGGCAGGGCGCGGATTGCGGCGGCTTCCTGCGGGCTTGCGATCACTCCGTCGG
>CAZKSE010000236.1:0-5765 GCA_964555305.1 uncultured Rhodobacter sp. | reverse complement strand
GCGCCGGCGCAACCCGCGCAGAGCGGGGGCGGGTTCTGGGGTGTCGTCGGCGAGGTGAACCGGCCAGCAGCGCGGGACGATCAGTTCCGTGAACCAAACCGCAACGCGGACCTGCTGCGCGATCGGTGGAACTGACCGACGCTAGGTGCGGTTGCCGATCATCCAGGATCCACTCGGATCAACCAAGTAGCATGTCCCGGCGGAGACCTGCGGAAGGCCGCCGTTTCGCGCAACTACCAGGGCCTCAGGGCGCACCCCGTCAGGGCAGGCAGGGACGTTAAGGAATCGGTATCCGCTCCTCATCATGCATTGCTGCTGGGCCCTGCTCCTAAGGCCTGAGTTTGCATCGAAAATAGTCGTCTGCCCGCCATAGGTTTGCCCGCCAGTAGTGTTGCAGAACACCTGTGTTCCGATGCGGTTACAGTGAGTCTGGGTGGGCGTCGTGTAGGTAGGGGTCGTGGTTGAGGCGAGATTCTGGGGAACGCGCTGCGCTGCCTCAATCTCGCAATTGGTTATGTCGTTGGTGAGCGACGCCCCGGTCGCGCCTGCCTTGTAGGGGAAGCTTTGCAGTGGCGCACCGGCCTTGTATCGATCGTAGAAGGTGGGCTCCGCACATCCAGCTAGAAGGACGAGGCCCGCGAGGCAGCCAGCAATAGATCGCATTGTCATCTCCGGAATGTCTTCACTAGAGCCAATCGGAAGAACCCGAAGATCTGCTCGTGACGAGGCGGTCGAGGTAATGTTGTCTTAGTGTGCCAATGCGGCGATTAAGGGGGAATTAACTGCCTCGACGTCGGCGCATGGACCCTGGACTTCGTGCTCGCAGTGGCCAAGGAGGAGGTGAAGCGCCGCCTGTTCGGGCCGGGAGGGCCCTGACGGCAAGCACTGCCGCAGCTCACTCCCGCGGGCAGTTGGCCTCGAAGCCTTCACGCACCCCATCGAGCATCATGTTGAACATCCCCATACCGATCGCATCGCCGAGTTCTGCCGCAGGTCCATCGATCAGCCCTTGCTCTTCGCGGATGGCCTCCTGGAGAACCCCCGGGTGATAGCTCTCAAGGAAGGATGCCACCAGCAACGCAGCCCCCATCAATTCATTCTCGTCAGTAGCGAGGATGGTGGCGGCGGAGTCTTCGCCAATCCCGGTTGCGCGCGCCAGTTCGGCGACATCCGGATCGTCGAGGGAGTTCATCTCGTCCAGTATCGCCTTCAGCTCGTCGATACTTGACTCCCGGACGATCCCCTCCACATCCCGATACGCGGAGCAGGAAGCTTCCGTCATGCCCGTCGCGGCAGGCGCCACCCCGGCGGACTCCTCGGCACCCTCGGGCTCCAAAGCATTCTCCTCGGCGGGGCAGCCCTCGAAGGGATGATACATGGTCGACCCTCCCCAGAACCGGTCCCCGAACCTGTCGCGCCGCATTTGCGAGCGCGTCTGATCAAGCCTCTTCGAGACCTCCGGGTCGGAGATCCCGGCGACGCAGGCATCGGCGATATTGTCCAGGCCGATCAGTTCCCGCGTTGCGACAGCGCTCTCGACAGCCTTGCTGAAGCAGCTCCATCGGCTCGAGAAGGAGTCGTTTCTCTCTGCACAGGCAGAAAGAACGGGCTCGGCGGCGCTGCCGTAGTAATCCTCCTGGCGCACCAAATCGAGGAAATCGTGCGCGAGAGATCCCGACATCAGGCATTCGGGCATCCTCGCTGCGGTCGCCGATGCATTGCACTCGGCGATTACCGGCGCGGGAATCTCATTTAACTGGGCGGCGGCCGGCGTTGCGGCCAGGGCGAAAAGACATACGGCTATCGGTCGCAAGGGTCTTCCTGAGCTTTCGGGGTAAGAGATCCGGTCGGTTCTCAGGGCCGCAGCAGGCCCTGGAACCGGTGCACGCAGACGAAGCCCTCGTTGAGCAGGATCCCGTGCGTGCCCTTCTGGTTGCGCAGCACCCGGATGGCCTTGTCCTCGAGAAGCGGCCGCAGCAGTTCGGTGAGATCGGCCTCGCTGCGCCCCGACAGCGCCGAGAGCTGCGCGGTCGGCATGACCGGCAGGAGGCGGGAGCCGCGCAACACATGGGCCTCGCCATAAGGCACGCGCACCCAGAAACCGGGATCGGCCAGGCGGAACTCGCCCGTCCGGGCGATGTGGTGATGCGTCGACAGGATGGCGAGCACGCCGAGGCAATCCTCGAGCGTCAGCGGCTTCTCGCGGCGGAAATGCGTGACCTGGCCCGACTTGATCGAATCGAAGAAGGTCCGGGTGTAGCGCAGTTTGCCGGTGTAGATCTCGTATTGGGAGGGCGCCATCTGCTCGGCCCGATAGGCAAGCAACCGCCCGTCCGGCCTGTCGACGAAGGCCAGGGCCCAGTTGGGTTTCGGCTTGGCGGCGCCCTGCTCGATCACGGAAGTTCACCCGAAAAAGTGTCAGATATTCGCAATGATATTCCGGATAGAACATTTCTTCAATCGGGAAATCGCATAAAAGTCACGGATTGCCACCAGATGTCGTGGATTGCCACATCTCGAACCCAGCGGATGGCGTGCGCAACTGTTTTCGATGGCGGGTGACGCGCCGGCAAGGCCGCAGTCACCGCGATGCGGCGAGAGGGTGGGTCAGGATTCGGGAGGCTCGCAGGGCGGCGCAAGACGAAAGCCCCGCCGTGCCACGGCGGGGCTCATTGCGTTCGGGTCGGGGCAGGGCGCGGCTTTGGCGCGCGTCACTCCGCCGAGATCGCCAGTATCGAGCCCAGAAGGCCGGGCTGCAGCATGCCGGTCATGACGAGCTGGGTCAGCGCCACTGGCTGGGCCGGATCCGCGCGGAAGCCCGCGCCGCCATTGAGCACGCCGGTCGCAAAGCCCATCACCGGCTCGATGAGCGGCTGCGGGGCGGCGTTGAGCTGCTGGCGCAGCTGCGCCAGGGTCTGCTCGCGGCTCACCCCCGTGGCGCCCTCGGCGATATCGGCAAAGCCCTGGTCGGCGGCCGCGAAGCGCAGCCGGGTGATGGCCAGGCGCTCGGCCGCGGCGAGGCCGGGAACCGGACCGACCATGGTCGACAGGCCGACGGCCGCGCTCTCCGGCAGGACCTGCAACCCGAGGTCGAGGCGCAGGCGCGCCAGGCCGCGGATGTCGGCGTCGATATCGGCGTCGATCTGCCCGTCGGCATGGCGCAGATGGATGGCGGCATGGCCGTTCATCGGCTGCCCGCCGAATTCCTCCGACGCATCGAGGAAGATCTCACGCATGTCGAAGCTGAAGCTCGCCTGGTTCTGGATCAGGATGTCGAAGGCGGCATTGAGGTCGAGCGGCATGGACTGGGGCAGGGGCCCCTCGGCACTGAAGGTCAGCGCCGCGCGGCCGACCGACGCAACGCGATCGCCGGCGGCGGTGAAGGCGGAAAGCTGGCGCATCTCGAAATCGAGCGCCGCGGTGCGCTCGCCATCATAGGCGGCGCGCAGGGTGATCGCTTCCATCGTTGCCATATCGCGCTCGGCGCTGAGCGTGGTCACGCCCTGCATGCCCAATTCGTCGAAGGTCATGCAGCTGCCATCGGCGGCAAAGCGTGCCTTGAGCGTGACGCGATCGCCAGAGAACCGCTCGGCGCCCATCTGCCGGGCGGTGACATCGTCGGGAACGACCGTGAGGCCGAGGAGTTCGACCCGGGTCTCCTGGTAATCGGACACCGCGCGCGGATCGCAGACATCGAGATCGTTCACCATGCGCAGCGCATCGAGACCCTGAACCACCATCTCGGTGGCGGTTCCGGGCGCGGCGGAGCGATTGTGCAGCTCCGTGAAGCGGGCATTCTGCAGGGTCACGGTGTCGTCGCGCGGGTCGTAGACCAGGCGCTCGGCGCGGATCTCGATCCGCTCGCCCGTCAGGACAGGCGCCTCCAGCAGGACGCGGGAGCCCTCGTGGGACGCGTCATCGGCGAAAATCTCGATACCCATCGCGGAGAGATCGTTGGCGAGCTGGTCGGCGGAGGCGAGCGCGACCGAAGGAGCGGTCAGTGCCGTGGCGAGAAGAAGGGTGGCAGCGAAACGCATTGAGCGGGTCCTTTCGGGATCAAAGCGGAGGAAGGTCGTCGACCAGGTCGAACTCGGGGGCATGGGCACTGTAGGGCGCAATCCGGGGCGCACCTTCCGGTCTCCAGGAGGCGGACCAGATGCCCTTCCCGCTCTCGCGGGCCTCACCCTGAACTGGAATGAGCGGGCCGTCTAGTTCGGCGATATTGAGGCCGTTGCGGACGCTCCAGTCACCCAGATCGATCCAGTCCCCGCCGATATTGGCCTGACACATCGCGGTGCTGACCTCGACCTCTCCGGCCTCGGCCTCGATCGCTGTCGCGACCTCGGACTCGGCGACCAGGCAGCGCAGCGAACCGGCATGGGCCAGCAGAACCTGCATACCCTCCATCGCCCATTCATGGCAGGAAAACGCCGCATCGAAGGCGCCGCGGCATTCATCCTTCGCGCCGACGCTCGCCACACCGGTAAGACGGACCTTGCCATGCGGGGTCATCAGGGTGACCGGGTCGACCGGGAACACATCCGCCGCGTCGAAGCGCTGCGTGCGCGACGCGGTCGAGCCTTCCATCCCGGCTGGCATTCCGCCCTGCGGCACATAGCCGATCCGCTCCATGGCCTCGCGCTGGATCTCGGCGAAGTTTTCCGCGAGAGGCGGCAGGCCAGGCTCCGCCGCCTCGGTCTCGTCGTGTTCGACGCCGGCCAGTTCCGCCGCGGCCTCGAGGGCGGCGGTCAGGACGGGCTCGCTCGGCAGGGCCGCCGAGGCGCTGCGCCAGCTGTCATTGGTCAGTCCGGCGCCGACCAGGCCGCCCGTGATCAGGACGGCCATCGTGATATGCTTGGCTCGCTCGTTCATCGGTTTCAGCTCTCCAGTTCCGACAGCGCATAGGCCTGCCGTTTCAGTTCTTCCGCGAGATCGGCGATGATGTTGCCGCGACCGGCATCGTCGAGGCGCTCGCCGCGCTCCTCGAGCCGCGCCATCCGTGCCTCGATCTCGGCCTTGGCCGAGCCGCCCGGGAAGCGCGTCGCCAGGACGCGCCGGGCAAGCTTGGGGCCGATCCCCTCGTAGAGCATGGCGCGCAGCGCCACGTCCTCGGCGGTGGTCGAAAAGGCCCAGAGCTCGGCCGGGCCGAGGGTCAGGACCAGCTCCTGGCGGACCTGGCCTTCCTTCGTGCGGAACATCGCCCAGAGCGGCGCGCCGCGCGAGGACGGGCCGGTGAGCCGGTAGCGCATGATGCGCTTCTCTTCCTCGGTCAGCCGGATCATCTCGTCCATGTAGCCGATCGAATTCTCCGAACCGGCATTACAGACCACCAGGGACGAGGCGACCTCAACGATGGCAGGCGGATAATCTTCAATAAGTTGCGTGGCGATCTTGATGTCGATGTTGAACTTCCGGCCTTCGCGCGCATCCTGCAGCACCTGGTCGGTGACCGCCGCGATACTGCCGCAACGATGGAATTCGTCCATGCAGATGATCTTCGGCACCTGCAGGTTCATCCGCGCCCGGTCGACATGGTATTTCTCATAGGCCTCCGGCAGATCGCCGCGCTGGATCATCGCCCGGATCTCGGTCTCGTCGATGAAGAAATCGCGAGTCATGACCTGGCGGGCGAGCATATACATGATCGCCGTCTGCTTGCGCGCCGCGGCGCCGGCACCGCGGGCGGTGACATCCATAAGGTCCATCGAGACGATGCGGGCATTGCCGATCGAGTAGCGCGTCGTGCCGCTGAGGATCTGGTAGTC
>CAZKSE010000235.1:0-5849 GCA_964555305.1 uncultured Rhodobacter sp. | reverse complement strand
TGGCCCGCATCGCCGCCGAGGTCAACGAGGCGGTCGAGAATATCGGTGCGCGGCGGCTCTACACGGTGATGGAGCGGGTCTTCGAGGAGATTTCCTTCACCGCCCCGGACCGCGCCGGGCAGACAGTCGATGTGGATGCCGAGTTCGTCGAGAAGAATATCGGCGATCTCTCGCGTTCGGCAGATCTGAGCCGCTACGTTCTTTGAGGCCGCGAGAATGGGGTCGACCCGATGCCGACGGGCCGCATGATGACGGAGCGAAAGCCGTGGCCGCATGCGAACAAACATACACGGATAGTAAAATATAGAAGGGGTGATCGAGGCGTTTACTTGACCGCGCCCGTGCGGGTGCGGACCCTCAGCCGAGGGCGGTGGCGACGACGATGGCCAACGGGATCGTGACCGCCGAGATCACCGTCTGCACGGCGATGATATTGGCCATAAGTGCGTGATCGCCGCCAAGCTGGCGGGCGAGTATGTAGGAAGAGGTCGCGGTGGGCAGCGCGTGGAAGGTCAGCACGATAACCAACTCCATCCCGCCCAGACCCGCGGCCAGCGCGGCGAGGAGCGTGATCGCCGGCAAAAGCGCGAACTTGAAGATCAGGCTCGCCGCGATGGGGCGCAGATGCAGGCCGAGCGCGCCGGGCATCAGCCCCGCGCCGACGCATATCAGCCCGACCGCCAGCGCCGCCTGACCTAGCGCGGAAAGCGCCCCGTCGATCCCGATCGGCAGACCTGTGCCCGCCAGTTGCAACATGAGCCCCAGCGCGCTTGCCAGCAGAAGGGGGTTGGTCAGAAGCCGCCAGAGCACCTGTCCCAGCCCCGCCGCGGCCATGCCGAAGCGGCTGAAGGCGAGCACCGACAGGATGTTCACCGTCGGCACGATGGAAGCATTGGCGAGCGCGGCGAGCGCGGTGCCCTCGGCCCCGTAAAGACCCGTCGCGATCATCACGCCGACATAGTTGTTGAACCGGATGCCCCCCTGAAAGACCGAGGTGAAGGCAGGGCCGTCCACGTCGATCCAGGGCCGCGCCGCCAGAAGAAGGGCCGAAGTGACGATGATCGCACCGATGAGCACCGCAAAGATCCGACCGATCGGCACGCCGCTGAGATCCGCGGTGGCCAGCCCGTGAATGAAAAGGGCAGGCAGCAGGACGAAATAGGCCAGCCATTCCGCCTGCGGCCAGAACGTATCGGGCAGAAGCTGGCGACGGCGCAGGACCATACCGAAACCGATGAGCATCGCCACCGGCAGTAGTGCTGCCAGCACATTGCTCAGCATCTCGCGCTGTCCTGCCTTGCCACCCTGACTGCCCCCGGCTTCGTTGCCATGCCCGTCAGGGGCTTACGTCTGCCGCGCGGGAAAGGCCAGAGGGGGTAAGGACTGGGCCGAGGCGCCAAAACGGGAAACTCGACGCGGGTGGGACCGGGGCGCTTGCCCGCGGTCAGGCGGTGATCGTCTGCACCGATTCGAAGATTTCTAGCTCGGGCGGGGCGAGGTAGAGGTCGCGGTGGTCGCCCGCGCCGCGATGCGCCGCGCGAAAGGCCTCGGACCGGGTCCAGGCTTCGAACGCGGCTTTCGATTCCCAGAGCGTGTGCGAGGCATAGAGCCGGTAGCCGTCGCTTTCGTTTTCGGCGCCCTTCATGAGGTGAAAAACCTTGAAGCCCGGCACCTGGGTCAGCTGGCTATCGCGCGAGGTCCAAACGGCCTCGAACGCGTCTTCCTGTCCGAGCCTGACCTTGAACCGGTTCATCGTCAGATACATGCGCACCCTCCTGCGTCGTTGGGGGGCTGACTTTAATCGGCCGGGTCGAACGGGCAAGCCCCCGGGCGCGTGTCGGTCTGTCACAGGCCGGGCAGATCGGCCCCTTTCTCGGTGGCGCGGAGAAAGGCGGGGCGGGCGGACAGACGCTCCAGATAAGCGGCGGTCTGCGACTTGTAGTGTGTCGCCAGACCGACGATGCGGCCCAGGTGCAGCGCGTAGCCCACGGCGATGTCGGCGGCGGTGAAGCGATCAGCGACCAGCCATTCGGCCTCGTCCAGCCGAGCGTTCAGCAATTTCAGGCGTGCGAAGAACCATTGGGTGTAATCCTCGACCACCTGCGGCTGGCGCCGCTCGACCGGCTCGAATCGGCCGTAGCGCAGGATCAGCGCCTGCGGGAAGGTCAGCGTCGCATCGGCATGGTGCAGCCAGTTGAGCCAAGCGCTGTAGTCGGGGTGATCGGCGGGAAGCGCCAGCTGTCCTTCGCCATAGCGGCGTGCCAGATAGTGGCAGATCGCCACCGACTCGGTCATCCGTGTCGCGCCGTCGATCAGGAAGGGGACGGTGCCCAGCGGATTGACCTCCAGGTAGTGGGGATCGGCCATCCGCGGGGGAAAGCGCAGCACATGCAGTTGGTAGTCAAGGCCCAGTTCCTCCAGCGTCCAGAGCGCGCGGAGCGAGCGGGAGTCCTTGCAGTGCCAGAGCTCGATCATTCGTCTTCTCCGATTTCGGCGACCACGGCGCGCGCGGCCAGTTGCATCCCCACCGAGACCGCCAGCGCCGTGATCCGCCCGGACCGGGGCGCGCGCAGCGGGTGTTCCATCTTCATCGCCTCCAGAACGGCAATGATCTCCCCCTCCGCCACCTGCGCGCCCTCGCGGACCGGCACGCTGATAATGGTGCCGGCCATCGGCGCGTGGATCTGCCCGTCCGCGGGGCGCGCCTGCGCCTGCGCCGGGGCGTGGGTGACGTCAACGAGGCGATGCTCGCCCAGCCAGAGCGCGGGGCCGTCGAACGCGAAGTGAAGGGTGCCCGTCAGCCCCGCCTGGGTCCAGTTGATGCGGTCGGCCGTCCAGTCGGTCACATTGATCGCGTCACCTTCCGGCAGTTGCAGGCTGGCTCCGGGGCCGAGGCGCAACGCGACGGTGCGGATCTGCCCCTCGTGCTCCAGCCGCCGGTGCAGGAGGGGGCGGGGGCCGTTGGTCCAGCCCAGCCGGGGCGGGGCCTCCGTCACCCCGTCGCCGCGGCGCAGCGCGAACAGAAAGACCGCCAACGCCAGCTCCAGCGGCCGGGGCTGCGCCGCGGGGAGGGGCTCCAGCCCGGCCAGGAGGTCAGTGCTGGCGTGGCCGGCAACAAAATCGGGATGCTGCAGGATCTCCTGCAGCCAGCCGCGGTTGGTCCGCAGGCCCGAGAGTTCCGTCGCCGCCAGCCCGGCGATCAGCCGGCGTCGCGCGGTCTCCCGGTCGGGGCCGTGGGCGATGAGCTTCGCGAGCATCGGGTCGTAGTCGGCGGTGATCGTGACGCCCTCGGCCAGGGCGTGATCGGTGCGCAGGCCCGCGGGCGGGCACCAGCGCAGCAAACGCCCGGTTTGCGGCAGAAAGCCCGCGGCGGGATCCTCGGCGTAAAGCCGCGCCTCGATTGCGTGACCCTGCGGAGTTGGGTCAAGTGCTGGCAGCACCTCGCCCCGCGCGACGCGGATCTGCCATTCGACCAGGTCGAGCCCGGTCACCGCCTCGGTCACCGGGTGCTCGACCTGAAGGCGGGTGTTCATCTCCAGAAAGTGAAAATCGCCCGCCTGGTCGAGCAGAAATTCCACTGTGCCCGCGCCGACGTAACCGCAACTCTGCGCCGCCGTCACCGCCGCTGCGCCCAGCCTTGCGCGGAGCGCGGTATCGAGCCCCGGCGCCGGCGCCTCTTCGATCACCTTCTGATGGCGTCGCTGGACCGAGCAGTCCCGCTCGCCCAGGTGCAGGACATGGCCGTGGCTGTCGGCCAGCACCTGCACCTCGATATGGCGCGGCGCGATCAGCGCGCGTTCCAGGATCAGGCGGCCATCGCCGAAGCTGCGCTCGGCCTCGGATCGGGCGCGGGCCAGCGCCTCGGGCAGGGCGGCCGGCTCGCGGACCAGCCGCATCCCCTTGCCGCCGCCCCCCGCCGCGGCCTTGACCATGACCGGAAAGCCGATGCGCGCTGCCTCGGCGGTAAGCACGGCGTCGGACTGATCAGTGCCGTCGTGGCCGGGCAGGGTGGGAACGCCCGCGGCCTCCATCGCGGCCTTGGCCGCCGCCTTGTCACCCATCAGCCGGATCGCATCGGCCGAAGGGCCGATGAAGACCAGCCCCGCCTGCGCGCAGTCCTCCGCGAATGAAGCATTTTCGGCAAGAAAGCCGTAGCCCGGATGCACCGCCCCCGCACCCGCCGCAAGCGCCGCGGCGATCACCGCCGCGCCGTCCAGATAGGCCGCCGCCGGCCCCAGCGCGACCGCCGCATCCGCCGCCGCCACATGCGGCGCGCCGGCATCTGGCTCGGTATGGACGGCGATTGTCCGGTATCCCATCGCGCGCGCCGTGCGGATCACGCGCAGCGCGATCTCGCCGCGGTTGGCGATCAGGATCGCCTCGAAACTCATAGCCGCGCCACTCCGAAGCTGTTGGGATGGACCACCCCCACCGTGCCCGCCGCGATTACCTCCAGGCACATGGCCAGCAGATCGCGCGTCTGCCGGGGGTCGATGATCCCGTCATCCTCCAGCCGCGCAGAGGACATGAGCGCTGTCGTCTGCGCCTCCAGCATTGCCGCGGTCTCGGTCTCCAGCGCGGCCAGCCGTTCCTCGTCCACCGTGCCGGCCTTCCGCATCTTCGCCTCGCTGACGATGCGCAGGACCCTGCCCGCCTGGGCGCCCCCCATAACTGCGGTGCGCGCATTGGGCCAGGCAAAGATGAACCGCGGATCGAACCCGCGCCCGCACATCGCGTAATTTCCCGCCCCGTAGGAGCCGCCGACGACGACCGAGATCTTCGCCACCCGCGCATTTGCCACCGCCTGGATCATCTTGGACCCATGCTTGATGATCCCCGCGCGTTCGGGTTCGGTCCCGACCAGAAAGCCCGTGGTGTTATGCAGAAACAGGATCGGCGTGCCCGCCTGGTCGCAAAGCTGGATGAACTGCCCGGCCTTGGCCGCGCCCGCCGCCGTGATCGGGGCGTTGTTGCCGATGACGCCGCAGGCGCGTCCCTCGATACGCATCGTGCCGCAGATCGTGCCCGCGTCATACGCGGCCTTGAACTCCAAAAAGTCGGAGCCATCGGCCAAGCGGGCGATGACCTCGCGACAGTCCCAGGGCGTCTTCGGATCGGCGGGCACCAGTCCCATCAGATCGTCGGCCGGGAAAAGCGGCGGCGTCCAATCGCCCGCCGGCGCCTCGGCCAGGGGCAAACCCGCCACGATCTCGCGCGCGAGCCGTATCCCGTCGGCATCATCCTCGGCCAGGTAGTCGCCGGTGCCAGCGGTGGCGCAATGCATCTCGGCGCCGCCCAGTTCCTCGTCGGTCGCCACCTCGCCGGTCGCGGCCTTCAGAAGCGGCGGGCCGGCCAGGTACATCGTCGCCTGACCGCGCACCATCACCACATGGTCAGAGAGCCCCGGCTGATAGGCCCCGCCGGCAGTGGCCGACCCGTGCACGACCGTCACCTGCGGGATCCCCGCCGCCGAGAGCCGCGCCTGCATGGCGAACGCC
This sequence comes from uncultured Rhodobacter sp., assembly GCA_964555305.1. Classification (GTDB taxonomy): domain Bacteria; phylum Pseudomonadota; class Alphaproteobacteria; order Rhodobacterales; family Rhodobacteraceae; genus Pararhodobacter. Next base: position 351 of record CAZKSE010000235.1, on the reverse strand, counting down.
CGTCCGCCGGGGATGAAGACCTCATGCGCATAGGCAAGGTTCGCGCCGCCCGACTGCGCCAGCACCACCAGCGGCAGGCGGTTGTCGCGCGCCAACTCCATCAGGCGCAGCTTCTTGGCCAGCCCGTCGGGGGTCACCGTGCCGCCCTTGACCGCGTAATCGTCGACCATCACCAGGCACCAGCGCCCCGCGACACGCCCGATCCCGCCGATGACCCCCGCGCCCGCACCGGTCCCGTCCCGGTCGCCAAAGCGCCGGTAGCCGGCCAGCGCGCAAAGCTCGAGCCACGGCGCGCCTGGGTCCAGCAGCAGCGCCAGCCGTGCCCGCGGCATCAGCATCCCGCGCGCCTCG
>CAZKSE010000234.1:0-5849 GCA_964555305.1 uncultured Rhodobacter sp. | reverse complement strand
AAGCTGTCGGTCAGCGCGGCGAGATCGGTTTCCGTGGCCGGGTCGATCCGGTGCAGGCCGGGGGCGACCCCGTCGAGCGGCGGCAAGCCCTGCTGCTGGTCGGGCAGCAGGGTCAGACGGCTGATCCGGCCGTCAAGGCCCAGAAGCGACTGGGCGATGCCGATATCGACCAGCACCTGGCCCACCGGCACCTCCGGCGCGGCGACCAACTCGAACGGGGCCTCGCCCACGGCACGGATCGTCTCGGGCGCGGCGAAGCCCCGGCCCGGCGGGGACAGGAAGGCGCCGGGATCGGCGCCCATCAGGTCGGCCGCGGCGACGCCACCGGGGGCGGTCATCGGCTCGATCCCCAGAAGCGTGACGCGGCTCATGCCCAGATCGACGCGCCCCTCCAGCACCGGCGAGACCTGCCAGCCCGCGCGGCGAAGCGCGATGTAGTCCTGCTGGTCGATCAGCCCAGCCGAGGCCTCCAGCCGCGGCAGCTCGCTCTCGCCCAGAAGCGCGCCGGCGCGGTCGTAGGCGGCGCGGGCCTCGGCGTTGAGCGCCTGCACCCCGGACCAGAGCGCGGTGGCCAGCGCCAGCCCCGCCAGCAGCATGAGAAGCTGGACCGGATGCCGGCGCCAGTGCGACAGCAGCGCCATGAGCGCGGTGGCGGTCATGGCGGCGCCACCCGGCCCGCATGCAGGTGCAGCCGGTCGTCGCAGCGCGCAGCCAGACGCGGTGAATGGGTGACGAGCAGGAGCGCCGCCCCGGCATCGCGGCAGGTTTCCAGCAGAAGATCCAGCACCGCGTCGCCCGTGGCCTCGTCCAGGTTGCCGGTCGGCTCGTCGGCCAGCACCACGGCGGGGCGTGCGGCAAGGCATCGGCCGATAGCGACGCGCTGCTGCTGGCCGCCCGACAACTCCTCGGGGTAGCGGGTCATCAGCGCGGCAATGCCCAGCCGGTCGGCCAGCGCCGCCACCTGCGCCGGGTCGTGCCGGCCGGCAAGGCGCGCCTGAAAGGCAAGATTGCGCGCCACGTCGAGCGAGGGGATCAGGTTGAACTGCTGGAACACCAGCCCCAGCGTGCCACGCCGCAGCGCCGCGCGCGCGGGTTCGGAAAGCGCGGCGATATCCCGCCCGCCGACCAGAACCGCGCCGCCATCGGTCGGCTCCAGCCCCGCGCAGATATGCAGAAGCGTGCTTTTCCCGCTGCCCGATTCACCCGTCAGCGCCAGAGACCGCCCCGGCAGCAGGCTGAGCGAGACACCGCGGAGCACCTCAACCGGACCTTCGCCGGTGCGGAAGCGCTTGGTCAGCTCGCGAGTTTCGAGGGCAGGGGGCGGGGGTGATGTCATGCTGGCTCAGATGTAGCGTGGGGCAGGGACTGTCAAAGGCGGCGATGTCGCGGTCAACCGGCCGCGAGCAGGATCGCGAGCAGGAGCACGGTTCCGACCAGCAGGAGCCCCGCGGTGGACCAGCGCTGCAACGCGCCCTCGGGGCGGCGGGTCAGAACCAGCAGGCGCATCAGCCGGCGAAGCGGCGGGCGGGGCAGGGCCACGGCCGGCCCGTGCGTCGCTGGCGAGAGGACCGGCCGACGCCAGAGGGTGAGGAGGTCGCCGGGCGGTTGCTCGGGCGGGGGACGGCGCAGCAGCACGGCGGCCAGCGCAAGGCCGAGGAGAACCGGCCACGCCGCGTCGAACATTGTGCCGGGGCGCAGGGGGTATCCCGCCGGCAGGTCGGTCGTCCCGGACCACAGAAGCCAGGGCAGCAACAGCGCCGCCGCGCCCAGCAGCGCGGTGCCGGCCAGAAGCGCCGCCCAGTTCGGGCCGGGCGCGGGTTTGATCGACACCGCCAGCCGGTGTAGGAACCAGCCCAGGATCAGCGTGGTCGTAACGCCACTGAGCGTCACTGCCCAGGCCGCCGCAGGGGCCAGCCCGTCCTTGACCGCCGCCTTGGCCAGCGCGCCGCCGGTCAGGGGCAGCCCCGCGACCGAGAGCGCAACGATCCCCGACAGCACCAGCGTCACCCGGCGCGCCGTGGTCCCCGATGCCGCCGCCGTCACCCCTACCAGCAGAAAGAGCGCGCCCTTCGCCAGCCCATGATGCAGCGCGTAGAAGGCCGCGGACTGGCCGGCGCCCACCAGCGCCAGCATCAGCCCCATCTGGCTGACGGTCGAATAGGCCAGAACCGCCTTGGGGTTGCGCTGCGTCAGCCCCCAGAGCGCCGCGCCAAAGGCCCCCAGGAACCCCAGCGCCACCAGAAGCCCGCCCCAGCCCGTCCCCGCGGGCAGGAACAGGACGAGCCCGATGAGCCCGGCCTTGACGATCGCCCCCGACAGAACCGCCGATCCGGGCACCGGCGCGACCGGATGCGCCAGCGGCAGCCAGACATGCAGCGGCACCATCCCGGCCTTGATCCCGAAGCCGATGATCAGCAGGGCCAGCGCCACGCTGCCCAGGGGTGCGACCGCAAGCGCCTCGCGCACGGCGGTGATCTGCAGGCTGTCGGCCGCCTGCGCGCCGATCAGAAGGCCGGCCAGCAGGGCGGTTTCGCCAATGACCGCCAGCGTTATGTAGACCCGCCCCGCCGCCAGCGCGCCCTCGGTCCGGTCGTGGACGACCAGGAACCAGGCGGCGAGCGACACGGCGGCAAAGGCCAGGTAGAAGGTGACCACATCCCCGGCCAGAAAGACGCCCAGGTTACCCGCCAGCGTCAGGCACCAGAAGCCCACCAGGATCCCGGTGCGCCAGCCGCGCGCCAGCGTCAGCGCGGCCTGCCAGCCGGCGACGGTCCAGACCGCGGCGGTCATCCCGATCAGGAGCGCGCCGCCCGGGACGGCCGCCAGCTCGACCCCCAGGACCAGGTCGGGCACCCCGGTCGTGCCCGGCGCGCCGAGAGCCGCGAAGGCCAGCGCCGGCAGCGGGGCGAGCGGCAGCGCCCAAGGCGCTTGCGTGCGCCAGGCCGGGATCAGCGGTACCACCCCCATCAGCAGCGGCCAGACCAGCACCGCCAGCGGCCAGATCGATCCGGTGAGAAGCCCGTTCATGGCGCATACCCCCGCGTGACGATCAGGCTGGCCCAGCCCAGCGGACTGATCGCGCTGGCCGCCAGAAGGCCCACGCCCACGGTGCCCGCCGCGGTGACCACCGCCGGGCCCACCAGCGCCGGCGCCCGCTCATCGCCCTCGGCATCCGCAGGGGCAGGCAGAAACCACAATCGGTAGAGAAGCGGCAGGAAATAGGCGGCGTTGAGCAGCGTGGACCCGGCCAGAACGGCCAGCACCCAGGGTGCCCCCACCTCGACCGCGCCGAGGCCCAGGTAGAGCTTGCTGACAAAGCCCGCCATCGGCGGCAGGCCGATCATCCCCAGCGCGCCCAGCGAAAAGCAGGTCGAGGTCCAGGGCATTCGCGCGCCCAGACCATTGAGCCCCTCGATCCGCTTCACGCCAGCGCGCTCGTCGTAGATGCCGGCGCAGAAAAAAAGCGTGATCTTCATCAACCCCTGGTGGATCAGGTGCACCAGCCCGCCGATCATCGCGTAGGGACCGGCCAGCGCCGCGCCCAGCACGATGTAGCTGACCTGGCTGACGGTGGAGAACGCTAGCCGCTTCTTGATCTCGTCCTGCTGAAGAGCACGGACCGACCCCCAGAGGATGGTGATCGAGGCCAGCACCGCCAGCGGCACCCCCACCCCCAGCGCCGCCACGGTCGCCGCGCCGAAGACATCGTAGATCACCCGCACCACCCCGAAAGCCCCCGCCTTCACCACCGCGACCGCGTGCAGCAGGGCCGAAACCGGCGCAGGCGCCGCCATCGCCGCGGGCAGCCAGCCGTGCAGCGGCACCAGCGCCGCCTTCACGCCCACGCCCAGGATGAAGAGCGCGAAGATCGCCCTGAGCGCCCAGGGATCGAGCGCGCCCAGATCCGGCGGCTCGGTGAACAGGACCGGCCCGGTGGCGCTTTCCAGCCAGATGATCGCCCAGAGAAGCGCGACGCTGCCGGGCAGGGCGTAAAGCAGGTAGCTGCGCGCGGCCTTGAGCGAGGCGCCGTCCTGCTTGTGCGCGACCAGCGGCCAGGTGCTGAGGGTCAGCAGCTCGAAGAACAGGAAGAACGAGATCAGCGAGCCCGAAAGCGCCAGCCCGGTCGTCGCCGCCACGCAGAGGCTGAAGAAGCCGAAGAAGCGCGACAGTTCGGGTTTCCGGCCGAAATAGGCGATGGCGTAGATCGTGGTCAGCAGCCACAGCGTCGCCGAGAGCGAGACGAAGAGAAGCGCCAGCTCATCGACCCTGAGAAGCAGCACCAGCCCGGGCGCCAGTGGCAGCGCCACCTCGTAGACCGCGCCGCCCCCGACCGCGACCAGCATCGCCACGATCAAGGCGAGCTTCAGCACCGCGCCGCCCAGGTTCAGCGTGTTGCGCAGCAGGTGGCGGTCCTGTGGCAGGAAGAAAGTCACCCCCGCCGGGATGAGCGAGGTGAGCAGGATCAGGACGGGCAGGGCGGCGGTCACAGCCCCTCCTCGGCGGCATCGGGCCGGCCGATCTGCAGGAACTCGAAGGGCGCGGCCGACAGAAGGCCAAGCAGGATCGACGCCCCGGCCAGGACCAGCGGCACCGCCTGGCGCGCGCGGGCGACCGGGCGGGCATCGGCGGCCGTCTCCCGCGCGAAGAGGGCGGCCATCGGGCGATAGAGATAGGCCGCAGCCAAGAGGCCCCCCAGTGCCATGACCAGCGCCCAGCCCCATTTTCCGGCGGCGAAGGCCGCGGTCATCATCAGGTATTTCGCCGTGAATCCGCCCGAAGGCGGCAGGCCCATCAGCGCGATCGCGGCCAGTGCGAACGCAAAGGCGGTCATCGGCATGACCCGCGCCAGACCCCGGATCGCGCCCAGCCGGTCGCTGCCCACCGCCGCCAGGAAAAGCCCCGCGGCCAGGAACATCGCGGCCTTGGCCAGCCCGTGGCTGAGCGCCTGGAACATCGCCCCCGTCCAGGCCCCGGCCGCCCAGGGCTGCGCCGCGCCGTCGCCGCCGGCCAGCGGAAAGACCAGGAACAGATAGCCCAGCTGCGCCACCGTCGAATAGGCGACGATCAGCTTCAGCCGCGCCTGCGCCAAGGCCCGCAGACTGCCCCAGATCACCGCCGCTGCACCCAGCGTCGCCAGCAGAAGCAGCGCCCCCGGCCCCGCCTGGCCCGGCATCGCCTCGAACCACAGGCGAAGGATGATCACAAAGGACGCCTTCGGCACCAGTCCCGACAACAGCGCCGAGGCCGGGGCCGGCGCCCCCGCATGGGCTGGCGGCAGCCAGACATGGAACGGAAAGAGCGCGGTCTTTGCCATCAGCCCCGCGGTCATCAGCGCCAGCGCGAGCGCGTCGGGGGCGGCAGGCTGGCGGGCGGCCAGCAGGTCCAGATCCAGCGTGCCGTGCGCGGCATAGGCCAGCACCACCCCGGCCAGGTAAAGCAACGAGCCGGCCAGCGCGAAGATCATGTAGCGCATCGCCGCCGCCAGCGCCGCAGGCTTTCCACCGATGGCCACCAGGGCGACGGCCGCGAGGCTCAGAAGCTCGATCCCGACATAGAGGTTGAAGAGATCGCGCGAGACGAAGACCGCGTTCAGAGCCGCCCAGAGAAGCAGCATCAAGGGCCAGAAGCCGAAGGCCGCGCGCGCCCCGGCGGTTTCGGGCGCCATCTCGTGGCGGGCGGCCAACGCCACCCCGGCCATGACCAGCGCCGAAAGCAGGATGAAGGCCGCGCCCAACCCGTCCGCCGCCAGCCGGATCCCAAGGGGCGGCGCCCATCCGCCCAGGACCACGTCCTGCACGCCGCCCGTCGCCACCCCCACCCCCAGCGCCAGCGAGGCCGCGACCGTCAGG
>CAZKSE010000233.1:0-5859 GCA_964555305.1 uncultured Rhodobacter sp. | reverse complement strand
ATCGATATACACCGGCTTGGCGCCGAGCACGGCGACTGTTTCGGCGGTGGCGATGTAGGTGAAGCCCGGGGTGATCACCTCGTCGCCGTGGGCCACGCCGACTGCCATCTGGGCGATCTGCAGGGCGTCGGTGCCGTTGGCGCAGGTGATGCAGTGCTTGGCGTCCACAAAGGCGGCGAGCTTTTCTTCCAGTTCGGCCACTTCGGGGCCAAGGATGTACTGGCCGTGGGCCAGCACGCGCTGGATGCCAGCGTCGATCTTGTCCCTGATGCGGGCTTGCTGGGCTTTGAGGTCGCAGAATTCGATCATGTCTAGAGAATTTCCGATTTCATGAGGGTGTCGCCGCAGAGCTTGTAGTGCGCACCGGTATGCGGGCAGGTGTATTCGCCCTGGCCTTTGACAGGCAGCGGGATTTGTTCGCCGTACTCGCTCATCCAGCCGACCTGGCGGGCGGGCACGCCGACCATGAGGGCGTAGGGCTTGACGTCCTTGTTAATGACGGCGCCGGCACCGACGAAGGCGAATTCGCCGATAGTAGTGCCGCATACGATGGTGCAGTTGGCGCCCAGTGTGGCGCCGCGCTTGACCAGGGTGTCGCGGTATTCGCTCTTGCGCTCGATGAGCGAGCGCGGGTTGTAGACATTAGTGAACACCATGCTGGGGCCGCAGAACACGCCTTCCTCAAGGGTGACGTTGTCGTACACCGAGACGTTGTTCTGCACCTTGCACTTGTCGCCGATGACGACCTTGTTGCCCACGAAGACGTTCTGGCCGAGCGAGACGCCCTTGCCGATGCGGGCACCGCCACAAACATGGGCAAAGTGCCAGATGCGCGAGCCTTCTCCGATCTGGGCGCCATCGTCAACGATGGCGCTGGGGTGGATGCTGACCGACATGCGGTTCAGTACTCCAGAGGCAGCGCCACTCGGCGGCCGTCACGTGCCGAGAGGTACATGGCGATGAGCAGTTCCAGGCTCTTGAGGCCTTCACGACCATCCGTTTCGGGCTGGGCTTCGCCACGGAGCGTGTTGATCACATTGTCGTAGTAAAGCGGGTGACCGAAGCCGTAGACGCTGGTGGTGGCGTAGCTGGCGTGCTTGATCTCTTCGTCTTCGGGGCGCTGTTCGTCGAACTCCCAGTGCTGGATCTCGTTAACTGCAACGCCGCCGACGCGCACCGTACCCTTCTCACCGAGGATGGTGACACTGCCTTCGAGGTTCTTGGGATAGGTGAGCATGCTGACGTTGAGCGTTCCCATGGCACCGCTGCGCCAGCGGATGGCGGCCACGCCGGAGTCCTCGACCTCGATGTCACGCTCCAGGGTGCCCGTGTAGGCCATGACCGATTCGACCGGTCCGATGAGCCAGTCGAGCAGGTCGATGTAGTGACTGGCCTGGTTCATGAAAGCACCGCCGTCGAACTCCCAGGTGCCGCGCCACTTGGCGCTGTCGTAGTACTCTTGCGGGCGGGTCCAGAAGACGTTGACCGAAACCGCGTAGATCTTGCCGAAGCGCTTCTGCTCGACGGCGCGCTTGAGCAGTTGCAACGTGGCGTTGCGGCGGTTCTGCTTGACCACGAAGAGGCGTACGCCGGCCTTGTCACAGGCTTCGACCATCCGTAGACCATCCTTCCATCGTGTAGCCATGGGCTTTTCGGTCATCACATGCTTGCCGGCTTCGGCAATTTCGATGGCTTGCATGGGGTGCAGGCCGCTCGGCGTGGTGAGAATGACGCAGTCGGCGGTGGTGCTGGCGAGCAGGTCGGCCAGCTTGGCATGACCGTGAGCGCCGGTCTTGGCGACAGCGGCTTCGAGCGCGGCTGGGTTGATGTCGCAGACGTCCACGATTTCGCAACGATCGGCATGCTTCTCCATTGCAGCGAAGTGGTTCTGTGCGATACGTCCGCAGCCGATGAGGGCGAAGCGAATCTTGCGATCGGTGATCGGGGGAGCGAAATGCATGTCAGAGTCTCCAGGCACAGATGCCCGCTTGCTTGAGTTGATCGGGGTCGAACAGACCCTTGACGTCGGCCACCACGGCGTCAGGCGACTTCAACAGGGCCTTGATGTCGGTCGCGGCCAGGATGGCGTATTCCTGATGGGCCACTGCCACGATGAGCGCGTCGACCGGATTGGCGGCATCGACCGCGCCGATTTCGACACCGGGGTATTCATGGATGAGTTCGGCTGGATCTGCATAGGGGTCGGTCGCGACGACGCGGATCCCGAAGTCCTGGAATTCGCGGATGATGTCGATAACCTTGCTGTTGCGGATGTCGGGACAGTTTTCCTTGAAGGTGAGGCCCAGCACGCCGACTGTGGCGCTGGAAAGATCGATCTTGTTTTGCACCATCCTCTTGATAGTGGTGCGGGCGACGTAGCGGCCCATGTTGTCGTTGATGCGACGTCCGGCGAGGATGACCTGCGGGATGTAGCCGACCTTCTCGGCCTTGTCGGTGAGGTAGTAGGGGTCGACGCCGATGCAATGGCCGCCGACCAGGCCGGGGCGGAAGGGGAGGAAGTTCCACTTCGTACCGGCGGCTTCAAGCACGGCGAGGGTGTCGATGTCCAGGCGGGCGAAGAGCACGGAGAGCTCGTTCATGAGCGCGATGTTGAGGTCGCGCTGGGTGTTCTCGATAACCTTGGCGGCCTCGGCGATACGGATGCTCTTCGCCTTGTGCGTGCCGGCTACGATGATGCTGCGGTACAACTGGTCGACCAGCTCGGCGACCTCAGGGGTCGAACCTGAGGTGACCTTCTTGATCGTGGAGACGCGGTGCTCCTTGTCGCCCGGGTTGATGCGCTCAGGGCTGTAGCCTGCATAGAAGTCCTGGTTGAACGTGAGACCCGAGAACTTCTCCAGGACAGGAACGCAGTCTTCCTCAGTGGCGCCGGGATACACCGTGGATTCGTAGATTACGATGTCGCTCCTCTTCAGCACTTTGCCGATGGTCTCGGAGGCCTTGACCAAGGGGGTCAGGTCTGGGCGCTTGTGTTCGTCGATTGGTGTGGGGACGGTGACGATGAAAACGTTGCAGGCCGCGAGATCCTTCGCGTCGGCAGAGTAACGCAGGCCCTTGGCCTCGCGCATTTCTTCGTCCGAGACTTCGAGCGTGCTGTCATGACCCGCGCGCAGGGCGTCGATGCGCGCCTGGTTGATGTCGAAGCCGAGAACTTCGCGCTGTTTGGCGAATTCGACGGCCAGCGGCAGTCCGACGTAACCGAGGCCGATGATGGCGAGCTTGATGTCAGAAAGAGTGTGCATTGGGTGATTTGCTGGATTTGATCATTCAACGGTGACTGACTTCGCCAGATTCCTCGGCTTATCCACATCCGTACCCTTCGCTAGCGCCGTGTGATAGGCCAGCAACTGCAGCGGCACCACGTGCAGGATCGGCGACAGGTCGCCGTAATGCTCCGGCAGTCGCAGCACGTGGACTTGCTCGGTCTCGGGGAAGTGGCTGTCCGCATCGGCGAAGACATAGAGCTCGCCGCCGCGCGCCTGGACTTCCTTGAGGTTGGACTTGAGCTTGTCGAGCAGGCTGTCGTTGGGGGCGACGGCGATGACGGGCATGTCGCGGTCGACCAGGGCGAGTGGGCCGTGCTTGAGTTCGCCGGCGGCGTAGGCTTCGGCGTGGATGTAGGAGATTTCCTTGAGTTTGAGCGCGCCTTCTAGCGCGATCGGCCAGTGCCGGCCGCGGCCGAGGAAGAGGGCGTGGTGGCGGTGGGCGATGTTCTGCGCCCAGGCCTGGATGCTGGGTTCGAGTTCGAGCACGCGGGCGACGGCGACCGGAAGGTGGCGCAGGCGGGCCAGATGGTCGTGCTCGGCCTGTTCGTCGATGCGGCCGCGCAGTTTGCCGATGACCAGGGTCAGCAGGGACAGCGCCGCGAGCTGGGTGGTGAAGGCCTTGGTCGAGGCGACGCCGATCTCCGGTCCGGCGCGGGTGATGAAGCGCAGCGCGCATTCGCGCACGATGGCCGATTCCGGTACGTTGCAGATAGCCAGCGTGCGCGTGTGGCCGAGCGCCTTGGCGTGGCGCAGCGCGGCCAGCGTGTCAGCAGTTTCGCCGGACTGCGAGATGGCGACGACGAGCTGGTCGGGGTCGGGCACCGAGCTGCGGTAGCGGTATTCGCTGGCGATCTCGACCGTACAGGGGGTGCCGGCGAGCGATTCGAGCCAGTAGCGCGCGGTGACGCCGGAGTGGTAGCTGGTGCCGCAGGCGAGGATCAGCACCGAGCGCACGCCGCTGAGCAGGCTGGCCGCCTCGGCGCCGAAAGTGCCGGGCTGCAGCCGGCCGCCGTTGCCGATGAGCTCGAGCGTGTTGGCCAGGGCCTCGGGCTGCTCGAAGATCTCCTTCTGCATGTAGTGGCGGTACTGGCCCAGCTCGACCGCGTCGGCGGAGAGTTGCGAGACGACGACCGGACGCTCGACCGGGGTGCCGCTGGCGTCGGCGATGCGGAGGCGGTCGGCAGTGAGTTCGGCGATGTCGCCGTTGTCCAGGTAGATCAGCTTACGTGTGACCTGGAGCAGGGCTGAGGCGTCGGACGCGGCGTAGTGCCCGGCGTGCGCGCCGTCTTCCACCAGGCCGAGCAGCAGCGGCGAGCCTTCGCGCGCGATGCCGGCAGAGTCATAGCCGCGGTACGCGAACTTACGCAGGCGTTCGAGCAGGACTGGGACGGTGTTGGCCGAGGAAGCCTTGGCCGCGACGATTCCGCACATTTGCTCAGCCTCTCAGCATTATGGGTGTCACGAGCGTGCGCTGTTTGCTTTCGCCTTGGAAACAAACTCTGCGATGAACGCGAGCATGACGCCGCCCATCAGTCCGAGAACGCCAGAAAGAACGAGGATGAGTGCTCTCTTGGGTTGAGCGGGTTTGAGGGGGGCGACGATTTCTCCGATCAACTCCGTTGGCCGGGTTTGTGGAGGGGAAAGTTGTTGCAAGAGCCTCAGGCGCTCGGCATCTTGCAGGGTGATCGATTGCATGGTTTGGTTGCGTTCCATTATGAGCAACGATGCTTGCACCGGGTTTTGCTCTTTGAGCCTATCAATCAGATCCGTGAGGTCAGCGGCTTGCTGTTGGAGCTGTTGGCTCTGCAGATCAAACCGTTCTAGTCGGCTGCGGATAGGCTGCAAGCTTCTTTCGTATAGCTCTTGGTGTGCGTTCTTGATGTTCTCGATGACGATGCCGAGGGATCTGGTCGCATCTTCGGCGCTTGGGGCTTGCGCGAGAAGGCTGATGGTCGTCGTCGCTCCCCTCGGTGTGCTTGCTTGTACGCCGTTGCCCCGGTGTTGCGACGAGATGCGCGTTGACAACTCAGCGGGAGACTCAAGAAGGGGGGCTGTTGTTTCTGCGCCGAAGGTGATCTGGCCAATTCGGATCGTCGCTGTCGCCTCATAGACGGCTGGCTTCAACAGCGCAAAAGCGGCACCTGCTATAAGACAGAGTAGAAAGCACGCAACAATGATCCACTTGCGTTTGACTAGGGTTTCCCAGAGCTCTAACAGACTGATCTCGTCATCATAGGTTGGGCTTTGGGGCTGTTGAGTTTGCATACGGTGCGGTATTGTTTGGGTAAACGTTAATTATCGCACCTATCAGCATGTATGAACTAGTTATCGAAGGTAATAGCAACAAACTGCATATCCCGGGTGAGTGGGGCGGAAAGGCCGCTCTCTGGGTGTGTAGCACTATGCCCTCGCTTACCGCACAATGAGGTGGGGCCGTGGCAAGGTCTAGCGCTTCATCGCCTGGTAAGCAGCGCTTTGCCGCAAGCGACGTTTCAGGCGGGCTTTGTGGTCGTACACCGCGAAGCGCAGGCGCACGGAGGCGGCCAGCGGCTTACCGTGGGTGTTGAAGTAG
>CAZKSE010000232.1:0-5874 GCA_964555305.1 uncultured Rhodobacter sp. | reverse complement strand
ACCGCGAGCCAGAAAAGGAAGATGATCACACCCATGCCGCCCTCACTTCCGGTGCATCAGGCGCGGATTCGACAGGGTCGAGATCACGTCTGCCGTGAGGTTGAGAAGCACATAGGCGGCAGCGAAGATCAGCGCGACCGCCTGCACCACCGGGATGTCACGGCGCGAGACGCTGTCGACCATCAGCTGCCCCAGCCCGGGGTAGACGAAGACCACCTCCACGACGACGACGCCGGTGATCAGGTAAGCCAGGTTGATCGCCACGACATTCACGATGGGCGCGATGGCGTTGGGTAGTGCGTGCCGCACGATCACCCGCGACGGGCGCATCCCCTTCAGGCGCGCCATCTCGATATAGGGGCTGGCCAGCAGGTTGATGATCGCCGCGCGGGTCATGCGCATCATGTGCGCGGTCACCACCAGCGTCAAAGTCAGCGCCGGCAGGAAGGTCCGGTAGAGCTTCTCGCCCAGATCGGCGCCGGCGGGCATCCGCGCCATCGACGGGAAGTAGCCACCCTGCGCCAGCCAGAAAATCAGGATGTAGGCCACGAAGAACTCGGGGAAGGAGATCGCGCTCAGCGCCGAGGAGTTCGCCACCCGGTCGAAGAGCGAGTTGCGCCACAGCGCCGCCAGGATCCCCAGGACCAGCGCCAGCGGCACCGCCATCGCCGCGGCATAGAGCGCCAGGAACAGCGTGTTGCCCAGCCGCGTGCCGATCATGTCGGCGACGGGCCGCCCCCGCTGCGCGAGCGAAGTGCCGAAATCGAACTGAACCGCCCCCCAGAGCCATTGGAAATAGCGTGTCCAGATCGGCTGATCGAGACCAAGTTCACGCCGGATGGCGGCCACGGTTTCGGGCGTGGCTTGCTGGCCCAGCACAGCCTCGGCAAAGTCGCCGGGCAAAAGCTCGGTCGCGCCGAAGATGATCAGTGATACGACGAACAATGTCGCCAGCCCGAGGGCCAGCCGGTACGCGATCATGCGCAAGACCTGGGTCAATGCGTCATCCTCCGCCTGGGGCCGCGGTGCTCGGTTCCGTCAGATGCCGGGTCGGGCCGGGCCGGCCGCGTCAGAACGTACAAGCGGCCGCCGGATCTTGCCGCCGCTGGACAGAAGAACCCCGGCGCAGGCAGGCTGCACCGGGGCCGGGTCGTTCATCAGGCCATCCACCAGCGCTCGGCTGCGCGGAAGCCGTCCATCGTCCAGTTCGCGCCGATGTCCTCGGGCGTCTCGACGGTATCGGCGACGGCCATGACGTAGTTGGCGAACATCGGGATGATGGTCGAACCCTCGTCGCGAACGATGCTCTGCAACTCGGCATACATCTCACGGCGGCGATCCTCGTCGAGTTCCGAGCGCGCCTCGCGCAGGATCTGGTTGAAACGCTCATGTTCCCAGAACGCGTCGTTCCAGGCTGCGCCCGAGGCATAGGCCATCGAGAACATCCAGTCCTCGGTCGGGCGGCCACCCCAGTAGACGGCGCTGAAGGGCTTCACCATCCAGACGTTGGACCAGTAACCATCCGACGGCTCGCGCACGACGTTGATGTTGATCCCCGCCTCCGCGGCGCTTTCCGAGAAGAGAACGGCGGCATCCACCGCGCCCCCGAAGGCCGCATCCGAGGCCGAGAGATCGAGGTTGAGCGAGTCGAGCCCGGCTTCGCGCAGGTAGTGGCGGGCACGGTCGGGATCGTATTCGCGCTGCTCGAGGTCGCCGGCGTGGAAGCGGTTCGACAGCCCGATCGGATGGTCATTGCCCGCGACACCATAGCCCGACAGGATCGTGTCGACCATCTGCTGGCGGTTGATCGCGTATTTCAACGCCAGCCGGACGTTGTTGTCGGTGAAGGGATCGACGCGGCTGTCCATCACGAAGGTGTAGTGCTGCGTCCCCGGCACAGAAAGGATGCGCACGTTCGGCGCGCGCTCCAGCAGATGCACGGTGTTCAGATCGACGCGATCGATCACGTCCACCTCGCCGGTGATCAGCGCGTTCTGGCGCGCAGCGGCGTCGATGATCGGCATCATGATCACTTCATCGACATGCGCGCGGTCGGACTTCCAGTAGTCGGGGTTGCGGGTCATCCGCGCCTCCACCCCCGGCTCGAAGCTCTGCATGACATAGCCGCCGCAGCCATCGGCCGAACTGGGGTCGATCCGCCCGTCCGATGAGGGCATGATCGGCAGGTGATAGTCGGACATGATGAACGGGAAGTCGGCATTGCCGCCGTCCAACTCGAAGATCACGTTCTGCCCGTCGACGCGGATGTCACGGATCGGTTCGACGATGGGCTTGGCGGCCGAGGTCGACTCCTCGCCCCGATGGTAGTTGATCGAGGCCATGACATCCTCGGGCGTGACGTCCTTGCCGGAATGGAAGGTCACGCCTTCACGGATGCGGAAGGTCCAGGTCGCGGCGTCCTCGGACGCCTCCCAGCTTTCGGCGATCTCGGGGATCAGGCTGCCGTCGGTGTCGATCTCGGTCAGGTAGTTGTGGATGGTGCTCGCCATCACCTGCACGTAGGCATTGTCCCAGATCGCCGGATCCAGACTGTCCGAGGTGTTGCCGTGCCCCATCGCGATGCGCAACGTGCCGCCCTTGCGCGGCTCGGCCGCGGCCTTGCGGTAGCCTGCCGGCAGGATCAGCCCGGCTGCGCCGAGGGCCGTTGCGCCCTTGATCAGGCCGCGTCGGCTGATGCCCCGTTTCATGAATTGCGTCATTGTTGACTCCCTGGTTCTTTGCATTCCGAGCGACGATCGCTGTCGCCGCCAATCGGTCCGGTCGGCGGAAACCGGCCGAACCTGACCGCACAGACAATAAACCCTGAGCGCGGAATTGCGAGCGGATTCTGGCCCGCCCCCTGCCCGACCGCCCTGCCCCGCACCCACCCGCACGCCCCGAGTTGCTGGCGGGCAAGGCGCTGTCGCGGGTTGTGCCGGTTGCTTCTTCGGCGGTAGATGAGGCCAGTTGCACCAGCGCAAGGACGCCCCCATGGCCGAATCCCCCGAATTTCACGACCGTATGCTTTCGCTGGGGCTGGCCCGCGTGTCCGAGGCGGCGGCACTGGCGTCGGCCGATTTCGTCGGCCGTGGCGATGAGAAGGCCGCCGACCAGGCCGCGGTGAACGCCATGCGCAACCAGCTGAACATGCTGGACATCAAGGGCGTCGTGGTGATCGGTGAAGGGGAACGCGACGAGGCGCCGATGCTGTTCATCGGCGAGGAGGTCGGCACCGGCAACGGTCCGCCCGTCGATATTGCGCTCGACCCGCTGGAGGGGACGACGCTGACCGCGAAGGACATGCCCAACGCGCTCACCGTGATCGCGATGGCGCCACGCGGTACGCTTCTGCATGCACCCGACGTCTACATGGACAAGCTGGCGATCGGTCCCGGCTTCGCACCCGATACCGTGACACTCGATATGGACCCGGCAGAGCGCGTCCGCGCGCTTGCCCGCGCCAAGGGTTGCGACGACGAGGACATCACCGTCTGCATCCTAGAACGCCCCCGGCACGAGGATCTGATCCGCGAGGTCCGCTCGACCGGCGCGGCGATCCGGCTGATCACCGATGGCGATGTGGCCGGCGTCATGCATGTGGCCGAACCCGACCTGACGGGCATCGACATGTACATGGGTTCCGGCGGCGCGCCCGAGGGGGTGCTTGCGGCCGCCGCGCTCAAATGCATGGGCGGGCAGATCTACGGCCGGCTCCAGTTCCGCAACGATGACGAGAAGGCGCGCGCGGCCAAGGCCGGGATCAAGGATCTCGACCGCGTCTATACCCGCGACGAGATGGTGACCGCGGATGTGATCTTTTCGGCCACCGGCGTCACCGACGGCTCGATCCTGACCGGCATGATGCGCGAGCCAGGCTGGCTGACAACCGAGACGCTGCTGATGCGCTCGAAGACCGGCTCGGTCCGGCGGATGCGTTACCGCACCCCCGTGAAATGACCGCCCCGGCAACGGGGTATCTGGGCGTCGCGCATTCTTTCACCGGTCGTCGCTGGCTGGGCCCCGATCTGGAGCGCGAGCGCCGCACCGAGGCCTTGGTGCAGGCGACGCGGCTGCCCGCGGCGCTCTGTTCCGTGCTGGCCCGCGCCGAGATCGCGCCCGACGCGGTGGAGGAATACCTCGCCCCTTCACTGCGTGCTCTGCTGCCCGACCCGATGCGGCTGCGCGACATGGAACCCGCCGCCGATCGGCTGCTGCACGCGCTGGAGCGGCGGGAGCGGATCGCGATCTTCGCCGATTACGATGTCGATGGCGGCGCCTCCGCGGCGTTGCTGCTGACCTGGTTGCGCGGATCGGGGCATGACGCGACCCTCTATATCCCCGACCGCATCGACGAGGGCTACGGCCCGAACGTCCCGGCGATGGCAGAACTGGCGCGCGGGCACGATCTGATCGTCTGCGTCGATTGCGGCACCCTCAGCCACGAACCCATCGCCGCGGCCCGGGGCGCCGATGTCGTCGTTGTGGATCACCACCTTGGGGCCGAGACCCTGCCGCCGGCCGTCGCGGTGGTGAACCCCAACCGTCAGGACGAGCCGGGCGACCTGGGGCACCTGTGTGCCGCGGGCGTCGTCTTTCTGCTGCTGGTCGAAGCGAACCGCCGGTTGCGGATGCGCGGCGTGACCGGGCCGGACTTGATGGCAATGCTGGATCTGGTCGCGCTGGCCACCGTCGCGGATGTCGCGCCGCTGATCGGCGTGAACCGCGCCTTCGTGCGTCAGGGGCTGAAGGTCATGGCGGCCCGTGCCCGCCCCGGCCTCGTGGCGTTGGCCGATGTCGCACGAATTGACAGCACGCCCAGCCCCTATCACCTGGGCTTCGTTCTGGGGCCGCGGGTCAACGCCGGGGGGCGCATCGGCGCGGCCGATCTGGGTGCGCGCCTGCTGGCCACCGTCAACCCGGCCGAGGCCGCGCGGATCGCGGCGCGACTGGAGACACTCAACGCCGACCGCCGCGCCATCGAAGCCGCCGTGCGCGAAGAAGCCTTGGCGCAGGCCGACCGCCGCGGCCTCGACGGCCCCCTTGTCTGGGCCGCGGCCGAGGGCTGGCACCCGGGCGTCATCGGCATTGTCGCCGCACGGCTGAAGGAAGCGACGAACCGCCCCGCCGTGGTCATCGCGCTCGACGGCGCCGAGGGGAAGGGTTCCGGCCGGTCGGTCGCGGGCGTTGACCTGGGCGTAGCGGTGCAGCGCCTGGCCGCCGAGGGGTTGCTGATCCGCGGTGGCGGGCACCGGATGGCTGCCGGGCTGACCGTGGCGCGCGACCGGCTGGAGGAAGCGATGGACCGGCTGGGCGAGATCCTTGCGCGGCAGGGCGCGGGTCTGGGCGGCGCGGCCGACCTGCGCCTCGATGGGCTGATCATGCCCGGCGCCGCAACACCTGAACTGGTCGAATCACTCGAATCTGCGGGTCCCTTCGGCCAAGGTGCCCCCGCTCCGCGTTTCGCCCTCCCTGCCTTGCAGATCCGCGATGCCCGCCGCGTGGGGGAGCGCCATCTGCGCCTGCGCGTGGGCGACACGACCGGCCCTGCCCTGGATGCCATCGCTTTCGGCGCCTTCGATTCGCCACTCGGCCCCGCCCTGGAACGCGCAGGCCCCGGCCGCGTGCATCTGGCCGGTCGGATCGAGGTCAACACATGGGGCGGCAGCCGGCGCGTGCAACTCCGCCTTGACGACGCCGCACCTGCCTGACCTGGCACCCTCACCCTGCCGAACCCCGCTCACGATCATCCCTGACGATTTCCCCAAAAACCCCCTTGCACGCCCCGCGAGCCTCGCATAAATACCCGCCCACACGCCAAGTGGCCCGTTCGTCTATCGGTTAGGACGCCAGGTTTTCAACCTGGAAAGAGGGGTT
>CAZKSE010000231.1:0-5908 GCA_964555305.1 uncultured Rhodobacter sp. | reverse complement strand
ACACATGTCCGAATACGACGACGCGCTGCTGGAGGAGCTGATCGAGGACCGCGAGCCCGTGACCGGCGCGCTTTACGCCATCGCCAGCCGCGAGCTGGGTGAGAACGTGCTGATCCCCGCCTTTCTGGGCGCGGCCGAGAAATCCAACGGCGTGACCCGCCTGATGAAGGCCCTGCGCCACGAGTCGCCGGGCGTGGAGCATCTGCGCGCGCGGCTGGGCGGTGCGCGGGCCGTGGCCTTTCAGGCGCAGATCCGGAAGCATCTGGGCAAGGTCGTGGCGATCCGCGCCCTTGAGGACGGCGTCGCCATCGGGCAGACGCTGGCGGGCGGCAACCTCGGGGGACTGCAACGCCCGGGTGGCGGCGCGGGCGGCCCGATGGCGCCCGGCGAGGTGGCGCTGGCGGTGAAATCCGATCATCTGGCCGCGGGCCGCGCGCTGGGGCCCGATGCCGCCCTGCCCCGCCCCGACTGGGCCACGGGGCCTGCGCCGATGCTGGCGCGCGTCCTCATCCCCGGCAGCGAACGGGACGAGGTGCGGCTTTCCTCCGCGCTTGCCCGGCTTGCCGAATGCGACCCTTTCCTTGCCCATGAGACCGAAGACGAGACGGGGCAGCCGGTGCTGAAGACCCAGGGCCCGCAGCACCTGCGCCGGGTGCTGGCCACGCTCGAAGCCGATTTCGGCCTGACGGTCGAGACGCGGCCGCCGCAGGTAAGCTGGCGCGAGACGATCTCGGGCCGGGCCGAGGTGCGCTACCGCCACCGCAAGCAGACCGGCGGCGCGGGCCAGTTCGCCGATGTCGCGCTGATCATCGAACCCCTGCCCCGCGGCGAAGGGTTCCGCTTCAGCGAGACGGTGAAGGGCGGCGCGGTGCCGCGCAACTACATCCCCTCGGTCGACGAGGGCGCGCAGGACGCCATGACGCGCGGCCCCCTGGGCTTTCCGGTGATCGACCTGTCGGTGACGCTGACCGACGGCAAGCATCACGCCGTCGACAGCTCGGACCATGCGTTCCGAACCGCCGGCCGGATGGGGGTGCGCGAGGGGCTGACGCAGGCCGGGCCGCTGCTGCTACAGGCCATCGACCGGGTGGATATTCATGTCCCCTCGGCCTGTTCGGGTGCGCTGGTGTCGCTGATCTCGGGGCTGAAGGGGCAGGTCCTGGGCTTCGACCGCGACCCGGGGCAGCGCGGCTGGGACCTGTTCCGCGCCACGCTTCCCGCTTCGGCGCGCGACGACCTGCTCGGCCAGTTGGCCGGCGCCACCCAGGGCACCGCCTGGCTGGAGGCCCGCTTCGACCATTTCGAGGAGGTCTACTGCCGGGAAGCCGACGCGATCAGCAAGGCCCGCCTCGCCGCCCTGGGCTGAACCGCCACCGGCGGCACGCGGCCGCGCGACCGGGCTTCAAACCTGCGGCACGCAAGCAGCAATCCCGGGGCATTCGGCTTGCCCCGGCGCAGCGCTGCCCTTACACAGGGGCCGAATTCGCAAACGCGGAAGGGCACGCCGCATGGCCAAGAAGAAAAGCAGCCAGAACATCCTGGTCTGGGTCCTGATGGGGCTTCTGATCCTGGGCCTTGCCGGGTTCGGGATCGACGGGTTTCTGGGCCAGCGCGTGCGCGCCATCGGCACGGTCGGCGGGCAGGAGATCACGGTCGACAACTACGCCCGCGCGCTCCAGCAGGAAATGCGCGGCGTCCAGCAGCAGACCGGCCAGGCGATGAGCTTTCCGCAGATGCAGGCGATGGGGCTGGACCAGGCCGTCCGCGCGCGCCTGGTCGCGCAAGCCGCCCTCGACGCCGAGGCCGAGCGGATCGGCCTGTCGCTGGGCGACGAGAACGTGAGCCGCGCCATTGCCGAGATCGGCGCCTTCCGCGGACCCGGCGGCGATTTCGACCGCGAGGCGTATCGCTTCGCGCTGCAGAACGTCGGCATGAGCCCGCGCGAATTCGAGGATGAGCTGCGCCGCGAGACGGCGCGCGGCATCCTGCAAGCCGCGACCGCCGGCGCCGTCGACACGCCCGCCAACCTGCGCACCGCGCTTCTGGACTATTACGCCACGCGCCATTCCTTCGCGGTCTTCACCCTGACCGAAGACCTGCTCGACACCCCCGTCGACGCCCCGACCGAAGAGCAGGTGCAGGCCTATTACGAGGCCAATATCGACCGCTTCACCGCGCCCGAGGTCCGGCATATCACCTATGCCTGGATCACCCCCCCGATGCTCTTCGACGAGATCGAGATCGAGGAAGCCGCGCTGCGCACGCTCTATGAGCAGCGCCTGCCCGATTTCGTGCAGCCCGAGCGCCGCCTGGTCGAACGGCTGGTCTTCCCCGACGAGGCCGCCGCGACCGCCGCGATGGCGCGCCTTGCCGACGGCAGCGCCGAGTTCGAGGATCTGGTCGCCGAGCGTGGGCTCGAAATCGAGGATACCGACCTCGGCGATGTCTCGCGCGAGCAGCTGGGCCAGGCCGGTGACGCCGTCTTCGCGCTGGAGGAACCCGGCGAGGTCACCGGCCCCCATTCCAGCCCCGTCGGTCCCGCGCTCTTTCGCATGAACGCGATCCTCAGCGCGCAGGAGACCACCTTCGAGGAGGCGCTGCCCGACCTGCGCGACGAACTGGCCGCCGACCGTGCCCGCCGCATGATCGCCGACGATTTCGATCTCTACGAGGATCTGCTCGCCGGCGGCGCGACGCTCGAGGATCTGGCCGCCGAGTCGGCGCTGGAACTGGGCCAGATCGACTGGTCGCAAGGCGCAAGCGACGGCATCGCCGCCTATTCCGAATTCCGCACCGCCGCCCGCGAGGCCGCCGAAGGCGACTTCCCCGAGATGGTGGGCCTGTCGGATGGCGGCCTGTTCGCGCTGCGACTGGACGGGATCACGCCCCCCAGCCCCCGCCCGCTGGACGAGGTGCGCGCCGATGCCACCGCCGGCGCCCGCGCCGCGCTGGTCGCCGAGCGCCTGACCGACTCCGCGACCGAGCTGCAACAGGAACTCGCGGCCGCCGGCATCGAGGATTTCGCCGAGGCGACCGGCCTAGCCCCCGACCGTTTCGAAGCGGTCACCCGCCTCGACCGGCTGCCCGACCTGCCGGGCGATCTGCTTGATCTCGCCTTCGCCGCCGAACCCGGCGAGCCGGTGAACCACCCGCGCGGCGCCGAACTGCTGATCGCCGTGATCACCGAGCGCAGCGCGCCCGAGGCGCAGGACGCCCAGACCCAGCGCCTGATCGCCGCCATCGACGAGCAGATCGGCGCGGCGCTTGCCCAGGATGTCTTCGCCTATTTCTCGCGCGCGCTGGAGCGCGAAGGCGGGATCTCGCTGAACCAGGCCGCCATCGAGGCGGTGCACGCCAACTTCCGCTGATCGCAGGCCGCCCCCCGTGTC
Source organism: uncultured Rhodobacter sp. (assembly GCA_964555305.1). Taxonomy (GTDB): domain Bacteria; phylum Pseudomonadota; class Alphaproteobacteria; order Rhodobacterales; family Rhodobacteraceae; genus Pararhodobacter. Next base: position 2,519 of record CAZKSE010000231.1, on the reverse strand, counting down.
CGACGCGCCCCTTCTGCCCGAATTCGCCGCTTTCGACGCCGGTTGGCAGCGGGGCGAAAACCAGCTCGTCTGGACCCGGCTCGCGGCGGATCTGGACACGCCCGTCTCGCTCTACCTGAAGCTCGTCGGCAACCGGCGCGACAGCTTCATGCTGGAATCGGTCACCGGCGGCGAAGTGCGCGGCCGCTATTCCGTCGTCGGCATGAAGCCCGACCTGATCTGGCAGTGCCACGGCGCATCCGCCCGGATCAACCGCGACGCCCGTTTCGACGACACCGCCTGGCAGGACGAAACCGCCGCGCCGCTTGCCTCGCTCCGCGCGCTTCTGGCCGAAAGCCGCATCCAGATGCCCGCCGACCTGCCGCCGATCGCAGCAGGGCTCTTCGGCTACCTGGGCTATGACATGATCCGCCTCGTGGAACATCTTCCGCAGGTCAACCCCGACCCGCTGGGCCTGCCCGACGCGGTCCTGATGCGCCCCTCGGTCGTCGCCGTCCTCGATGGCGTCAAGGGCGAGGTGACGGTGGTCGCGCCCGCCTGGGTCGCCTCGGGCCTCTCGGCGCGCGCGGCCTATGCGCAAGCGGCCGAACGCGTGATGGAAGCCGTGCGCGATCTGGAACGCGAAGCGGCGGGCATGGGCCGCGCGCTGGGATCCTCGGCCCAGGTCGGCGAGGCGCGGTCGAACTTCGCGAAGGACGACTACCTCGCCGCGGTCGAAAAGGCCAAGGACTACATCCGCGCCGGCGACATCTTTCAGGTCGTGCCGAGCCAACGCTGGGCGCAGGACTTCCCCCTGCCCCCGCTCGCGCTCTACCGCTCGTTGCGGCGCACCAACCCCTCGCCTTTCATGTTCTACTTCGACCTCGGCGGCTTCCATGTCGTCGGCGCCAGCCCCGAGATCCTGGTGCGGCTACGCGACGGCGAGGTGACGATCCGCCCCATCGCCGGCACCCGCCCCCGCGGCGCCACGCCCGAGGAAGACCGCGCGCTGGAATCCGACCTGCTTGCCGATCAGAAGGAACGCGCCGAACACCTGATGCTGCTGGACCTTGGCCGCAACGATGTCGGCCGCGTGGCGAAGATCGGCACCGTGCGGCCGACCGAGGAGTTCATCATAGAGCGGTATTCCCACGTCATGCACATCGTCTCGAATGTCGTGGGCGAACTGGCCGAGGGCGAGGATGCGCTTTCGGCCCTGCTTGCGGGCTTGCCGGCCGGCACGGTCTCCGGCGCGCCCAAGGTCCGCGCAATGGAGATCATCGACGAGCTGGAGCCCGAGAAACGCGGCGTCTACGGCGGCGGGGTCGGCTATTTCTCCGCCAATGGCGAGATGGACATGTGCATCGCGCTGCGAACCGCGGTGGTCAAGGATGACACCCTCTATATCCAGGCCGGCGGCGGCGTCGTCTATGACAGCGATCCTGAATCCGAATGGCAGGAAACCGTAAACAAGGCCCGCGCCCTGCGCCGCGCGGCCGAGGATGCGGGCCGCTTCACCCGCGGCAACCTCTGAGCCCCGCCCATGAAGATCGCCACTTTCAACATCAACGGCATCAAGGCGCGGTCGGCGGTGCTGGAGCGCTGGCTTGATGACAGCGCGCCGGACCTGGCGGTGCTGCAGGAAATCAAGTCGACGGATGAAACCTTTCCGCGCGAGCTGATCGAAAGCCGCGGTTATCATCTGGAAACCCACGGCCAGAAAGGCTTCAACGGGGTGGCGATCCTGTCGAAGGCGCCGCTCACCGATGTCATCCGCGGCCTGCCCGGCGATGACGGCGATGACCAGTCCCGCTGGATCGAGGCGACGGTCGCGGGCACCAACCTGCGGATCTGCGGACTCTATCTGCCCAACGGCAATCCCGCGCCGGGGCCCAAGTTCGACTACAAGCTCGCCTGGATGGAGCGCCTGCGCGCCCGCGCCCGCGACCTTCTCGTGGCCGAAGCGCCGGTCGTGCTGGCCGGCGACTGGAACGTGATCCCCCAGCCGATCGATGCCGCGCGCCCGCAGGCCTGGGTCAAGGATGCGCTCTTCTTCCCCGAGAGCCGCGCCGCCTTCCGCCGGATCGAGGCGCTGGGATATTACGATGCGCTGCGCCTGCGCCGTCCGGGGCCGGGCGAATACAGCTTCTGGGACTACCAGGCCGGCGCCCGTCACCGCAACGACGGCATCCGCATCGACCATCTGCTCCTGTCGCCGCAGGCCGCCGACCGCCTCACCGACGCCTGGATCGAAACCGCCCCGCGCGACTGGGAAAAACCTTCGGATCACACGCCCGTCTGGGTCACGCTCGAGCTCTGACCGCCCCGGATCAGCCCTCGGGTGGCGGCGTCGAGCAATCGCGGGCGCGCGTCAACCGGCCTGCGTCACGTCGTGCCCGTGCACCCAGGCAAAGCGCGACAGCGCCAGCCCCGGCGCGATCCGGCCGGCCAGCCGCAGCACCGCATGGCCCAGGGGCGCAACCGGGGGGCGCAGGTGATAGGCGCGCGCGTTGCGGTCCGCGGCGGCGACGATCGCCGCG
>CAZKSE010000230.1:0-5938 GCA_964555305.1 uncultured Rhodobacter sp. | reverse complement strand
GGGGTGGGGGGGAGGGCGATGCGGGCCGGGTGTCGCCGCGCTTCGGCGCGGTGGCCGGGTCTTCCGGGGTGATGCGCATCTGCGGGGTCAGTTTCAGAACCGGCTCCAGAAAATGGTCTTTCATGTCGATAAGGTCCCCGGTCGTCCGTTCAGGTGATGATGGCGTAGAGCGCGTCGCTGTTGGCGGGATGATCGGCCGCGGTGGTCGGCGCGGCGGGTTCAAGGCTGTGCTCGGGCGCGATCATGTCCTCGGCGAGGAAGGCCACGGCCTCGCTGGCGAGGGGCGACAGATGCACCCCGGTCGGCGGCGCCTCGGGGTCCAGAAGCTGCGCCTGGTAGATCAGCGCGTCGCTGTAGGGGGTGCCCGCGACCATCACCTCGGAATCGAGCCCCTGGTCGTGGAGCCGCGCCGCGTTGAGCTGCGCGTTCGATCCGGTGATCAGCTCGACCCCTTCGCCGGCGGCCAGGAAATCCTCCAGCATCAGGCGGATCTGGTCGGAATCGCCGAGGTAGTTCTTCTGTTCGATGATGTTGGCCTTGATCAGATCGCCCTCGATCTGAAGGACCTTCAGGGCGGTCTTGCCCTCGAACCGGGCGTCTTGCAGGACGTCGCGCGCGATCTCCTGCTTGCCCTCGGCCATGTCGTCGAGCGCCTTCTGGAAGCTCGATTTCATCGCCACCATCTCGTCGCGGCCGGTCTGGGTGATCTCGGCCAGATTGTACTGGAGGTTGTCGCCGCTGCTGACCGTCACCTGCGGGGCGGTCGCGGCGTCGATCACATCGACATCCAGAAGCACGTTGACCTGATGGATCTGGTTGAGCGTGATCATGTCGCCGCCGACCAGGATCAGGTCGTAGTGAAAGCCGAACTCCTTCAGAAAGGCAGCATTGGTGATGACATTCTCACCCAGGCCGATGAACGTGGCGGCGGCGGTGATCACCACTTCGGCGCGGTCGAAGTCGAGCGCGAAGACATGCTGCTGGATCCAGTTGACCGCGACCAGATCGCCCTCCACCCGCACGACGGTCGCGGTTTGCGGGGTCTGCCCGGCGGGCTTGGGGGCGGCGCCCTGCGCTTGATCCTCGGCGCTGTCGATGGCGAGCCGCACCGCGTTGAGCGCGGTCGAGGGCAGGGGCGCTGTGCCCTGCGGGCCCGGCGAGGGGGCCTCGGTCCGCAGGTTGACCTGGCTGACGGTATCGAGGCGGATCGCGTCGCCCGCCACCGCGATCACCGGCGCATCGACCCAGGCCTGGTGAAGGGCGACCTCGTTGATGGTGAGATTGCCGCCGGTGACGATCTTGTGGCCCGGGTCGATGTCCGGAAGCTCGATCCCCGGCTGGATCGTGGGATCGCGGGGCAGGGCGAAGGGGTCCTTCTCGGGCTCCTCCGCCTCCGCGTCGGGGTCCGTCCATTTCGCGGCCAGATGCGCGGGGAGCATGTCCTTGAAATCGGGAAGTTCAGGCGGTGAGGGTTTGGTGTCCCCGTCCGCCTCCCCGTCATCATCCGAGTCCTCGGCGGGGGGCGCTGCGTGGGGCTCGGCGGGGGGCTCGGCGGGGGGCTCTGTGGGCAGGACCGCCACGCCGTTGAGATAGGTGCCCTGTGCCTCCTCGCCGCGCAGCAGAAGCTGCACCTCGGCGTCCCCGCCCTCGGGCGAGAAGTCGGACAGGGCGCTGGCCAGCTCGGCCACCGGGTCGAGCCGGGGCAAGGCGGCGTCGGTTTCCAGCGCCGGCGCCTGAAGCGTCCGGGCCAGCGCGATCAGTTCGTCAAATCCGGCCAGCAGCGCCGTCGGATCGATAAATTCGGTCCCGCCGGTGACCAGCAGCAGATCATTGTCCGACAGCTGCGCCGTCTGGCGCAGGTTGAGCAGGATGGAGTTCGGCAGCGGCACATAGACGCCCCAGAACTGTGCGCCGGCGGGAGGGGTGAGGGTCGTCTCCTCGGGCATGGGGGCCAGTGGCCGGAAATCCTCCACCGCGACGGTGCTGGAAATCGACTGACCGGGCGGATGCGCAAGCCCGGCGGTGTCCGCAGGGGGGCGCAGGTAGGCCAGCCCGGGGTCGAAGCCCTTCAGCGAAAAACCCGCCCCGACCTTCAGATCCGGTGGGGCGGGCAAGGTGTGGGAGTCTTCGCTGCGTTCGAAGGAAAATGCCTCGTACTCAAGGCGCAGGCGGTTCCCCTCGACCATAAGGTGGAACGATCCGATGAAATGGGCGATTTCTTCGCTGATCCGGTCAAATGACATGATCGATCCCAGTCATCGGAACTTGGGCAGCGCGAACGCGGGGCGTTGCCCTCAGGTGTCCCCGGGGCCGGCGGACCGGCCCCGGAGCGTCGCGTGTCAGGTGTCGTCGCCGCCCACGAAGGACGAGGTGAGCGAGCCGCCGACCACGGTCATGTCGACCGCGTTGCCGAGCACGTTGGCACCCATCACGATGTTCATGTTGAACGCCGAGGTGGTGACCTGAGCGGCTGCCGACGCGAAGGATTCGCCGGTGACATAGCCATCGCGGCCATTCTCCGATCCCCAGCTGCCGCCATCGCCGCCGGCGCCGCCGCCACCAGTGCTGGCGCTGCCGCCCATGCCGCCGGTGCCGTCGCCGCCCATGACATCGCCGAGCGTCGCCATGCCGCCGTTGCCCGCGCCGCCGTCGCCGGCCATCGCGGTGGCGCTGCTGGCGCCGCCGGTGCCGCCCATGGCATCCACCGTGCCCGCGCCGTTCGACGTGTTCGTCGCATCGGCGTCGGACGCGCTGTTGCCGCCGTAGCCGGCGATTGCCTCGGCCATGGAGTCGGCCGTGCCGTCGAGGTCGGCTTGCGCGAAGATCTCGGCCAGGCCGCCGGCACCGCCGGCGGATTCGCCCGCGCCATCGCCGTTGCCGGTTGCCGACGAATCGGCCGCCGAGTCGTTGGTGGCCGTGCCGCCCATGGCATCGGACGTGCCGGTGCCGGTGCCGCTGCCGTCCGCGGCGCTGTCGGCGGCCGCGCTGCCTCCCATTCCGGCGGTCGTGTCCGTGGTGCCGGTATTGGCCCCGTTCGCATCCGCGGCACTGTCGGCATTGCTGGCGCCGCCCATGCCGGCCGTCGCGTCCGAGGTGCCGGTGCCGGTGCCGCTGCCGTCCGCGCCGCTGTCGGCCATTCCGCCCGCACCCATGCCGGCTGCGGCATCGGCCATGCCGGTGTTGGTCCCGGCGGCGTCGGAGCGGCTGTCGGCGGTATTGGTGCCGCCCATGCCGGCCGTCGCGTCGGAGGTGCCGGAGCCGGTTCCGCTGCCATCGGCGGCGCTGTCGGCGGCATTGCTGCCCCCCGCCCCACCGCTGGCATCGGCCTGACCTTGAGCATCGGTCATGCCGGAGACGTCGCCGCCGGTCGCGGTGCCGCCGGTGGCATTGCCGCCGGTTCCACTGCCGTCGCCGCCGTCGCCGCCATCGGCGCTCGAGTCACCCGCGGTGGCCGTGCTGGTGCCGTCGCTGCTGGCATCGCCATAGCCGAGGTCGAACGGATCGCCGAGCGCGTTGGCATTGGAGGTCACGCCGCTGTTGGCGTTGGATCCGGCCGTGCCGGTCCCGCCGTTGCCGCCGTCGGCATCCCCGTCACCGGCGGTTGCGCCACCAGCATCGGTATCGCTGTCAACATCGGTCTTTGCCTTGCCCGTCGCATAGGCATCGCCTTCGCCGCCGTCCGCGCCATCGGCATCGGAGTCGGAATCGGCGTAACCCACGCCCAGCCCGGCACCGATCGAATAGGCGTCGCCGCCGTCGGCATCTGCGGCATCGGAACCGGAATCCGCCTTGGTATCGCCCCGGGCATCCGCGGTGGCATCGGCATCGCCGCCGTCACCGCCATCTGCATCCGCATCGGAATCGGCCCAACCGACACCGAGCCCGGCGCCGATCGAATAGCCGTCGCCGCCATTGGCCTCGTCGGCGTCGGCGTCGGATGAGGCGCTGGTGTCGCCGCTGACCTGAGTCTGCCCATTGGCATCGCCGCCATCGGCGCCATCGGCCGCGGCGTCGGAATCGGCATATCCGACGCCCAGCCCGGCACCGAGCGAATCGGCATCACCGCCGCTGGCGTCGCTGGCTTCGGACTGCGCGTCCGACGTGGCCAGACCGAGGCCGAGACCAAGTCCCAGCGACTCGCCGCCGGCCCCGCCTTCGGCATGTCCATGCTGATCGGCGTCGTTGTCGATCCGTGCATCGGATTCAGCATCGGCATCGCCGCCGTCGCCGCCATCGCCGTTGGCCTTGGCCGCCGCCATACCCATGCCCATGCCCGTGCCGGTGCCACTGGCCGAGGCGTCGCCGCCTTCCTCGGCTTCGGCCTGGGCCTGGCCGCCGTCGCCGCCGTCACCCTTGCCGCCCATGGCCATGCCGCCCTTGGCGCTGCCGCCGTCGCCGTCGCCGCCGTCGGCATGGGCCTTGCCGCCACCCTCGCCGCCGCCGCCGCCGGCACTGATGCCGTCGCCCGCGGTTGCCTTGCCGCCATAGGCGTTGCCGTGCTGGTGGAACTCGCCGTCGTTCGACAGGGACGGGTTCTTCAGCATGTCGTTGTCGGTCAGGTTGTTGGCCTGCGAGATCGCGAAGGCATTGCTGTTGCCGTCGCCGAAGGCGATGTTGTCGAGGTTCACATCGTCGCCCGGATTGTAGCGCATGTCGCCCTGCGAGACGATCGCATCGCCCATCGAGGAATTGTCCTTCAGGTCGATGTCGATGAAGTCGTCGTCGCGCGGGATCCACTCGCCGCCGCCGAAGTCGATGTTGATCTCGTTGTTGCTGTTGCCCGAGCCGTCATTCGACTGGCTCTGGTTCTGATCCTGGTCCTGATCCTGACCCTGGTTCTGATCCTGGCCCTGATCCTGGCCTTGGCCCTGATCCTGGCCCTGGCTCTGGTCCTGGTCGTTGCTGACGTCCTGCTGCTGTTGCTGCTGTTGCTGCTGGGCCAGCACGTCGATGTCGGCCTCGGCGATGTCGACCGATGCCTCGATATCGGCGTTCAGCGTCTCGATATCGACTTCACCGATCAGGAAGTTGTTGTTGTTCAATCTCTTGTCCATTGTAGCGTCTCCTTCGACGCCCCGTGGCTCGCCAGTCATCTCAAAGGCGGCATGTCGGCTGCGTCGTTGATTGCATCAGATGGACCGTTCCGGCTGATCCGTTGCGGGGTCACGTCGGAGCGGCATGGCCAGTCAATCGTGGCATCCCCCCTTTCCGAGCTGGTGCCGGAGCGTTGCGAGTGTTTCTCTGCTGGGTCCGGCGCTTGAAAAATGTGCGTTCTGAAATCGCGCCGCAGTCACGGTCGCCAGATGATGCTGGCACTTAGCCGGGGTCGAAAACAGCCGCGCAAACGATCAATACCGGCGCTGTGGGACAGGTTCTTGATCGGCAAGGAAATGCCGACGTATCGCTTGCGTCGGGTGCGGATCAGATGCGCCCGAATCAGCGCCGCGCCTTGTCCCGTCGATCAGGGTTTCGGAGCCTTACCCCAATTACGCGAAGGGGTGCGGCGAACATATGCTGTCGGTTGATCTGGAAAATTATATTTAAAACAGACCGTTGTGCGCGATTCTTGCTATGCGTGTATTGTTTCGCCCGTAAAACCCAAGTCATTCGGCTAGTATGGAGCCTGCACAATTCGTGCTAAACTTTTGATGTTGAGACAGGCGTTTTTTCTTGGGTGCCTTGAACCCAGCATTTGATTGAGACGCTCGCATCAGGCGACGGAACCTTGAAGTTTCAGGGGGGACGTATGACTCGGAATTCGCATCGTGACGGTATCGCCTTCGTGCGCAAGAACAGCAGCCCATCGCATGGATTGATCGCTTTCTGGGGGGATCCGCTCAGTTTTTCCAACTCCGTCCTGCGCCTTGTCGAGGCCGAGGCCGGGATGATGGAGGTGCAGCGCATCGGACGACTGGAGGAGCTTCGCCCGGGTGGGGGG
>CAZKSE010000229.1:0-6045 GCA_964555305.1 uncultured Rhodobacter sp. | reverse complement strand
GAGCCTATCCTGAACCGGCCACGCCGCTAACCCACGGGGTCTCCTTGCCGCTTACCGAGCTTCGTACGTGATCATGAATGTAAAGTCATCGCCTCCCTCGTGCATACGACGAAAAACGGCGCCCCCAGGGCGCCGTCTTCACTTCAATATTACGCGTATCTTGCGGCGTCGTCCGTCAGCCAAGCGGCACAAGCCGACAGGTCAGCCACGCTCTTCGATGATCGTAACCAGATGAGGAATGGACTCCACCATGCCACGAATGGAAGGAGAATCTTCCAACTCGCGGGTGCGATGCATCTTGTTCAGGCCCAAGCCCTTGAGCGTTTCGCGCTGGACCTGGGGACGGCGGATCGGCGAGCCGATCTGCTTGACGACGATGGTCTTGGCCATAATCTGCCCTCCTTAAGCTTCCGCAGCCTGCGGTTCGTCCTTGCGGAGGATGTCGGCCACCTTCTTGCCGCGGCGCTGCGCGACCATCCGGGGACTCGATTCCTTCTTAAGGCCGTCGATCGTGGCGCGGATCATGTTGTAGGGGTTCTGGCTGCCGAGCGATTTCGCAACGACATCCTGCAAGCCCAGCATTTCGAACACTGCGCGCATCGGACCACCAGCGATGATGCCTGTCCCCGGCACCGCCGAGCGCATGATCACCTTGCCCGCGCCGTGACGCCCCTCGATGTCGTGATGCAGTGTGCGCCCGTCACGCAGCGGCACCCGAACCATCGAGCGCTTGGCCTGCTCGGTCGCCTTGCGCACAGCCTCGGGTACTTCCTTGGCCTTCCCCTTGCCGAAGCCGACGCGGCCCTTCTGGTCGCCTACGACGACGAGCGCGGCGAAGCCAAAACGCTTGCCCCCCTTTACCGTCTTCGACACCCGGTTGATCGCCACCAGACGATCGGCGAATTCCGGGTTGTCGTCGCGCTCGCGGCGGTCCCGGCGGTTTTCTCTCTCTGCCATGATCGTCTCCTCAGAACTTCAGGCCGCCCTCACGGGCAGCATCGGCCAATGCCTTGACCTTCCCGTGATACAGGAAACCACCCCGGTCGAAGTAGCATTCCTCGACCCCGGCAGCCTTGGCCCGCTCGGCCAGCTTGGCGCCGACCTTGGCTGCGGCATCGACGTTGTTGACGCCAACTACGCCGAGGTCCTTCTCGAGCGTCGAGGCCGCCGCCACGGTAACGCCGCGGATGTCGTCGATCAGCTGTACGCTGATGTTCTTGTTCGAGCGGTGAACCGAAAGGCGCATGCGCCCGTTGGCCATTTTCCGCAACTTGTTCCGCACGCGCAGGCGGCGCTTCTGGAACAGCTTCCTCTTCGTGTTCGCCATCTGATGCGCCCTTACTTCTTCTTGCCTTCCTTGCGGAAGATGTATTCGCCCTTGTAGCGGATCCCCTTGCCCTTGTAGGGCTCGGGGCGACGCCACTCACGGATATTCGCGGCGACCTGACCGACCATCTGCTGATCGGTGCCTTCCACGATGATCTCGGTGGGCTTGGGCGCCGTCACTGTGACGCCGGCGGGGACCTCGAAGACGACTTCGTGGCTATAACCGAGCGAGAGTTTGAGGTCCTTGCCCTGCATCGCCGCGCGGTAACCGACGCCGACCAGCTCCAGTTCCTTCTTGAACCCTTCGGTCACGCCTTGAGCCAGGTTCGCCACCATCGAGCGGGACATCCCCCACTGCTGGCGTGCCCGCTTCGAGGAGCCCCGCGGCCTGACGGTCACGACATTTCCATCAACCTGAAGGTTGATATCATCGGTCGCGGTGAAGCTGCGAGTCCCCTTCGGGCCCTTGACTTCAATGGTCTGGCCCGAGACGGACGCGCTGACGCCGTTGGGCAGTTCGACAGGCTTCTTGCCAATACGAGACATGTCAGCCCTCCTCAGAACACACGGCAAAGCACTTCGCCACCGACATTGGCGGCGCGTGCAGCTGCATCGGACATGACGCCCTTGGGCGTCGAAACGACCGAAACACCAAGCCCGTTGCGCACCGAGGGGATGCCCTTGACACCCGCATAGACGCGACGGCCGGGTTTCGAGACGCGCTTCAACTCGCGGATCGCAGGCTCGCCTCCTGCATACTTCAGCGCAATCTCAAGCTCCTCATGACCTTCGGAAGTGGTCACCCGCTCATAGCCGCGGATGTAGCCTTCGTCGGCCAACACATCCAGCACCCAGGCACGTAGCTTCGAGGCCGGCGAGCGTACGCTCGTCTTGCCACGCATTTGCGCGTTCCGGATACGGGTCAACATATCGCCGAGAGGATCATTCATCGACATTTCATCCCCTCCTTACCAGCTCGACTTGACCATGCCGGGAATCTGGCCAAAAGAGCCCAGTTCGCGCAGCATGATCCGGCTGAGTTTCAGTTTACGATAATAGGCCTTTGGACGACCCGTCAATTCGCAGCGATTGTGCAGGCGCGTCGGCGAAGAATTGCGCGGCAGCTGCGCCAGTTTGAGGCTCGCCTTGAAGCGTTCTTCCATCGAGGCGCCCTGATCATTGGCAACCGCCTTCAGCGCCGCGCGCTTGGCGGCGTGCTTCTCCACCAGGCGCTCCCGCTTCTTCTGGCGTTCAACCATGGATTTTTTGGCCATGTGTAATTCTCCCTCAGGCGTCAGCTGTTGAAGGGCATGTTGAATTGCTTCAACAGCGCCTTGGCTTCCGCATCGGTTTTCGCGGTGGTGCAGATGATGATGTCCATGCCCCAGACCTCGTCGACCTTGTCGAAGTCGATCTCGGGGAAAACGATGTGTTCCTTGACGCCCATCGCGAAGTTGCCGCGTCCGTCGAAGGAGGTGCCCTTCACGCCGCGGAAGTCACGCACGCGCGGCAGCGCGATGGTGATCAGCCGGTCAAGGAACTCATACATCCGCTCACCACGCAGGGTGACCTTCACACCAAGCGGCATGTCCTCACGCACGCGAAAGCCCGCGATCGAGTTCTTTGCCTTGGTGATGACCGCCTTCTGACCGGCAATCGCCGTCATGTCTTCCTGGGCGGATTTCACTTTCTTGGTGTCCTTGACCGCTTCACCGATCCCCATGTTCAACACAACCTTGTCGAGCTTAGGAATCTGCATGTCATTCTTGTACCCGAACTCTTCCTTGAGCGCGGCCCGAATGGTTTCGCGGTACTGCGCCTTAAGACGCGGGGTGTAGGTGGTGGTGTCGAGCATCAGATCACCTCTCCGGTCGACTTGGCGAAACGCACCTTCTTGCCGTCCTCGGTCCGGAAACCGACGCGAGTAGCCTTGCCGTTGGCATCGACAAGCGCGAGGTTCGACAGATCAATCGGCATCGGCCGCGGCAGACGGCCGCCCTGAGAGGTCGCGCTCTGCTTGGTGTGACGAATCGAAATGTTCACGCCGTCAACGATGGCCTTGTTTTCCTTGGGCATGACCTGGGCGATGTCGCCTTGCTTACCCTTGTCCTTACCAGCCAATACGACGACCTTGTCGCCTTTTCTGAGTTTCGCAGCCATCAGAGCACCTCCGGCGCCAGCGAAATGATTTTCATGAAGTTCTTCGCACGCAGTTCACGCACCACCGGCCCGAATATACGAGTTCCGACGGGTTCACCCTGGTTGTTCAGAATGACGGCAGCGTTACGGTCGAAGCGGATGGCGGTCCCGTCTTCGCGACGAACCTCCTTGGCGGTGCGAACAACGACGGCCTTACGCACGTCACCCTTCTTCACGCGGCCCCGCGGAATAGCCTCTTTCACCGACACCACAATGATGTCGCCGACCGAGGCGTAACGGCGGTGCGAACCGCCCAGAACCTTGATGCACTGAACCCGGCGGGCGCCGGAATTGTCAGCTACATCCAGATTGGTCTGCATCTGGATCATGGGGTTTCTCCCGACCTATGGGAACCTGCCTCGCAGGCTGTCCCAGGGTTTCGTTCAAACCAGAAGGTAGGACGTCAAGCCGAAGCTTCGGTCACAACCCTCCAGCGCTTGGTTTTCGAGATCGGCGCGCATTCCTCGATTCGGACCTGGTCGCCAACCTTGAACTGGTTCTCCGGATCGTGCGCCCGGTATTTCTTGGTGAAGCGCACGGTCTTCTTCATCATCGGATGCGTGAAACGACGCTCAACCAGGACCGTTACGGTCTGCTCGTTCTTGTCGCTCGTCACCGTGCCTTGCAGGATGCGTTTGGGCATGGTCTCGCTCCTCAGTTCGCCGCCGCTTCGCGGGCTTTTTCGTTCAGCACGGTCTTCACCCGCGCGGCGTCACGGCGCACCTGGCGCATCCGCGCGGTATTCTCAGTCTGGTTGGTCGCCTTCTGGAAACGCAGATTAAACGCCTCCTTCTTCAGCGCCACCAACTGATCACGCAGCTGATCCGGCGTCTTTTGTCTCAGTTCCTCGGCGTTCATCGCCTTTTCCTTCCCCTCACCAGAGAGCCCAAAGGGTCACTCTTAGCCTGGTGGTTGCAACTAAATGAAGAAGCCCCGCCCGCACGGCGGAGCCTCAGTTAACTTACCAATCCTCGCGTGCTACGACGCGGGTCTTGATCGGCAGCTTCATCGCTGCCAGACGCAGCGCTTCCCTTGCCACAGTTTCACCCACCCCGTCAATCTCGAACATGACGCGACCGGGTTTCACACGGCAGGCCCAGAAGTCAACGGACCCCTTGCCCTTACCCATCCGGACTTCCGTCGGCTTCGACGACACGGGAACATCCGGGAAGATCCGGATCCAGACCCGCCCCTGACGTTTCATGTGACGCGTCATGGCGCGGCGCGCGGCCTCGATCTGGCGGGCGGTGATGCGCTCGGGCTCGATTGCTTTCAGTCCAAAGGAGCCGAAGTTCAGGTCGAACCCACCCTTCGCCGCGCCCCGGATACGGCCCTTGTGCTGTTTGCGGAACTTCGTCCGTTTCGGTTGCAGCATCGTTTCTCTCCTGTCAGGCCGACGTCAGCGACGCGGTGGGCGTCCGCCGCCGGGGCCTTCGTTCAGTTCGTTCCGACGACGTTCATGGGCCTGGGGATCATGTTCCATGATCTCGCCCTTGAAGATCCAGACCTTGACCCCGATAATCCCATAGGGTGTCTGGGCTTCGGCCAGCGCGTAGTCAATATCGGCGCGCAGCGTGTGCAGCGGCACACGGCCCTCGCGGTACCACTCGGTCCGCGCAATCTCGGCTCCACCCAAGCGGCCGCCGACGTTGACCCGGATCCCCAGAGCACCCATGCGCATCGCGTTCTGCACCGCACGCTTCATGGCGCGACGGAAACTGACGCGACGCTCAAGCTGCTGCGCGATCGACTCCGCCACCAGTTGCGCATCGACTTCGGGCTTGCGCACCTCGACGATGTTCAGGTGCAGTTCACTGTCGGTGAAATTCGCCAGCTTCTTGCGAAGCGCCTCAATATCGGCGCCCTTCTTGCCGATAATGACCCCCGGACGTGCCGTATGGATCGTCACCCGGCACTTCTTGTGGGGGCGCTCGATGATGACGCGGCTGACGCCGGCTTGCTTGCATTCCTCCTTGATGAAGTCCCGCATACGCAGGTCCTCAAGAAGAAGATCACCGTAGCTTTCGCCATCGGCGAACCAACGGCTGTCCCAGGTGCGGTTGACCTGCAGGCGCATGCCGATCGGATTGACCTTCTGACCCATTACGCTTGCTCCTCGCGCTCACGCACCTTGATGGTGATCTCGGAAAACGGCTTCATGATCTTGCCAAAGCGACCGCGCGCGCGCGGTCGACCCCGCTTCATGACCAAGTTTTTGCCGACCCATGCCTCGGCGACGACCAAGTTGTCGACGTCCAGACCATGGTTGTTCTCGGCATTGGCGATCGCCGACTGAAGACACTTCTTCACGTCGATGGAGATGCGTTTCTTCGAGAACGTCAGGTCGGCCAACGCCTTATCCACGGGCTTGCCGCGGATGAGGCCGGCTACCAGGTTCAGCTTCTGCGGCGAGGTGCGCAGCATGCGCAGTTTCGCCATCGCCTCGTTCTCGGCCACGCGGCGCGGATTCGGTTCCTTACCCATGGCTTACTTCCTCTTGGCTTTCTTGTCGGCCGCGTG
>CAZKSE010000228.1:0-6070 GCA_964555305.1 uncultured Rhodobacter sp. | reverse complement strand
GGAAATAGGTGAACTGCGACACTTCCATGCCGTCGCACCAGACCTCCCAGCCCAGGCCCCAGGCGCCAAGGGTGGGGGATTCCCAGTCATCCTCGACAAAGCGGATGTCATGCAGCGCGTCGTCGATCCCGATGGCGCGCAGCGAGCCGAGGTAGAGTTCCTGCAGGTCGGGGGGCGAGGGTTTGATGATGACCTGATACTGGTAGTAGTGCTGGAGCCGGTTGGGGTTCTCGCCGTAGCGGCCGTCGGTGGGGCGGCGCGAGGGCTGGACATAGGCCGCGGCCCAGGGCTTCGACCCCAGCGCGCGCAGGGTGGTGGCCGGGTGAAAGGTGCCGGCGCCGACTTCCATGTCGTAGGGTTGCAGGATGGCGCAGCCCTGCGCGGCCCAGTAGCCTTGCAGGCGCAGGATCACCTCCTGGAAGCTGCGCGGACGGGTGGGGGCGTGCTGCATTCTGGCCTCGGGCTCTCGGATCTGCGCCTCAATAGGCAGTCGGCGGGGGCGGGTCAACGCCGCCGGGAACGGGCCGCGTTGCAGGCGTGCAACGGGCCGCCGGAAACGCGCTATTTAACTGCACATTGTCATTGCGCCTGATAAGGTTGCGGGGACCCGTGTTTTACCGCCCAAGTACTGGATTTGCCGTGACCATTCGCCCCTTCACGACGCTCTGCGCCGCCCTGCTTCTGGCCCTTCTGCCGCTTTCCGCCCTCGCCCAGACCCGCCACTGGGTTCAGGTCGAAGCGCATCCGACCCTGCGCACCGCCGAGGAATGGGCCGCGCGCTACGAGGCCGATTTCGACAATGTCGCGGGCTTCAGGCTGTCGGGCGGGTGGTACGCGCTGGCGCTGGGCCCCTATGCCACGGCCGAGGATGCCGCGGCGGTGCGTCGCCAGCTTCTGGCCAGCCGGATGATCCCGCGCGATGCCTATGTGGCGCAGGACAGCGCCTATGGCCCGCAGTTCTGGCCGGCAGGCGCCCCCACCGCCGCCCTGCCCGAGCCGCAGCCAGAGCCGATGCCCGACGCGCCGGAGGCCGCGGAGACCACCGAGACCCCGGCGACCGCGCCGCAGTCGCCCGCGGCCGAAGCCGTGAGCGCGCCCGAGCCGGGTCTGCCCGCGGCGCCGGACCCCGCCCCCGAAGAAACGCTGGCCGAAGCGCGCGCGAACGACGCGCGCCTGGACCGCGAGGAGCGCGCCGAGATCCAGACCGCGTTGCAGTATTTCGGCCATTACAACATGGCCATCGACGCCTCGTTCGGGCCCGGAACGCGCCGCGCGATCGGCGAATGGCAGGAAGCCGAGGGGCACGAGGCCACGGGCTTCCTGACCACCCTTCAGCGCAACGCCCTGCTGCAATCCCATGCCACCGAACTCGCGCGCTTCGGCTTCGACAGTCTGCGCGATGATCAGGCCGGGATCGAGATCACCCTGCCCCTGGCGATGATCGACTTCGACCGCCATGAAAGCCCCTTCGTCCATTTCGCCGAGGCAAATGACAGCGGGATGCGCGTGTTGCTGATCAGCCAGGAAGGCACGCGCGCCACGCTCTTCGGCCTTTACGAGATCATGCAGACGCTGGAGGTGATCCCGCTGGAGGGAGAGCGGTCGCGCCGCGAGAACGGCTTCCTGCTGACCGGGCAGAGCGACACCGCACGCGCCCATGTCGTGGCGAGCCTTCAGGGCGGCCAGATCAAGGGTTGGGCGCTGCTGTGGGAGCCGCGCGCCGATGCCGATGCCGAGCGCGTCCGTACCGCAATGGAGGCATCCTTCCGCCGGATCGAGGGGGTGCTGCCGGACAATATGGGCATCTCTGCCTCGACGGTGGCGCGGCAGGATCTGCTGGCCGGACTGGAGGTGCGCCGGCCGTTGCGATCGCGCTCGGGCTTCTATGTCGATGCGGAGGGCACGGTTGCCACGACCGCCGAGGCCGTCGCCGGTTGCGGTCAGGTCACCATCGACAGCGCCTATGAGGCCCGCGTGCGCTTGCTGGACGAGGCGGCGGGGATCGCGATCCTCAGCCCGGTCGACCCGCTGGTGCCGCTGGCCTATGCGCAGTTCGCGCCCAATGGGGCGCGGCTGGCGTCGGATGTGCGCGTGTCAGGCTTTTCCTTTGCCGACATGCTGACCCGGCCGGTGCTGACCCGCGGCCAGATCGCCGATCTGTCGGGCCTGAACGGTGAGACGACGCTGAAGCGGCTGGCGATCAACGTGGAGGAAGGCGACAGCGGCGGGCCGGTCTTCGACACCAACGGCGCGGTTGTCGGCATGCTGCTGCCGCGTCTGGAGGATGCCGAGCGCGAACTGCCCGAGGAGGTGAATTTCGCCCTTTCCGCCGATACCGTGCTGGAGGCGCTGGAAAACGCCGGGCTGCGCGGCGCGATGAGCCGCGAGAACGCCAACATGCCGGCCGAGACGCTGACGCGGGTCTCGGCAGACCTGACGGTACTGGTGTCCTGCTGGCAGTAAGGCTGGCGCGCCCGACTCGCCGGGCGCCAGTGCGGCCTCAGTCCGGTTTGGCGGGTGCGGCTGCGGGCGCCGGGGCCGGCGCCTGCGCGGGCTTTGCCGCGACAGCGTGATCCTCGAAATCGGTGCCGGGGCCGGGCTGGGTGCCGCCGTCGATCAGCCGGACGGCGCGCATGGCGCGGAACTGGCCCAGCCGTCCCCGCCCCAGCACCTGGCCATCCAGCGCCTCGACCTCGATCTCTTCAAGCTTGGCGAGGGGGAGGACCAGCTGGCTGCCCACCCCCAGCGCCATGACCTCGGAAAGCGGTATGGTCACGCGACCGAGAACGGCGGTCAGTTGCGCGGGGGCGGCCATCACCTGCGCCTCGAGCGCGCGCGACCAGCTATCCCCCTGCCCCGAGAGCGACGCGCGGCGCCGTTCGCCGGGTGGGGCGGGCGGATCGGCGACCTCGGGCGCCTGACAGGGCAGCGCCAGAAGGAACTGACCGTCGCGGCGCACCCCCTCGCCCAGCAGGGCAAGCGGTTGCACGATGAGCTCGAACCGCGGCGCGTCCAGCAAAAGCTCCAGCAGCCGATAATCGGTGGGAAAACGCTGAAAGCGGAAGCCGCCGCGATGCTCGGTCGCGCCGCCCGCATGGGTGTCGTATTCGGTCAGCGCGGCGTCGAGCACCTCGGACAGAAGGATCGCGTCGGTCTGCGTCGCGCGGCGATTCGGCGGGGGGTTACGCGAGAGCCGACCGATGGTCAGCGCCTCGATCAGGGCGACGGTGCTGACCGGATCGAAAACCGCCAACCCCACCGCCCCCGAGGCGTCGGAGACCAGCGCAACGAAGGCGTCATCCGCCACCAGGTCCAGAAGTTCCGTGGCCGAGGCCATGCGCCGCGTGGGATCGGTGCAACTGCCGACCAGCCCCGGAATGCGGCTGGTCGCGCGCGCGAGCGCGCGCGCCAGATGTCGCGCCTCGGCCAGTTCCACGGGGGGGGACGCCGGGGCGCGTGCGCCCACCAGCTTGCGTCTGAGAACGGTATTGCCCTGCGTCTGTGTCATCCGCGCCTGCCCTGTTTCAGGCGCAGCATCGCAGGGCGTGCTTAACGAATGCTTGCCGCCGACCCTATTCCGAAAGACGGCTGACGACGACCGTGACCTCGGGCTTCTTGCCGATCTCGTCGAGGCAGCAGGTGCGCACGGCGCGGCGGATCGCCTCGATCAGCTTGTCGTCGTTGCGCAGGGTCTTGCGGTCGAAACGCTCGATCACATCGGAAAGTTCGTCCTCGATGATCTCGGAAAGCGGCCGGCGGCCGCGGCCGACCGGCGCGAGACCCTGGCAATCGGCCCAGGCGTCGCCCATAGGCAGATCGTCCTCATCAAGCAGGAGGGTGACCATGACATGGCCGTTGAGCGCCAGCTTGATGCGCTCGCGCACCACACCGTCCAGCGCGCCGTAGATCGCCGTGCCGTCCAGATAGAGCCGGCCGGTCTGGACATATTCCGCGACAACGGGGGTGTCGCCGGTCAGGTCCAGCATCGTTCCGTTGGGCGCGATGGCAGAGGCGAAACCGCGCTCGGCGGCAAGCTTGGCGTGCTTGCGCAGGTGGCGGTGTTCGCCGTGCATCGGGATCACCATCTTCGGGCGGATGAGGTCGTGCATCCGTTCCAGGTCAGGGCGGTTGGCATGGCCCGAGACGTGGTAGAGGCCGCCGGAATTATCCACCACCTCGACCCCGCGCTCGGACAGGTCGTTGACCACGCGCAGGACGGATTTCTCATTCCCCGGGATGGTCATCGAGGAGAAGAGGAAGGTGTCGCCCTCCTGCAGGTCGATGCCCATGTAGGTGCCGCGCGCAAGCTGCGCGGAGGCGGCGCGGCGTTCGCCCTGGCTGCCGGTGGCGATGACCATCAGGCTTTCGCGCGGAATGTCGCCGGCCTCCTCGGGCGAGACGGTGGCGGGGAAGTCGTGCAGTAGCCCCGCTTCGGTCGCGGTGCGCACCATGTTGTGCATGGCCCGCCCCATCAGGCAGACCGAGCGGCCGGAGTCGCGCGCGGCCTTCGCCATGGTGCGCACGCGCGCCACGTTCGAGGCGAAGGTCGTCGCCACCACCATCCCCGGCGCCTCGGTGAAGAGACGCTGCATGGCTTCGGGCAGCGAGCTTTCAGAGCGGCCGGCATGGGTGTTGAAGACATTGGTCGAATCGCAGATCAGCGCCTTGATGCCCAGATCGCCGGTCTCGTGGTAGAGTTTCTCGTCGAAGGGCTCGCCAACGCCGGGCGACAGGTCGATCTTGAAATCGCCCGTATGCAGGATGCGCCCCGCCGCCGTTTCGATCAGCAGCGACGAGGCCTCGGGCAACGAATGCGAGATGGGCAGGAACTGAACGTTGAAAGGCCCCGCCGCGATCGGATCGCGCGGCTCGGCGGTATGCACCTTGTCGACGGGCTGCCCCCCCTCGAGCATCTTCTTCTGGGCGATCCGCGCGGTGAAGTTGCGCGCGTAGACGGGCGCCTTCAGCCGGCTCCAGAGCGAGCCGAGCGCGGTGACGTGATCCTCATGGGCATGGGTGACGAAGATCGCCTCCAGCCGGTCGCGCCGTTCTTCAAGCCAGGCGACATCCGGCAGGATCAGATCCACCCCCGGCGAGCCGTCCATGTCGGGGAAGGTCACCCCCAGATCGACCAGGATCAGCCGTTCCTTGCCCTTCGGCCCGTAGCCGTAGACATAGGCATTCATCCCCACTTCGCCGGCCCCACCCAGCGGCAGGTAGATCAATCGCTCGGCCGTCATGCACCCGTCCCGTTGTAATCATGGATGACCCTGAGCCCGTGCATCGTGAGGTCATCGCGAATTTCGTCAAATAGCGCCTCGCCAGAGGCGAACAAGGGAGCCAAGCCCCCTGTGCCGATCACGCGCATCGGGCGTCCGTGTTCGACCTTGATCCGTTCGCATATCCCGTTCACGAGCCCGACGTAACCCCAGAAAACGCCCGCCTGCATGCATTCGACGGTGTTCTTGCCGATCACCCGGTCGGGGCGCGCGATATCGACATGCGGCAGCGCGGCGGCGGCCATGTGCAAAGCCTCGAGCGAGAGGTTCACCCCCGGCGCGATCACGCCGCCGATATAGGCACCGTCGCTGTCCACCACGTCGAAGGTGGTGGCGGTGCCGAAATCGACGACGATCAGATCCCCGCCGAACAGGTCGAACCCCGCGACGGTGTTGACCAGCCGGTCCGGACCCACCCGCGTGCCGGGATCGACGCGCGGCTCGACCGGCAGGCGGCATTCGGGCTTGCCGACGACCAGCGGGCGGCAGTCGAAATAGCGGCCGCAAAGCACGCGCAGGTTGAAGACCACCCGGGGCACGGTCGAGGAAATGATCACCTCTGTGATCTCTGCCTCGATCTTCTGGAGGCTCATCAGGCTGGAGAGCCAGACAAAGTACTGGTCCGCCGTACGCTGATGCTCGGTCGAGGCGCGCCAGGTGGCGACGAAGCGCGCGCCGTCCCAGATGGAGAAGACGGTGTTGGTGTTGCCGCAATCGATGCAGAGAAGCATGGGCAGGCTCCGTCAGGGAAAGAAGACATCCGCGGCGGGCACGCTGACCCGTCCGCTGGC
>CAZKSE010000227.1:0-6076 GCA_964555305.1 uncultured Rhodobacter sp. | reverse complement strand
TGGAAGGTCTGCTTGGAGACCTTCACGTTCAGCGTGTCGTTGTCGCCGTATTCCCGCTTGACGGCGATCTCGGTCAACTCGTTTTCGTTCAGAAGCTCGGCGAGGGCCCTGATGAAGGCCACGTCGGCCGTGATACGATCCGTGCTCATTGCGGTCCTCGATTAACTGGCGGGACCCGCCGGCACGTCCCGGTGGCCCGATCGGCGGCCTTATACGCGAGGGGTGCCTGCCTGAAAAGGTCATTTTGCCGAGAGGGGCGGGGTGTAAAGATTGACATGCCAGCGTGCAAAGCGGACAGGGGGACATGCCCCGCAGTCAACTTTCCGGCAACCGAATCCGCGCGCTGCGCAAGGCGCGCAACCTGGCGCAGGCCGATCTGGCGCGAATGGCCGGGGTCTCGCCCTCGTATCTGAACCTCATCGAACACAACCGCAGGCGGGCCGGTCCGGCGCTTCTGAACGCCCTTGCCGAGGCGCTGCGCATCCCCGCGCAGACCCTGGCCGAAGGCGCCGAGGACGAGCTGGTCGAGACACTGCGCGCCTCGGCCACGCTCTCGGGCGCCGAGATCGTGTTGGAAATGGACCGCGTCGAGGAATTCATCGGCCGCTTTCCGGGGTGGGCCGGGCATCTGGCGACGGTGACCCAGCGGGTCGAGGCGCAGGAACGTGCGATCGAGCGGTTGAGCGACCGGATGGCGCACGATCCCAACCTGTCGGCGGCGCTGCACGAGATCGTCTCGGCGGTCACTGCGGTGCAATCGACCGCCGCCATCCTGGTGGAGTCGGGCGAGCTGGACCGCGAGTGGCGCGAGAAGTTTCACCATAACATCCACGAGGATTCGCAGCGGCTGGCCCGGGCGGCTGAGGCGCTGGTCGCCTATCTCGACGCCTCGGGCGAGGAATCGGGCCTCGCTGCGCCGCAGGAGGAGCTGGAAAGCTGGCTGTCCCGTCAGGGCCATCACGTCGCCGCGTTGGAAGCCGACGGCCCGGTCGATCTGGCCGCGTTGAGCGAGGGGCAGGCCGAACTGGCCAGCCAGCCCGCGCGCGAGATGGCCCGCGCATGGCTGAGCGAGGCGCAGGAAGACGCCCGCGCGCTGCCGATGGCCCGGCTGGTGCCCGCTTTGCGCGCCAGGCTCGATGCGGGCGAGGGGGTGCAGCCCGACCGGCTGGCGCAGGCGGTGGACGCGCCGCTGGCCCGCCTCTTTCGCCGATTGGCGAGTTTGCCGGAAGATGCCGGATTGCCGCGCTTCGGGCTGGTGGAATGCGACGCCTCGGGCACCCTGACCCGGCGCCGGCCGATCGAGGGGTTCGCGCTGCCGCGGTTCGGTGGGGCCTGCCCGGTCTGGCCGCTCTATCAGGCGCTGGTCACGCCCGCGCGCCCGGTGGCGGCGATTGTCGAGTTTCCGGGCCGGCCGGCGCCGCGATTCCTTGCGTTCGCGCTGGCCGAACCGGCCCGGCCGGCAGGCTTTGCGCCGCCGGTCGTTCTGCGCGCCAGCATGCTCCTGACGCCGGCCACGCCCGCGGCCTTGGGTGCCGCGCCGCCGACACTGCCGCATCTGCCCGTCGGCTCCAGTTGCCGAATCTGCCCGCGGCTCGACTGCCTCGCCCGGCGCGAACCCTCCATCGTCGCCGGGTGATTCCGCCCCGCCGTCGGGCCGCGGGCTTTGACATGGGCGCTGTTTCCCGCAATAGATCGGGGGCGGGGGACGCAAGGGGGCGCAACGCCGGAGGAGGGCGCAGCGCATGGCGCAGAACGACTGCGCGTCACGGGAGGGCGCGGCAGACCCATCGGGCGAGGTGCGTGCCGGGCATGGCGAAGGTCGCCTGGTGCTGGTGCTGGAGGACGAGCCCAACATATCCGAAGCCATCCGCTTCATCCTGCGCCGCGACGGCTGGCAGGTGCTCAGTCATGACGAGGGCCATGATGCGCTGCCCCTGATCGAGCAGGAGGCGCCGTCGCTGGTGATCCTCGATGTGATGCTGCCCGGGCAAAGCGGGTTCGAGATCCTGCTGGCGATGCGCAGCCGCGACGCGATGGCCAACCTGCCGGTGATCATGCTGACCGCCAAGGGCCAGACCGCCGACCGCGAACGCGCGCTCAGCCTCGGCGCCTCTCTCTACATGGCCAAGCCTTTCTCGAACGCGGAACTGGTGGCCGCGGTGCGCCAGCTTGTCGGGGTATGAGCCGGCCGCGCCCGCCGCTGTTTCTGGAGCGCGAATCCTATCGCCGCCGCCGCCTCATGGACGGCGCGCGCATCCTGCCGGTGATCGGGCTCGTCCTTTTCCTGCTGCCCGCGCTGTGGCGCGCCGAAACCGGGCCCGAGACTGCGTCCGAGGCGCTTTACCTCTTTGCGGTCTGGGCGCTTCTCATCCTGACCGCGGCGCTCCTTGCCCGGCCCTTGCGCCGCACTGGTGTTCCGCAACCCGACAGCGCCGCAGAACCCGATAGCCCCGCATATCCGGTCGCCCCTGCGGGTGACGACCCGCCCCCCGCCGATCCCGGGCGCGCGCCATGAGCATCAACCTGCTGTTCCTGGCCGCACTGGGCTATGTTGCGTTTCTCTTCGCCATCGCCTGGGCGGCGGAGCGGCAGTCCGACGCCGCGCGCGCACGCGGCGCCACCTTCGGTCTTCTGCGGTCGCCGCTCGTCTACACGCTGTCGCTCTCGGTCTATTGCACCGCCTGGACCTTTTATGGCGCAGTCGGCTATGCGGCGCGTTCGGGGCTTGAATTCGTCACCATCTACCTGGGTCCGACCCTGGTCTTCATCGGCTGGTGGTGGCTGCTGCGCAAGCTCGTGCGCGTCGGCAAGGAGCAGAGCGTCACCTCCATCGCCGACCTGATCTCGTCGCGCTACGGCAAGTCGAATGCCATCGGCGTCATCGTCACCATGCTCGCGGTCGCCGCCTACACGCCCTATATCGCCCTCCAACTCCAGTCGATCTCGCTCTCGTTCGAGGCGTTCTCGGGCGATGCCGCGATGGCGCCGCGCCAGCTTGCGCTCTGGGTGGCGGCGGGGCTGGCGCTCTTCACCATCCTTTTCGGCACCCGCAACCTCGACGCGAAGGAACAGCATCCCGGCGTGGTCATCGCCATCGCCGTCGAGGCGGTGGTGAAGCTGGTCGCGCTGCTGGCGGTGGGTGCTTTTGTCACCTGGGGTCTGGCCGACGGCCCCGCCGACGTCCTGACCCGGATCGAGGCCGCCTCGCGCGCCGAATGGGTGATCCAGCCCGGTCGCTGGCTCGGCCTGACGCTGCTTGCGGGGATCGCCATCGTCACCCTGCCGCGGATGTTCCAGGTCCTGGTGGTGGAGAATGCCGATGAACGCCACCTCGCCGTAGCCTCCTGGGCCTTCCCGCTCTATCTGTTCCTGATCAGCCTTTTCGTGCTGCCCATCGCGGTGATGGGGCTGGACCTGCTGCCCCCGGACAGAAACCCCGACATGTTCGTCCTGACCCTGCCCCTGGCGATGGGCCGCGAGGATCTGGCGCTTCTGGCCTTCCTCGGGGGCTTTTCGGCGGCGACCTCGATGGTGATCATCGCCTCGATCGCGCTTTCGACGATGGTGTCGAACCATATCGTCGTGCCGCTCTGGCTGTGGCGGCGCACCCGGCAGGGGCACATGCAGGGCGATGTGCGCGGGCTTGTCCTCAATTCGCGCCGCTTCGCGATCGGCATCATCCTGGGGCTTGGCTATCTCTATTTCGCTATCTCGGGCGGGGGGGCGGCGCTGGCGGCGATCGGGCTGATCGCCTTCGTGGGGATGGCGCAGGTCCTGCCGGCGATGATCGGCGCGCTCTACTGGCGGGGGGCGACGCGGGTCGGCGCGGCCGCCGGTCTGGTCATGGGCGCGGCCGTCTGGCTTTATGCGCTTTTCCTGCCCTCCTTCGGGCCCGATGTCTTCATCAGCGCGCGCGTCATGGACGGCGGCGCCTTCGGGCTTTCCTGGCTGCGTCCGCACGCCCTTTTCGGCGTCAGCGCGCTCGATCCGCTTCTGCACGCGCTTTTCTGGTCGCTGGCACTGAACACGCTTGCCTTCATCACGGGTTCGCTGGGCAGCTTCCCCGGCCCGCTGGAACGGCTGCAAGGCGCGCAATTCGTAAATGCCCTCGGCCTTCCCGGCGAGGCCGAGGGCGCCGCCGCGCGCGGCTGGATGCCCGCCCAGTCGCGCATCGAGCCGGAGGCCGAGGATCTGCTGGCGATGGCGCAGCGCATCCTCGGCACGACCGAGGCGCAGGCCTTCTTTCAGGCCGAGGCCACCGATCAGGGCAAGCAGGGCTACCTGCCCGATCCGACACCCGTCTTCCTCGACAAGCTTGAGTTGAAGCTGGCGGGGTCGGTCGGCACCGCGACGGCCCATGCGATGATCGCGCAGATCACCGGCGGCTCCATCGTTTCGGTCGAGGCGCTGATGGCCGTGGCCTCTGAAACCGCGCAGATCATGGAGCATTCCGCCCAGCTGGAAGCCAAGTCCGAGGAACTGGCCCGCACCGCCCGCCAATTGCGCGAGGCCAACGAGATGCTGCAGAAGTTGAGCGTGCAGAAGGACAGTTTCCTGTCGCAGATCAGCCACGAGTTGCGCACGCCGATGACCTCGATCCGCGCCTTCTCCGAGATCCTGATGGATGACGAGATCACCGGCGAAGAGCAGATCAAGTACGCCCGCATCATCCATGACGAAAGCATCCGCCTGACCCGGCTGCTCGACGACCTGCTGGATCTGAGCGTGCTGGAGCATGGGCAGGTCAATCTGGACGTGCAGACCGCAAATCTGTCCGACCTGATCGACAAGGCGCTCATCGCCTCCAACTCCGTCCTGCCGCAGCGGAGCTTCCGCATCCTGCGCACTCCGGCCGAAGAGCAGATGACGCTGCGCACCGACACCGGGCGGCTCACGCAGGTCTTCATCAATGTGCTGTCGAATTCACGCAAGTATTGCGACGCGGCGGACCCGGTGATGCGCATCACCGTGCGCCGGCGCGGCGGGCGGGTGACGGTCGATTTCATCGACAACGGCTCGGGCATCCCGAAGAAGAGCCAGGCGCTGATCTTCGAGAAATTCGCCCGCCTGACCGATACGCATCAGGCCGGCGGTGCCGGTCTCGGCCTCGCCATTTGCCGCGAGATCATGCTCAACCTCGGCGGCGACATCACCTATGTCCCGGGGCAGGGTGGCGCCGCCTTCCGGGTGAGCCTGCCCGTCACCCTGGACCCCGCGCGCCTGAAAGGGGCGTCACGCGAAATGGCCGAGTAGCGCTTGCCCATAGCTCGGACCGGAAAGCGCGCGCGCGAGCAAAACTTTCATCCGCGCCTATCGTATTCTGATAATTCATATGCACCAGTGCCTTGCCGCCCGATCCAAATGCGGGCTAGCCAGCCGGCGCTCCCTCCGACCGGCCACGGGCGCCGGTGTCGCCGACCGGACCCATTGGAAACCCTCCGCGCGACACGCCCGGGGCCGGCCGCGCGGAGGGCGGGTTCGTCCCGGTCAGGCGGCGGCCCGAACCGGGGCGCCGTTCTGCCGGTAGGCCCGGCCGAAGCGGTTCTGCAGGAAGCTTTCCAGCGCGATCTCCTCCTGCCGGACGAAGCCCGACTGCGGCAGCGCGCCCGTCGCCAGCATGTCCAGCACCGCACAGATCCCCGCCGACGTGGTGATCTGGATGGCGCTGAACGGCCGCCCGGCGATCGTTCCGGCATAGATCTTCTGGGCGTGGGTCTCCTGCATCAGCCGACCGGCACGCTGCCCGCTCACGGTGACGAAGACCACGATCACATCCTGGCTGGTCGCCGGCAGCGATTGCTCCATGATGTCGCGCAGCACCTCGCGCCTGTTGCGCAGGTTCAGGTCGTTGAGCAGCGCCTTCATGATCGTCGCATGGCCGGGATAGCGGATCGTCTTGTAGTTCAGCGTCCGCACCCGCCCGGCATAGGTCTCGCACAGCGTCCCCAACCCGCCCGAGGTGTTGAACGCCTCGTAGGTCACCCCGTCGAACGAGAATTCCTCACGCTCCTCCATCGCCGGCACGCGGGTCAGCTGTCCCTCGACCACCGCCTCGCAGGGTTCGATATACTCGTTG
>CAZKSE010000226.1:0-6129 GCA_964555305.1 uncultured Rhodobacter sp. | reverse complement strand
CGGTGCCCGCGGTCAACCTGACCGTGATAGATGACGGCGGCCACATGCCGCACCATACGCATAAGTCCGTCGTCATGCAGGCGATCGACCGCGCCGCCCGCCGCGCCGGCCTGCGCTGAACGCCGCTAGCCGCCCCAGAGCCCGCGCGCGCCGTCCCAGACCAGCCGCAGCCCGACGATGGCGACCATGACATACATGAACGGGTAGAAGACCTCGGCCCGCATCCGCTTCACCACCGCGGCCCCCGCCAGCACGGCGACCACGGCCACGGGCAGCAGAACCAGCGCGGTCAGAAGCAACCGGGCGTCGAAGAAGCCCAGCGCCGCGTAGGGTGCGACCTTCACCACATTGACCACCGCAAAGAAGATGACGCTGGTCCCGGTCAACACCTTCGGGTCCAGCTTCAGGGGCAACGCATAGACCTGGAACGGCGGCCCCCCGGCATGCGCCACGAACGAGGTGAAGCCGGACATCGCCCCCCAGAACCACCCCGCCCCCCGGCCCGGTCGCGACACCCGCCGCGCCAGAAGCCGCCCGATGAAGCCCAGCGCGACCAGCCCCACGATCAGCCGCACCGCCGCCTCAGGCGTAACCGCAGCGGTCAACGCGCCGACCCCGATGCCCAGAAGTGCGGCGGGCAGCATCGCCCAGAGCACCCCCCGGTCATACCACCCCCGCCAGGTCCAGAGCCCGACGGCATCCATCATCAGAAGCACCGGCAGCAGCAGCGCCGCCGCCTGCACCGGCGGCAGGACCAGCGCCAGGACGGACACACCGACCAGCGCAAATCCGCCCCCCAAACCACCCTTCGACAGGCCGAAGAAGACCACCGCTACCAGTGCCGCGGCCAGCGTCGCGGGGTCGGTCAGCAAGGTCTGGTCGAAAAGCGCTCCGGTCATGGCGCGCCCCGGCCGCACGGGCTGCCGGCTCTCGCTGCGCAAGGCAGGCGGGCGCGCGGCGATCTGGCGTCGATCCCTGTCATGCGTCGCAGCTATGCCCAGCCTTGCGGCCGCTGCAAGCCCGATCCGCGACGCGGTGTCGCGGGACCGCGCACAAAAATAATATTGAGGATATTATTTTGGGCGACTAGGGTTCCCCTCATCGGAAAGGGACCCCCATGCGCCTGACCAAGCATAGCGACTACGCGCTGCGCGTCCTGATCTACGCCGCCACACACCGCGACCGCCTGGTGACCATCGACGAGACGGTGGCCGCGCTTGGCGGAGTGTCGCGCGGGCATCTGATGAAGGTGATCGGCACGCTGGGCCGGGCGGGGCTTCTCAGCGGGCGTCGCGGACGGACCGGCGGGATCCGGCTGGCGCGCGACCCGCGGGCGATCCGGCTCAGCGCGGTCCTGCGCGCCACCGAGCCCGATTTCGCGCTGTTCGAATGCCTCGGCGGCGATCAGAGCTGCGTGATCCTGCCGGCCTGCCGCCTGCCCCGGATCGCCCAGCGCGCCCGCGCCGCCTTCCTTGCCGAGTTCGAGCATCACACGCTGGCAGACATCATGGTGTCCTCGGCGGTCTTCGATCAACCCGCCGCGGCGCAGGCGACTGCATCCGGGCGCGCGCCATGACCGGCCCGGCAGAACCGCGCCCGGCGTCGCCGCCCTGCCTCGCGTCCGAGGTGGCGCCAGATTACTTCGACCCGCTGGCGGTGGATCCCCAGCAGGCGCTGGATGTCGCGCGCTGGCGCAAGGCCGAGCGCGCGCGGCTCGACGCGATGCGCCGCGCGCAGCCCGTCGCAAAGCGCGCTGAAATCGACGCGGCGCTGGCGCAGGCACTGGACGCGCTGCTGGACCGCCGGCTGGGGGAGTTGCAGGGATGCATCCTCGCCGGCTACTGGCCGATCCGCGGCGAGCCTGACCTGCGCGCCTGGCTCGCGGAATTGCGCACCCGCGGCGCGGTGATCGCGCTGCCCGTGATCGAGACGCGCAATGCCCCGCTGGTGTTCCGGCGTTGGGACGCCGGCGCGCCGCTCGCTCTCGGCCACTGGAACATTCCCGAGCCGCCGCCCGACGCCCCCGCGCTGCACCCCGATGTCACGCTCGCGCCCTGCCTTGGCTGGGACCCGCAGGGCTACCGGCTGGGTCATGGGGGCGGCTATTTCGACCGCACGCTGGCCGCGATCCGGCCTCGGCCGCTGGCGATCGGGATCGGTCTTCAGTCCGCGCGGTTGCAGACGATCTATCCCCAACCCCATGACATCCGGCTCGACGCGATCGTCACCGAAGCCGGGCTGCAAGTCGAGAACACACCATGACCACCTCTGCCGAAGCGATCCGCGCCTGGACCGGCCCTGCGATCCTCAGTTACGGCTACCGTCCCTTCTTCTTGCTGGCCGCGATCTGGGCGGCACTGGCAATGGCGCTGTGGGTGCCGATGCTCACCGGCGCGATGCCGGCGCCCGGCGCACTGGCGCCGACCGACTGGCACGCACATGCGCTGCTCTTCGGCTATACCGGCGCGGTGATCGCGGGCTTCCTGATGACCGCGGTGCCAAACTGGACCGGGCGCTTTCCGATCGTGGGCTGGCCCTTGGCGGGGCTCGTGGCACTTTGGCTGGCCGGGCGCGTGGCGGTGACGATGCCGGGACTTTCGCCGCTGGCCGTGGCGCTGGTCGATCTGGCCTTCCCCGTGGCCCTTGCGGTCGCCATCGGGCGCGAGATCATCGCCGGGCGCAACTGGCGCAACCTGAAGGTCCTTATGCTGTTCGCCGTGCTGATCCTGGCCAATGCCCGTTTCCACTGGGCGGCGGCGCAGGGCTTTGCGGCCGGCGACTGGGGTGCGCGGCTGGGGCTGGCGGTGGTGATCGTGATGATCGCGGTGATCGGCGGACGGATCGTGCCCAGCTTTACCCGCAACTGGCTGGCGCAACGCGGGCCCGGCGCACTGCCTGCCGCGATGGACAAGTTCGACAACTTCGCCATGGTGCTGAGCGTGATGACCCTCTTCTTCTGGGTGCTGCTGCCGCTGGAGCCGATGACCGGGGTGCTGTGCCTACTGGCCGCGGCCGTCAATCTGGCGCGGCTGGCACGCTGGCAGGGCCAGCGAACGGCGGCCGAGCCGCTGGTCTGGGTGCTGCACGCGGGCTTTGCCTTTGTCGGGCTGGGGTTCCTGGCGGTGGGGCTGGACGCGCTGGGATGGCTGCCCGGCGGATCGGGGCCGCAACATGTCTGGATGGCTGGCGCCATCGGCCTGATGACATTGGCGGTGATGAGCCGCGCGAGCCTCGGCCATGCCGGCCTGCCGTTGAGCGCCGGGCGCGGGGTGCTGTTTCTCTACCTCGCGTTGATCGGGGCGGTCGCGGTGCGGTTTCTGGCAGGGTTCCTGCCGGCGGTGCCGGGGCTGATGCATCTGGCCGCGACGCTCTGGATTGCGGCCTTCGCCGGGTTCGCCGTCCTTTACTGGTCGATCCTGACCCAGCCCCGCGCCGACCGGCGGCGGGCCAATCCCGCCGCGCCGCGCGGCTGAGCCTTCACGCCAGAAGGCCCTCGGCCTCGGACCAGATGCGGCGTATCAGGGCATCGGCCGGGTCGGGCGATGCCAGCCGCGCGGATTGGCCGGCCAGCATGTAGGCATGCGCCGGATCGCCCGCCTCCAGCGCGGCGCGGCGCATCGGTTCGGTCAGGTGGCGTTGCAACGGATAGGGCGCCGGCGGCGGCGCGGCGGGATCGGCGGCCGCCTCGGTATAGGCATTGCGCAGCGCCCGCGCGGCGCGGCCGCTGAAGGCGGGGGTGACGACCGTGTCTTCGGGCCGGGCGCGGGCCAAGGCCTCCGCCCAGACGGGGGCGATCGCGGCTTCGGGGGTGCGCAGAAGCGCGGTGCCGACCATCGCCGCCGATGCCCCCAACATCAGCGCTGCCGCCACCCCGCGCCCGTCGCCGATCCCGCCCGCGGCGATGACCGGCACCGACACCGCATCGGCCAGCGCTGGGATCAGCGCCATCGCCCCCACCGTCGCGCGCCCCGCATCGGCAGGCGTGAAGGCGCCGCGGTGCCCGCCGGCCTCGACCCCTTGCGCGATGACCGCATCGGCGCCGGCGGCTTCGGCCAGCAAGCCCTCCTCAAGGGTCGTCGCCGTGGCGATCCAGGCAATGCCTGCGGCCTTCAGCGCGGCAACCTGATCGGGCGCGAAAAGCCCCATGATCGACGAGGCGACCGGCGGGGCCACATTCAGAAGCGCGTCGAACTGGGCCGCGAAATCCTCCAGCAGCGGGCCGTCCGGGGGCGTCGGCGCGGGGCCGAACCGGGCGAGGAACCGGCTCAAGGCGGCCTCGGCCGCCGGGTCGCGCACGGGTTCCGGGTCCGGGACCCAGAGGTTGATCTGAAAGACACCATCGGTCATCTGCCGAAACCGCGCCGCCCAGTCCGCCATCCCCGCCGGCGAGAGCGCCAGCGCACCGCAGCCGCCCATCCCGCCGGCTTGCGCGACCGCGGCGGCCAGCCCCGGCGGCGACGAACCCGCCATGGGCGCCATCAGGAGCGGAACCTCCAACCCGAAGCGCTGGCAGAAGGCTGTGGCACGGTCGAGCGGGCGGGTCATGGCGGCCTCCGGACGGGGGATGGCTCAGTCTGCGCCCGGCCGGAGCGGTGTGCAAGCGCTTGACAGCCCGCCCTGCCGGCTGTTGCATGCGCCAAATTCTCGGAGGCTGTCCCGGTGCGTTCATTCTACCTGACCCTGGCCCGTGCGCTGGACCGGGCCACGCTGGTCCTGTGCGGAACGGCGGGGCTGGTCCTGGTGGCGATGGTGCTGGTCAATGTGGTGCTGCGCTATGGATTTGGAACCGGCTCCATCCGGATGCAGGACCTGGCCTCTTACGCCTTTGCGATCTTCCTGATCACCTCGCTGCCGGTTTGCCTTGCACGGGGAGGGCATGTCCGGGTCGAGGTCTTCTCGGAACGGCTCGGTCCGGGCTACCTGCGCGCGGCCGATGCGGTGGCGCTGGTCCTGTTCCTGATCCCGCCTTTCGCGCTGATCGTCTGGGCCGGCTGGGGCGATCTGGTCTATAGCTGGCGCGTGCGCGAAGGCTCGATGACGCCGGGCGGACTGGGCGGGCTTTACCTGGTGAAAAGCGTGCTGCCCGTCGCCGCGGTGCTGATGATCGTGCAGGGCATCGCCGTCGTGCTGGACCCTCCGCGGCCAGCCGATGAACCGCCGGTCCCGCCCATCCTGACGGACCCGCGGACGTGAGCCCTCAGGAGCTGATCCTGCTGGCGATGTTCGCGGCGCTCTTTGTCGGGATCCTGTCGGGCATCCCGGCGATGCTGGCGATTGCAGGAGTGCCGGTGGTCGCGGCGGTGATCGCCGCGCAGTTCGACCTCTTCAACCTGAGCTTTCTCAACTTCTTCCCGGCGCGGGTCTGGGGGGTGATGACCAACACGCTGCTGATGGCAGTGCCGCTGTTCGTGTTGATGGGCGTGCTGCTGGAACGCTCGCGCCTGGCCGAACGGATGCTGCAGGTCCTGGCGCGGCTGATGGGCGACAGCCCGCGGGGCATGGCACTGTCGGTGCTGCTGTTCAGTGCGGTGATCGCCGCGTCGACAGGGATCATCGGGGCGACGGTGGTGATGCTGGTGCTGATCAGCCTGAAGCCGATGCTGGAGGCCGGGGTCGACAAGCGGCAGGCAAGCGGGCTGATCTGCGCTTCGGGGACGCTGGGACAGATCATCCCGCCGTCGATCGTGCTGGTGCTTCTGGGCGATCAGATCGGCACGACCTATCTGGATGCGCAGCAGCGGGCGGGGAATTTCGCCCCGACCCCGGTATCGGTCGCCGACCTCTTTGCCGGCGCGCTGGTGCCGGGGATGTTGCTGGTGGGGCTCTATGCGCTGTGGCTGGTGATCACGTTGCGGCCCGCGCGCGGCGACCGGACCGCCGCGCGCCCCCGGCGCAGCCGCGTGCCGATGGGCGAGATCCTCTTCACCTTCTTGCCGCCGATGCTTCTGATCCTGGCGGTGCTGGGTTCGATCCTGGCCGGCGTCGCCACCGCGACCGAGGCCGCGGGCCTGGGCGCGGTGGGGGCGCTGCTGATGGCCGCTTTCAACGCCACCGCCGGGCGCGGCGAGCGCGCGATCATCGCCGCGGCGGGGCTGGCCGCGTTCACACTGGTGATGCTGCGCATGGTGG
>CAZKSE010000225.1:0-6167 GCA_964555305.1 uncultured Rhodobacter sp. | reverse complement strand
GCATGCACGAAATCGCTCCAGCGAAAAACCGCGGCCCCCACGCACCGCTTACGCTTTTCGCGCGCCGTGTCGATCCTCCGCGGCATCGCTCCTGCACGGGCCGGCTTCCGGAAGGGGTCGGCATCCGCATTTCGCGCCCCTGAGAGCAGTTTCCACCTAGGTCGCGGAGCAAAATGACGGTCTGGACGTTGCACTCCATTATGCCGAGGAGGATGTCATGGCGTCTCGCGCGGTTTGGAAGGGGCAGTTGCGGCTGTCGTTGGTGTCAATTCCCGTTGAAGTGCATCCGGCGACCAGGAGCGGGGCAAGAATCTCGTTCCGGCAAATCCACGGCCCGTCGGGCAAACCCGTCCGCTATCAGAAGTCGGTCCCAGGCGTTGGTCCGATCAAGAGCGAGGACATCCTGAAAGGATACGAGCTGCCCGACGATGAATACTTGCTGCTTGAACCGGGCGAGATCGACGAAATCAAGCTTGAAACCCGCAAGACCTTGGAGCTGGTGCAATTCGTCGAACTGGGCGAAATCTCGCCTCTCTATTACGACAAGCCCTATTACGTCGTTCCGACCGATGAACTGGCCGAGGATGCCTATCGGGTGCTCCGCGATGCACTGCGCAAATCCGGCAAGGTCGGCCTCGGCCAGCTGACCATGCGCGGACGTGAATACCTCTGCGCGCTCAAACCCTGCGGCGACGGGCTTCTTCTCGAGACCCTGCGCTACGCCGATGAAATCCGCGAGGCCGAGCCGCTCTTTTCATCTATCGAGGATGATGAGGCCGATTCCGATCTTCTGGCCGTCGCGACCCAACTTATCGATCGCAAGACAAAGCCCTTCGACGCGCACGCCTTCAAGGACAGCTTCGACGCCGCGCTCCGAGACCTGATCGAGCGCAAGCGCAAGAACCGCAAGACACCGCGGGCGCGCGCCTCGGACGACGCGGTATCTGCTAGCGGCTCCAACGTTGTCGACCTGATGGGCGCACTGAAGGCGAGCCTGAAGGCCAGCGGTGGCCAGAAGAGCGCGCGCGCGAAAGCGCCGAAATCCTCTGGCACGGCCAAGAAATCGCCGGCGCGCAAGTCGGCCTGAACCGATGGGCCGGCTCGACGCATATTTACGCAAACGTGATTTCTCCCGCACGTCCGAACCCGACACCGAAGGCTCTCCGTCGGCTCTGGCCCTGCGCTACTCAGTCCAGAAGCATGCCGCGCGTCGACTGCATTTCGACTTGCGTCTCGAATGGGGCGGCGTGCTGTTGAGTTGGGCGGTGACGCGGGGGCCGTCCCTGCGGCCGGACGACAAGCGGCTCGCAGTGAGGACCGAGGATCACCCGCTCAGTTATCTGACATTCGAAGGCACCATCCCCGAGCAGAATTACGGCGCGGGCACGGTGATGCTTTGGGACCTGGGGCACTGGCAGCCCCTCGATCCCGTGGCAGCCGGTTTGCGCAAGGGGCATATGCGCTTTGTGCTGCATGGCCGACGGCTCACCGGGGGCTGGCACCTGATCCGAATGAAAGGCGGCAAAACCGGGCACGCCGGCCGCGAGAATTGGCTCTTGATCAAGGAGGATGACGAAGCGGCCCACAAGCGCGACCCGGTGGCGCGGTATCGACGGGCGGTGGGCAGCCGTCGAACCCTGCCTGAGATCACCACCGACGCCAAGCCACATGCCCCACCGCAGCGCGGCAAGCTGCCGCGCTTCCAATCGGTCCAATTGGCAACCCTTCGGGAAAGCCTGCCAGAAGGTAACGATTGGTGGTATGAATTGAAGTTCGATGGCTATCGCGCTCTCGTTTCGCTCGGCCAGGGCGGGCCGCGGATCCTTACGCGCAACGGGCACGATTGGACCAAACGTTTCCTGCCGCTCGTGGACGCCTTCGACGAGATCGGCTGCCAGCGCGCCCTGATCGACGGCGAGATCGTCGCCGGCGCTGGACTGCAGGGGTTCGCCTCCCTCCAACAGGCGATCGCAGCAGGGGGGCCATTCTCTTTCCATGCCTTCGACCTCTTGCAGCTGGACGGTGACGACCTGACCGCCCAGCCTGCCGAAACGCGCCGCGCAGCTCTGGAGCGAGTCTTCGCGCAGATGCCACCCCTCGGGCCGGTAGCCCTGTCGCCGCGGATCGAAGGCGACGCCGCTGCGATTTTTCGGGCGGTCTGCGAGGCCGGCGGCGAGGGGTTGATTGCCAAGCGCCGGAACGCGCCATACCGAGGCGGCCGCGGCACCGCTTGGTTGAAGATCAAGTGCCAGCGGCGCGAGGAATTCGTGATCCTGGGCTGGCAGCCGAGCGCCAGTCGCGCCCGCCCCTTCGCCTCGCTACTACTGGGCACGCATGTTCGCGGCGCTCTCACCTACGCGGGCAAGGTTGGCACCGGCTTCGGCGAACAGACGATGCGTGACCTCGGCCCTGCACTTGCGCGGCTCGAACGAAAAACCGCACCTGCCGACGTGCCGAGTGGCGAGGTCCGTGGTGCCCGCTGGGTCACGCCCCGCTTGGTCGCCGAAATTTCCTATGCCGAACGCACCGACCAGGGCCGCCTCCGTCATGCAGTCTTCCACGGTCTGCGCGAGGACAAGCCCGCGCCGACCATCACC
Organism: uncultured Rhodobacter sp.; assembly: GCA_964555305.1. GTDB lineage: Bacteria > Pseudomonadota > Alphaproteobacteria > Rhodobacterales > Rhodobacteraceae > Pararhodobacter. Next base: position 3,570 of record CAZKSE010000225.1, on the reverse strand, counting down.
CGGGAAATCCCAACCCCAGATGCGGAGAACCGGCCGATGATCACTGGCATCGCCATCACGAACGCCGATCGCGTCGTTTTTCCCGGGACCGACATCACCAAAGGGGACGTCGCCGCGTATTACGCCGAGATCGCGGCCACGATGCTACGCTATTGCAAGGATCGACCGATCTCGCTCCTTCGCCTACCCGAAGGGCTCCGCGGCGAGGTGTTCTTCCAGCGTCATGCCGGGAAGGGTTTCCCCAAGGGTTTGAAGATTGTCGAGATCGCCGAGAGCGACGGCAAACGCGCACCCTATCTTTACGTCTCATCCGCGACGGGGCTCGTGGCCGCCGCCCAGATGGGTACGATCGAGTTTCACATCTGGGGTGCGCGACGCGACCGGCTCGACCGGCCTGACCGCATGGTCTTCGACCTCGACCCCGATAAGGGTTTGGAGTGGACGGATGTCACCTCGGCGGCGGCCGACCTGCGTGACCTTCTTGCGGATATCGGTCTCCCGTCCTGGGCGCTGGTCTCCGGCGGCAAAGGGGTGCATGTCGTCGCCGAATTGAAAAGGACTGCTGAATGGGAGACCGTCAAGCTCTTCTCGCGCGTGGTTGCTACACTGATGGCCCGCGACGCGCCCAAACGCTTCACCGCCGAGATGTCCAAGAACAAGCGCAAGGGCCGGATCTTCATTGATTGGCTGCGCAACGATCGTGCCGCGACGGCCGTGGCACCCTACTCTATCCGCACACGCGAGGGCGCGCCGGTGGCAGTGCCCGTCACATGGGACGAACTCCCTCGTCTCAGTTCTGCACAGGCATTCGATCTAAAACAAGCGCGCGAACGGGCCGCCGCCGGGTTCATTCGCCCCGACCCAGTCGCACTGACCGCCTCCCTGATCGCGCGACTTGAGGCGAAGCACGGCCTCAAAAACTGAGCAGTCCGCGTCACACCGCCCTTCAACATCGAAGGCCAAACGCCCTGAGGTGAGCGGCGACAGACGCGCGATTAAGCGGGCGAGTGTCAATTTGACCCTGCCGCCCGTTGGTTAGGTCAACGAACCCGAAGCCGATGCCTTTCTCCACGGAGCGCTCCACTGCGAGACGCTCCCTGTGCTCCTGCTTTTCGACATGTTATGGCCCGTAGCCCTAGGCGCCCGTCTTCATCGCCCCCAGCCGCCACAGTAGCGCGGCGCCGGTGCGGATGCCGGCGTGGAAAAGGTCCAGCTGGATGTTTTCGTTCGGCGCGTGGTTGGCCTCGTCGGCATTGGCGTATGGGGTGACAAAGGCCGGCAGGCCGAGGATCTTGGTGAACACATAATCCGGCAGGCTGCCCCCCATCGACGGGACGATGTAGGGATCCTCATTCCGCGCTGTGCGGATCGCTTCGACAAGAGCTGTCGTGAAGGGCGATTCAATCGGCGTGCGCGATGGCAGCATGCCGCCGCGGGCAATCACCTCGACCTCGGGCGCGTGCCGGGCGACATGGGCGCGCACGCAGTCGAGCACCTGGTCCGGTGTCATGTCGGGGACCAGGCGGATGTCGCATTTCGCCACCGCCGCACAGGGCAGGACCGTTTTCGAGCCAGGTCCGTCATAGCCGCCGTGCAGCCCGTTGATCGTCAGCGTCGGATGGAACATCAGCCGGTCGTGGAAGGGACGGTCCGCGGGTTCGTCAAGCCGCGACAGACCCATCTCAGCAAGATAGCTGGCGACATCGACCGGCAGGGCCGCGACCGCGGCGCGCTCGGCCTCGGACGGGGGAACGATGGGATCATGAAGCCCGTTTATCGTGATGCGTCCGTCGGGGGTCTTCATCGTGCCCAGCAAATGCACCAGCGTCCAGAGTGCGTTCGGCATCAGGCCACCGTGGTTCCCCGAATGCGCGTCCGTCCGCCCGGTGCGCACCACCAGGTCGAATCCGGCCATCCCGCGAACCCCCAGATTGACGACCGCCCGTCCCGATGGATGCAGTGGACCGTCAGCGGTCACCACCAGGTCGGCCTTCAGCCGATCCGCATGTTCACGTACGAAATCGGCGATCCGCGGACTGCCGATCTCCTCTTCGCCTTCCAGCAGCACGATGACATTGCACGGCAACTTGCCATGCACCGCCAGATGCGCCTCGATCGCCAGGAGTTGGGCGAAATGCTGGCCCTTGTTGTCGCCGGCACCGCGCGCATAGAGCCGCCCGTCGCGGATCGTCGGCTCAAAGGGTGGGCTTTTCCACTCCGCCAGCGGATCGGGGGGCTGGACGTCGTAGTGGCCATAAAGCAGGACGGTCGGCGCACCGGGCACATCCGCGCGCCGGCCAAGCACCATCGGATGACCCTTCGTCGGCACGGCCTCGGCCTCCATGCCCAAGTCCTTCAGTTTCTCAACCAGAAGCGCGGCCACCTCGCGGATGCCAATGTCATGGGCGCTGATACTGGGATGCTTCAGATAGGCCATCAACCGGGCCAGGTAGTCATCGCGATGCCCATCGATATGCGCGAATACGGGGTCGAGATCGGTCATGTCCTGCCTTTCGTTCTTTCCACGGCCCCGGACAGGGCCGGGTATGCTGCCAGCCCATCGGGGCCGAACCGCGCCAGAGTGTCAAGTCGAGGTCATAGGCGGCGCAAGCCCCCCAATCCCGCCCGACGCCCTCACGCCAGCCGGACCAGGTTGGTGTTGAACTCGCGACCGTTGCGCGCGTGGGACTCCCATGAATTCTGTTTTGGAGACAGGGGGCACGCCGAAGTCGCCATCGGGGTCCAGTGCCAACTGTCCATCCGCGCCGCTTTCGCAGGACAGCCCCCTCCACCGCCATGAAGTGTTCGCGCCGGTCCGCAAGTTGTGGGCCGCTATACGTCAGAATTGACGACGCGATTGCTCATCGCTTGAGCGGCATCCTCAAGCGCGGGTGCGGGAAATCGGCGGTTCCATCGCCCAAGCTTTCCACAACCTCTTCAGCGCGTTTGAGCCGGTATCGGAACTCGGAAGGCCTCGCCCCGGTGGCTATGTCGACTTCGTTGCCCTGCTAAGCGCGACATGCGTGACGTGTTCATAAAAAACGCCCACACCTGTGATCCGGACTTTCTGGAGATTGGCGCAAACTGGATCGTGGAAGGCTGCAGCGGCCCCGGTACTGCCAATATTGGCCCCCTCCGCCAGCAAGAGAACCGACCGAGAGCGACCCACCACGGGAGCGCGAGAAAAAGAGAAGCAAAGTTATACCGGCTGCTCCGTCCCTTTCCCGTCGGTGACCTCGCTGTCGCTGGCGTTTGGTACAGGCTGAAAGAGCACTGTCTCGGAATGGCCGAGAACCCGGGTCTCGATGCGGATAAGAACAAGGGCGAACCAAGCCGAGAAAACGGGAATGTCGGCCACGTTCGAGAATACCCAAGTCATGCGCATCGCGTGGCGGACCTCATCAAGAAGCGCGGGCACGCAGGACCGTCGGGCGAATGGCCGAGCCAGATACTCATCTAGGCTGTGCCGAGCGTCGAGCGCTGGCATGAGGGCCAAAGGACTTTTGAACCGCGCCGGGTTTGCCGGAGGCTCCAACTCTTGAGTAGGATGGAGCATCATGAGCAAGACCA
>CAZKSE010000224.1:0-6201 GCA_964555305.1 uncultured Rhodobacter sp. | reverse complement strand
GGAACTACTTCCGTGCCGCAGGGTATGTCTCAAGTTAAAACAGAAGTGCTTTAAACCAGAACCTTCGACCGGCCGCTGGGGTTCCCAGTCCAAATTGCCGACGTTCACAAACTTGGGTGTCCTCCCGCAGAAGGGTTCCCCGCAGAGCCAGCTTCCGCAGACTGATCTCGCGGAATTCGCTCGAACTTGTGACCGCGGGGACTTCCCGACATCCAGCAGCGGCAGCGGTTCTTCGCCGAGCCGTGCTCGATCAGTGCAATGAATTGGAACGCCGTAGTGTTCCTTGGAGTTGGGCGAAGATGAAAGGTCTCACTTTGACGCCAACCTGGCCGGCTCCTACTCGGCACAATTCATTCGTCAGAAACACGACCTACCCCTAAAGGCGCCCACTTTCCATCCGAGCACGGAGAACCGCTATGCTCTTTCCTCCGACCGCCGACACGCAGTCCAGCCAAGACACGACGGTCCGCACCCGCAACCCCGCCGCCGGGGGCGACCCCAAGAGCTTCGTCAAGGCCTCTCGCGCCCAGCGTTTCTCGGATCGCATCTCATGAACGCGCTGCAGCCGTTTCAGCCTGCCCTCCGATGGGTGGCGAGATTGGATACCAGTACGCCATGGGAAGCGGCCGTCATCATCCCCGCCCGTAACGAGAGCATGCGGATCCAAGCTTGTCTGACGGCCTTGGCGGATGCCATCGTCGTCGCCGGGCGCACGATCGGAGTCATTGTGTGCGTAAACGATACCACCGATGACACCGCGCCCAAGGCGGCAACGACGCTACGTCGGCTTAGAATCCCAAACATGGTCCTCGACCTGCACTTCTCGCCCGGGACTGGCGGCGTAGGGCGCGCGCGCGATCTGGGCATGAAACTGGCGCAACGCCTCCCGCACCCCCCGAAATTCTTGATGACAACCGATGCCGACAGCCGCGCCGACTCCGCCTGGATTGCCGCCAATCTGACTGAGCTCGGAAACGCGCATGTCGTTTTTGGGACCATCATACCTGACGCGACGGAATTGGCCCAACTTCGCCCCCTGCTCCCGCGGCACAGCCTTGCCGAGGAGGAGTTTACGCAGGCCGCGGTCCGGCTAGTGAATTGTCTTGACCCACTTCCCCACGACCCCTTGCCAAGCCACCGTAATCGGTTGGGTGCCAGCATCGCCCTGACGGCTCAAGCCCTCGAGATGTTGGGGGGCATACCCTGGGAGCCGCTATCAGAGGACCGAGCTCTTGCAAGGTACGCAGAGACCTTGGATCTTCGCATCCGCCATGCCTCTACCCCGAAGGTGATTACCTCGTGCCGACTGCTTGGTCGTGCAGAAGGTGGGATGGCGACGACCTTGCGTGCGCGCTGTGCGCAGGATGATCCGTTTTGCGATAATTGGCTTGAAGCGACCGAGGCGCTGGTGCGCCGGTACCATACCAAAGGTCGTCTGCGCGCGCTCTGGCCAGCATCGGCGCGGGTGTGGTCGCTTGCGCGTGAGCTTCTGGGACCCGTCCCCGGCATGCAGCCCGTTCCCAGACCCGACCTGTTCAAGACGTTCGGCGCTTTCTGGCAGCGCCTGGAAGCCGTTCATCCGGCGCTGCGCTACCATCTCCTCCGTCAGAGCGATGCGGCTCGCGAGCTGCCGCTCCTGCTGGCCCGGCTTCACGAAATCGACCGCAAGCGATTTCATGAGCCCCTCGATTTCAGTCAACGAGAAACGAATCATGCCTTGGCCCTCCAATGAAACCGCCCGCTTGCGTGGGCCCGACCATCGATCAGAAGCCGTGTTCACATCTATCGCGCACCGCGCCACCGCGGCCGACCGTGGCGAAAGCGACCTGCGCGCCGATATCTCGGCGATGATCGAAAGCGGCTTGCTGGCGCGCCTCACCCGCGCCTGCCAGCCAGGCGGAGATACCCTGGCCGCCTCCGACACGCTGCGGGCGCTTGGACGTGCCAATCTATCGGTCGGACGGCTCGTCGAGGGGCATGTGAATGCAATTCGACTGATCAGGCTTTACGGAGAGCCTGCACAAAAAAGCGACGCAGACGAGGCGGTCTTGCATGGCGTATGGGGTGCTGATGCCGACCCACCTGTGCGGATCGTCGTGCGCACGGGGAAGGAGGTGTGGCTAATCGGGCGCAAGAAGTTCTGCTCGGGTCTCGGACTGGTGGGCCGCGCGGTGGTAACAGCGGCCACTGGCGACGACGACGCACCCCAAATGGTACTGATCGACGCCACCGATCCACACCGCGCCTCTCTGGGTTCCTGGCAGGTCAGTGGCATGCGCGCCACTAAATCCGGGAGCTACGATCTTTCTGACCACCGAGCCATCTTGCTAGGTCAACCTGGCGACTTTCTGCGCGAACCTCATTTCGAAGGCGGGATCTGGCGCTATCTCGCCCTTCAGACCGGTGGCCTTGAAGCGTTGGTCGAAGGGGTGCGGCGAATGCTGGGGGCGCGTGCCGCGCACCCTTTGCACGCTGCGCGGCTCGCAGATCTAGTCATCGTCGCGGAAACTGCACGGCTCTGGGTCGAATCCGCAGCTCTCGCGATCGAGGCGTCGCGCGCGGACGCGCGCGTTGTATCCCGCGTGCTGCTGGCGCGTCAGGCGATTGACGCGGCCTGCCAGCAGGCCATCTCGCTTTCCGAACGCTCCGTGGGAACTGCCGCCTTTGTCGAGGGAGGGGCAATCGATAGGGTGCGGCGCGATCTGGCGTTCTTTCTGCGACAGGCCGACCTGGATGGCAAGATGATGCGGGCGGTCGCTGCCATCTCTACCTCCGAACAGGTCGTGGGAGAGATGTGGTGATTTCCTCGCCCCTTCTTTCTGCCGCTGCCTCTGCTGCGCCAGTAAACCCCCGCGCTCTGACCGGTCGGGGCTCAGAGGTTATCCTGCTTGCCCCGCATCCGGATGACGAGACCCTCGGCTGCGGGTTGGCGATCGCCGCGCTGGCCGCCGCGGGGGTTTGCGTGCAAGTAGTGCTGGTGACCGACGGCAGCTGTTCGCACCCTCGGTCCACCCGTTTTCCGCCGCCGCGACTGGCACGGCTGCGCGCTCTTGAGTTGCGCCGCGCAGTGCGCCATCTGACCGAAGGAGCCGGCCCTCCGCCATTGCAATTAGGATACGCGGATCTTGGCGCTCCGGCGGACGCCGACACCCGCCGTGCCGCCTGCGCACGAATTGCACCGCTGGTCGGCCCGCAAACCGGAGCTATCTGGGCCAGTTGGGAAGGTGATCCGCACACCGATCATGGGTGCGTCGCGCGCCTCGCCGCGGCCTTGCACGCCGACTACCCGCACCTTGCGCGGTGGTCCTATCCGATCTGGGGTCGCTTCAAACCCGCGCTTGCGGTCCCCCCTTCCAGTGAGATGGTGCTAATCCGCGCACCGGCGATGCGCGCGCGCAAGCGCAAGGCTCTGGCAGCGCATGCGTCACAGATGACTCGTTTGATCAGTGACGATCCCGACGGCTTTGTCATGGAGCCCGAGCATCAGCGGCATTTCCTCGATCACCCAGAGATCTTCATCCGCGAGAATCCGGCATGATGGGACACCGCCAGACCCATTTCGAACGCCTCTATCGCACCAATCCCGACCCCTGGAACTATGCCACCAGCCCCTACGAACAGAAAAAATATGCGGCCACCATGGCCGGATTGCAGCGCCCCCGCTACGACAGCACGATCGAAGTGGGGTGTTCAATCGGGGTTCTCAGCGACCAACTGCGACACCGCTGCGACAGGTTCCTCGGCCTTGACCTGTCGCCAACGGCGCTCGCGTTGGCTAAGCGCCGACTGGGCCACTGCCGCAACGTCGCGTTGCGATCGGTCGAAGTACCACGCCTCTGGCCTCGACGCAGGGCCGATCTAATCGTGCTGTCGGAGATCCTGTACTATCTAAGCCCGACCGAGCTGTCAGCACTCGCCCGGCACATCGACCGTTCGCTCGTGCCTGGCGGCGAAGTGGTAGTCGTCGCTTGGCGGAAGGACACTGACAGCGCACTTTCGGGACCTACCGCGACCCGGCTTTTCACGCGGGCGCTGCGGGGTCTGCGCCAGTTTCGAAGGCTCGTCCATCGATCAAGCGAGAATTACCTTCACCACAGCGTAATTTGTAGCGCTGACCCGTTTGCGGGTAAGTAGCATACACAGCGAGAGGGAGAGGACTGGCATGGAACGTGCTGAGAATCGGCAAGTCCTTTCCCCGGGCAGGACGTGCTGGCGTATCGAACGGGCCAACCGTTTGTCAGTGATTATCGATGCTGCGGATTATTTCGCCGCGATCAAGGAGGCGATTTTCAAGGCACGACATACCGTCATCCTTATCGGCTGGGATTTCGACACGCGGATCAAACTTGTTCCTCAAGACGAAACGAGCGCGGCGCCAAATCAACTTGGCCGGTATCTCGCATGGGTGGTCAAGCGCAGGCCTGACCTGCGAGTTTATGTCCTCAAATGGGACCTGGGTATGCTTCAGGCACTCGGTCGCGGCTCGACACCGCTGGTCGTGCTGAACTGGCTCACCAGCAAACGCATTCGCTTCAAGCTCGATCATGCGCATCCTACAGGTTCGGCGCATCACCAGAAGATCGTCGTCATTGACGACTCGCTGGCATTCTGTGGCGGCATCGACATGACGGCTGATCGTTGGGATACGCGAGAGCATCTCGACGACGATCCACGACGCGTCCGACCGACCACGAAGCGGCGCTATGGCCCTTGGCACGATGTAACGACAGCGGTCGACGGCGATGCCGCGCGCGCTCTGGGCGAACTCGCGCGTGATCGGTGGAAGCGCGCAACAGATGAAGACATTCCGAAATCCCGCACCGTCAGCGACGCTTGGCCAAAAGGGATGAAGCCGACTCTAAGAAACGTCGATGTAGCGATATCGCGCACGCTTCCGGACTACGGCGGCCACGCGGCGGTCCACGAAATCGAAGCACTTTATCTTGCCGTGATCGCTGCCACTCAACGGACGCTCTACATCGAAAGCCAGTATTTCGCCTCGCGCAAGATCGTCGAGGCGCTGGTGTTGCGCCTCCGTGAACCAAACGGCCCTGAGATTATCATCATCAATCCAGATACTGCCGATGGGTGGCTTGAGGAGAAGGTGATGGGCTCCTCGCGCGCCCGCCTTTTGCGGGTCATCCGAAACTCGGACGTTCACGACCGCTTCCGTATCTACACACCGGTCACGCGTAATGGTGAACCGATCTATGTGCATGCCAAGGTCGTCGTGATGGATGACCGGCTACTCAGGGTCGGCTCGTCCAATCTCAACAATCGGTCGCTCGGCTTCGATACCGAGTGTGACTTATCCGTGGAAGCACTGCCGAACCAAAGCGAGCCGCTGAGAAGGCGCATTGTCGAACTGCGCAACGACCTTCTGGCCGAACACCTCGGTGTTGACGTCGCCACTGTCGAGAAGGCGATTGCCCGGCAGGAGAACAGTTTGATTGCAGCGATCGAAGAGCTTCGCGGACAGGGTCGCACGCTTGTTCGCTTCGAGCCACCGGAACTGCATGCGATCGAAGAGGACGTGCTGGCTGAGAGCGACCTGCTCGATCCGGAGCGGCCGTCCAGCGCCTGGCACTGGTTAAAATTTGGCAGCCTCTTCTCAAGGAAGTGACATCCGCGCCCGGCTTGATCCCGGTGGCCAAATGGACTGACGACGAACAACTCAGCCTGGAGTGCCTGGAAGACCACACCTTTGGCGCTCAACTTATCGCTAGGGCTGCCAGCACTCCGGCCGAAATCGAGACGGCAGTCAGCGTTGTTCCCCATGCCATGTCCACGGCTACCATCCGCGGGTGCCAGTCCCGCATGACTGTCCAACTGACAAGTTCGTAGGTGCCATAGGCTAGAAGACCCAGCAGTGCACCGTTGAGAAGCGCCATGGCTGGGGCACCCTCCTGAAGCGCGGGCCAGCCCACGAACCAGACCATCCCGGCAACGTAAAGGAAATAAAAGAGGACCGCCGGAGCCGGTCTTGGGCTTCGAAGGATCGCGTCGCCCAGATGCCGCTCGAAAAGCGGTTTGACGACCTTGGGCAGCATCACTGCATCCGCGGCGAGGAAGATGACGCCGGTGACCAGGACAAGGACGATGAGGGACATGCAGGTCTCCTTGGTAAATGCGGGAGGTAGGCTTTTCGGTAAGCGGTGCGTGACCACCGTTTGAGCTTCAGCTTGTCGCTTTCGCGAACCG
>CAZKSE010000223.1:0-6204 GCA_964555305.1 uncultured Rhodobacter sp. | reverse complement strand
AGGTGACGACGGCCGCGCTGATGAGCGAGAACAAGCACCTCGCCAACCCCTGTTCGACCGATTCCACGCCCACCTCCGCCAATCAGGAGGATCATGTCAGCATGGCCGCCCACGGCGCCCGGCGGCTCATGCGGATGAACGCCAATCTCTCGGTCATCCTGGGCGTGGAGGCGCTGTGCGCCGCACAGGGCATCGATTTCCGCGCGCCCCTGAAGACCGCGCCGCGCCTGCAATCCGCCATCGACGCGCTGCGCGCGCAGGCGCCGACCCTCGATCAGGACCGCTACCTCGCGCCCGAGATCGAGGGCGCGGCAACCCTGATCCGCGACGCGCGCCTGATCCGCGCCGCCGGGCTGGAGTTCCCGCTGTGACCCCGGTCGAGGTGACGCGCGGCGACAGCCCCGTGGTGCTGGGCCTGCCCCATACCGGCACCTTCCTGCCGCCCGAAATCTTCTCGCGGCTGAATGACCGGGGCCGGATCCTCGCCGATACCGATTGGCATATCCACAAGCTCTACGAGGGGTTGCTGCCCGGCGCGAGCACCGTCCGCGCGACCTTTCATCGCTATGTGATCGACGCCAACCGCGCGCCCGATGACGAAAGCCTCTATCCCGGGCAAAACACCACGGGGCTGGTGCCGGTCACCGATTTCGACGGCGCACCCATCTGGACCGACGCGCCCGGCGCCGAGGACATCGCCCGGCGCAGGGCAGAGTATCACGCGCCCTACCACGCCGCGCTGGCCGCGGAACTCGACCGCGTGCGCGCCCGGCATGGTATCGCCATCCTCTGCGATTGCCACTCCATCCGTTCGCATATCCCGTTTCTCTTCGAGGGCACCTTGCCCGATTTCAACATCGGCACCGCCGGCGGCGTGACCTGCGCCAGGGAACTTGAATCGGCAACGCTTGAAATCTGCGCCGGGGCAGGGGGTTACACCCATATTCTCAACGGTCGCTTCAAGGGCGGCTGGACCACGCGCCACTACGGTCGCCCCGCCGAGGGGCTGCACGCCCTCCAGATGGAGCTGGCACAATCGACGCATCTTGACACCGAAACCCCGCCCTTCGCGCTCTCGCCCGAGAAGGCTGCGCGCCTGCGCCCGGTCCTTTCCACCATTCTGCATCGCCTGGCCGATCTGGCCCCCAGCTTGAGGTCCTGACATGTCCAATCCCCGCCACAACATCCGCGACATCTTTCCGCCCACCGGCCCCGAGCTGAACGCGAAAAGCTGGCTGACCGAGGCGCCCTTGCGGATGCTGATGAACAACCTGCACCCCGATGTGGCCGAGAACCCGCATGAGCTCGTGGTCTACGGCGGCATCGGTCGCGCCGCGCGCACCTGGGACGATTTCGACCGCATCGTGGCCGAGCTGAAGAAGCTAGAGGAAGATCAGACGCTTCTGGTGCAATCCGGCAAGCCCGTTGGGGTCTTCCGCACCCACCGGGACGCGCCCCGCGTGCTGATCGCCAACTCGAACCTCGTGCCGCACTGGGCGACCTGGGCGCATTTCAACGAACTCGACCGCAAGGGGCTGGCGATGTATGGCCAGATGACCGCGGGATCCTGGATTTACATTGGAACCCAAGGTATTGTGCAGGGAACCTACGAGACCTTCGCAGAAGCCGGCCGTCAGCATTACGGGGGCGATCTGAAGGGCAAGTGGATCCTGACCGCCGGACTGGGCGGCATGGGCGGCGCGCAACCCCTTGCGGCGGTGATGGCCGGGGCCTGCTGCCTGGCCGTCGAATGCGACGAAACCCGCGCCGATTTCCGCATTCGCACCCGCTACTGCGATGAAAAGACCCACAGTCTCGACGAGGCGCTGGCGATGATCGACCGCTGGACGAAAGCCGGCGAGGCGAAGTCGGTCGCCCTGATCGGCAACGCAGCCGAGGTCTTCCCCGAGCTTTACAAGCGGATGAAGGCCGGCGGCCCGCGCCCGGACATGGTCACCGATCAGACCTCGGCCCATGATCCGATCCACGGCTACCTGCCGCTCGGCTGGTCCGTCGCCGAATGGCGCGCCAAGCAGGAAAGCGACCCCAAGGCCGTGGAGGCGGCCGCCCGCGCCAGCATGAAGGCGCATGTCGCGGCGATGGTCGATTTCTGGAATGCGGGCGTGCCGACGCTGGATTACGGCAACAACATCCGCCAGGTCGCCCTGGAGGAGGGGCTGGAGAACGCCTTTGCCTTCCCCGGCTTCGTGCCCGCCTATATCCGCCCGCTCTTCTGCCGCGGTGTCGGCCCCTTCCGCTGGGCCGCGCTCTCGGGCGATCCGGAGGATATCTACAAGACCGATGCGAAGATGAAGGAGCTCTTCCCCGAGAACGAGCACCTGCACCGCTGGCTCGACATGGCACGCGAGCGGATCGCGTTCCAGGGCCTGCCGGCGCGGATCATGTGGATCGGCCTTGGCGATCGGCACCGCGCCGGCCTCGCCATCAACGAGATGGTGCGCACGGGCGAGCTGAAAGCGCCGGTCGTCATCGGCCGCGACCACCTCGATTCGGGCTCCGTCGCCTCGCCCAACCGCGAGACCGAGGCGATGAAGGACGGCTCGGACGCGGTCAGCGACTGGCCGCTTCTCAATGCGCTGCTGAATTGTGCATCCGGCGCCACCTGGGTCAGCCTGCATCACGGCGGCGGCGTCGGCATGGGATTTTCGCAGCATTCGGGGATGGTCATCTGCTGCGACGGGACCGAGGATGCCGACCGGCGAATCGCCAATGTGCTGTGGAACGACCCCGCGACCGGCGTCATGCGCCATGCCGATGCCGGCTACGACATCGCCCTTGACTGCGCGCGCGAACACGGGCTCAACCTGCCCGGCATTCTGAAAGATTGACCACCCTGCAGACTGTCCAACCAAGGGAGACTGACATGAAACGTCGTGCATTTCTCAGCGCCGCGACCGTGGGCGCCGCGGCCGCGGGGCTCGCTGCCCCGGCGATCGCGCAGAACGTGACGCGCTGGCGTCTGGTTTCGGCCTGGCCGCGCAACCTGCCCGGGCCGGGTGTGGCCGCGCAGATGCTCGCCGACCGGATCACCACGCTTTCCGGCGGCCGGCTGGAGGTGGAGCTTTTCGCCGCCGGCGAGATCGTCCCCGGCCCCGGCGTCTTCGACGCGGTGGGCGAGGGCACGGCCGAGATCTACCACGCCGTTCCCGCCTACTGGGGGTCGAAATCCAAGGGGATCCTGCTCTTCGGCTCGCAGCCCCTGGGCCTCAACGCGATCGAGCAGCACGGCTGGATGCTGCACGGCGGCGGGCAGGAACTCTATGACGAGATGTATGCCCGCTTCAATCTGAAGCCCTTCCTTTGCGGCAATTCCGGCCCGCAATGGGCCGGCTGGTTCCGCAACGAGATCACCAGCGTCGACGACCTGCGCGGCCTGCGCTACCGCACCACCGGCCTCAATTCCGAGGTGATGTCGAAGCTCGGCGTCGCGGTCGAGGCGATGCCCGGCCCGGCGATGTTCCAGGCGCTGCAATCGGGCGCGCTGGATGCCGGCGAATTCATCGGCCCGTGGTCGGATTCGGCCCTCGGGTTCCAGCAGGTCGCGCGCTACTACTACGACAACGGCGTGGGCGAGCCCTCCTCGGCCGAGGAATGCGCGATCAACCTCGATGCCTGGAACGGGCTTGACGACGACCTGAAACAGGCCGTCCAGTATGCCGCCGAAAGCCTCTACAACCCGGTGCTGACCGAATACAACACCAAGCACGCCATGGCCCTGCGCGAACTGGTCGCCAGCGGCACCGAGGTCCGCCAGTGGCCCGAGGAGATCATCACCGCCATGGGCGACGCGATGGGCGAGGTCCTCAACGAGATGCTGGCCGACAGCGACGAGCTGGTCGTGCGGATCACCGAGAGCTTCCTCGACTACCGCAACCTGATGGTCGAATACATGGCCCATGCCGAAGCCGCGCAGCTGAACGCGCGCGGGCTCGACTACACCTACGGCGGCTGACGCCCTCACGGCGGCGGGCACGCGCCCGCCGCCACTTGCTGACGGAGCCCCGTGATGTCCCGTGCCATGTCCCGCCTTTGCGATGGGCTCGACTCGATCAACCGTGCCGTGGGCGCGGTGGTGATGTGGACGGCGCTGGCCATGGTGCTGCTGCAATTCGTGCTGGTCCTTCTGCGCTATGTCTTCGGCATCGCCTCGATCTTCTGGAGCGAGGGGGTGCTCTACCTGCATGCCAGCCTCTTCATGCTGGGCGCGGGCTACACGCTCTGGGCGCAGGGCCATGTGCGGGTCGACATCTTCTACGCCAAACGCACGCCGCGCGGGCAGGCGCTGACCGACATCTTCGGGCATCTGGCGCTGCTCGGCCCGGCGCTGATCCTGCTGCTCTACTGGTCCTGGCCGATGGTGCGCCGGTCCTGGGCGATCCTGGAAGGGCCCATTTCGGTCGGCGGCATCCCGGCCTCGTTCCTGCTGAAATCCCTGGTCCCCGCCTTCTGCATCCTCTTGCTGATCCAGGGCAGCTCGGCGCTGATCCGGGACCTGATCCGCCTGCGGGAGGGCAATGATGCCGCTTGATCTTCTGATGTTCGCGGCGCTCATCGGGTTCATCCTGCTGGGCTATCCGGTCGCCTTCACCATCGCCGGCGTGGCCTCGGCCTTCGCGCTTCTGGGCTGGTGGCTCGATGCCTTTCCGATCAATCTGATGGGCGCGCTGGGGCAGCGTTTCTTCGGGGTGATGACCAATCCGGTGCTGACCGCGATCCCCTTGTTCGTGCTGATGGGCGTGGTGCTGGAAAAGTCCCGCATCGCCGAGGAGCTGCTGGAAACCATGGGTCGGCTTTTCGGCCAGGTCCGCGGGGGGCTGGGCGTCTCGGTCATGGTGGTGGGGGCGCTGCTGGCGGCCTCCACGGGCATCGTCGGGGCGACCGTCGTGGCGATGGGGCTGATCGCGCTGCCGGCGATGCTGCGCAATGGCTATGACCCGAAACTTGCCTCGGGCGCGGTCTGCACCGCCGGCACCTTGGGCCAGATCATCCCGCCCTCGACGCTCCTGATCATCCTGGCCGAGGTCATGTCCTCGGCCTTTCAGCAGGCGCAATACGCGCAGGGGCGCTTTTCCATCGAAACCATTTCGGTCGGGCAGACCTTTGCCGCGGCCCTGGTGCCCGGCTTCATGCTGGTGGCGATCTACATCGGCTATATCCTCGCCCGCGCGCTGCTGCGCCCGCAGGACGCCCCGGCCATGCGCGAGCGGGTGGATACCGTCACCACCGCGCAGATCCTCGGCGCGATCCTGCCGCCGATCATCCTGATCGTGGCGGTGCTGGGCGCGATCCTCGGCGGCATCGCCTCGCCCAACGAAGCGGCCAGCGTCGGCGCCATCGGCGCCATCCTTCTGGCGGGCTTCCGGCAGGGGGCGCCGCGCTGGCTGATCGTTTCGGGGGCGGCCGCCCTTCTGGTGCTGGCAGTGGCCGCCGGCGTGCAGCCGGTGCGGCTTCAGCGCTCGGATGCGGGCGGGTTCGAATTCACCCTGGGCGCGATCTATGGCGCGATGGGCCTCTGGGGGATGGTCGCGGTGGCCGCCGCGCTCTGGGCGCTCGGCCGGCAGCGGCTGGTCGTTCCGGCGCTGGCGCAGACCATGATCGTGACCGCGATGATTTTCGCCACGATCCTGATGGCGTCGTATTTCAGCCTGGTCTTCGTCGGGCTGGGGGGCGAACACCGCGTCGCCGCCATCCTCGAGGCGCTGCCCGGCGGCGCGACCGGGGCGCTGATCTTCGCCATGCTCTTCGTCTTCATCCTCGGCTTCTTCCTCGACTTCGTCGAGATCTCGGTGATCCTGCTGCCCTTGCTGATCCCGCCCCTGATCCTGATGGGGCATGATCCGATCTGGCTGGTGGTGCTGATCGCGGTGAACCTGCAAACCTCGTTCCTGACGCCACCTTTCGGGTTCTCGCTCTTCTATCTGCGCGGTGCGGCCCCGAAGAGTGTGACCACCGGCATGATCTACCGCGGCGTGATCCCCTTCATCCTGCTGCAGGTGGTCGCGATCCTGATCATCTGGCTCGCGCCCCCCATCGCCACCTGGCTGCCGCGCGCGCTCTTCTGAGCCGCCCCCGGGCGCGCCCCTGGCCGCGGGACTCCACGTGCTCCCGCCCCTCGTCCAGCTGTGCCTGCGGCACAACTCTCCTCGCGTTGGGCCGGGCGCCGCGCGCGTTCCGCGCGCGGCG
>CAZKSE010000222.1:0-6210 GCA_964555305.1 uncultured Rhodobacter sp. | reverse complement strand
GGTCTGCCGACCTCGCTCGCGCCGGGCAAGCGTCCGCGCACCACGCTGACGCCCTCGCTGGCCTTCCAGGATGGCGAACCGCGGATGGTCTTCGGCACGCCCGGCGGCGACCAGCAGGATCAGTGGCAGCTTGTCTTCTTCCTGCGCTACGTCCATTCGCAGTTGAACCTGCAACAGGTGATCGACCAGCCGCTCTTCCATTCGACGCATTTCCCCGCCTCGTTCTTCCCGCGCGCCCGTGAACCCGGCGGGCTGACGATCGAGCGCAACATCGGCTCGGGCGTGCTCGAGTCGTTGCGCGCGCGCGGCCACAAGGTCACCGCTGCGCCCGAATGGTCCGTCGGCAGGTTGACCGCCGCGCGGCGCGATGCCGACGGGCTGCTGCGCGCAGCGGCCACGCCGCGGCTCATGCAGGCCTACGCGGTGGGGCGCTGAGATGACCTGGTCCATCGTTGCCCGCGACCCCGTCACGGGGCATCTTGGCATCGCCGTCGCCAGCCGCTTCTTTGCGGTGGGCGGCGTCGTTCCGCACATGCGGGGCGGCCTGGGCGCGATTGCCACGCAAGCCTTCATCAGCCCGATGTGGGGCACCGACGGTCTGCGCATGCTCGAGGCGGGCCTGTCCCCGCAGCAGGTCATCGACGCGCTGGTCGCGCAGGATGCCGGTCATCCGAACCGGCAGCTGCACCTGGTCGACGCGCAGGGGCGCAACGCCGCCTTCACCGGCGCGGATTGCATCGACTGGTGCGGGCATCTGCTGGCGGACAACGTGTCTGTCGCGGGCAACATGCTCGAAGGGCCGCAGGTGCTGGAGGTGACGCTCAAGGCCTATCTGGCGGGGACGCATCTCCCCTTTGCCGAACGGCTCCTGACCGCGATGCAGGCCGGCGAGGATGCCGGCGGCGACAAGCGCGGCCGGCAGTCCGCGGCGCTCACTGTCTACCGCGACCAGGATTACGCTTGGCTCGACATCCG
Organism: uncultured Rhodobacter sp.; assembly: GCA_964555305.1. Taxonomy (GTDB): domain Bacteria; phylum Pseudomonadota; class Alphaproteobacteria; order Rhodobacterales; family Rhodobacteraceae; genus Pararhodobacter. Next base: position 5,235 of record CAZKSE010000222.1, on the reverse strand, counting down.
TGCCGATGACGACAGCGAACCCCTGGCCGAATTGCGGCGCCTTTATGCGGTCGCGCAGGAACGCTTTCTGCATGTGGCCGAAACGATGCCCACCCGCGACAATCCCAGCGGCATGATCGACCGTCGGCTGATCGACGCGCGCATCGCCCTGCTGGAAGCCGAGCGCGCGGCGAAGGGGCTTCCCTCGGCCTCGCGGATGGTCAACAAGTGAGCGCCGCGGCGGGGCAGGGTAGTGAACCCGACCCCGCCGTCAGATCCCCTTTCGCCGAAGCAAAGGCTGCCGTCTCATGGAATTTTCTGCGGAACTGATCGTTCTGGCCGGCGTATTGCTGGTCGCGGGTGCGCTGACCGGCGTTCTGGCCGGTCTCTTCGGCGTCGGCGGCGGCGCGCTGATGGTTCCCGTCCTCTTTGAAACCTTCGGTTTTCTGGGCGTCGACGACGCCGCGCGGATGCCGCTGGCGGTCGGCACATCGCTTGCGGTGATCATTCCGACCTCGCTGCGATCCTACCGTGCGCATCTCGCGCGTGGCGCGGTCGATTCCGAGCTTCTGCGCCGCTGGGCGGTGCCCATCGTTGTCGGTGTCCTCGTGGGGGCGGTGATCGCGCGCTATGCCTCGCCCATCGTCATGCAACTGGTCTTCGTCGTCGTTGCGGGGGTGAACGCCGTGAAGCTGATCAGCGGCACCAAGCGTTGGGACTTTGCCAGCGACCTGCCCACCGGCTGGCTGTTGCGGATCTATGGCTGGGTGATCGGGCTCCTGTCCTCGCTGATGGGGATTGGTGGGGGGCAGATTGCCAACATCATCATGACCCTGCATGGGCGCTCGATCCATCAGGCGGTCGCCACATCGGCCGGGATCGGCGTGCTGATCTCGATTCCCGGTGCACTGGGCTATGTCTTCGCCGGCTGGGGACGCGCAGATTTGCCGCCCGATGCAATCGGCTTCGTCTCGCTTCTGGGGGTGATCCTTTTCGTGCCTACCACGGTGATGACGGCAAGCCTGGGTGTGCGACTGGCCCATAGCCTGTCCCGGCGCGCGCTGGAAATGGCCTTCGGCATCTTCCTCGCGCTGGTCAGCTTGCGGTTCATCTTCGCTATCTTGAGTTGAGAAGGCGGGCAAAACGCCCCTTTTCAGCCGCGTGACCAGCTGCCCCGGGAGAGGGGAGAGCGCGTGCCCCTAACGGGTGGCTTTTGTCGTGATTTCGGCCTTTCCATGAGGTTAACAAAAATCACGAAATAAAATAAAAACAAAGCTTTAGTCTGTTGAGCGCTGGCGCACGCGCGCGGTCTGGGGCGATTTTGCCCATCCTCAGGGCTCGATCCGGGGCGTTGCGGGCAGGTTCGGGGGGCGTTTCCCGCTCTTCTCGGCGCGTTCCAGGACCGAGGCATGGACACGCGCATCCGGCGCCAGCACGCGCGGGCGTCCCCGCGTCATCTTGAACCCTGCCAAGCCTTCGCGCTTGCTCGGCAGGGGGATGTATTCCAGCAGCTTCCACGCCCCGCGCAGCGACTCGTTGATCGGCCCCATCGGATCAGGAGCGAGGTAGGGCTGGTTTGCATGCGCGCCCCGCACGATCCGGTTCACCGTCTGCGTGACGTAATCAAGCCCCAGCTCCCGCGTCTCCTCGATCATCCATAGCAGCGGGATCTTGGCCAGCGCCGAGCGGGCCTCGGGGTGGCCGCCGCCGATATCGGCGTGACAGCCGGTGAACCAGACCTCGCGCACATCCTGCGGCACGGTCCGGTCCTGGACGAAACGGTCGGGGCGGTGCACCTCGCCCTCGGGCCAGCGGATCGCGTCATACATGCGCCGCTTCTCATCAAGCGCCACCGCATGGCGGACATGCGCGACCGACGGATTGCGCGAGGTGAACGCATGGCTGCGCAGCCGCGGCAGGATCCCACGCCCCGGTTCGATCACCGATCCCACCGTATCGAACAGCCCCAGCAGATGCACCGGCGGCCGGTCTGTTGCCAGGATCCGTTCATATAGAGAGACCTCGGCAAAGGCATCGGCATCGCCCGCCTCGCCGATACGCTTGTAGGCGCGATAGGCATGATCGAGCAGGTTCAGGTTGCGCGGCTCCAGCAGGCCGATCGTATGAATGAACCCCGCCAGGATGCGCGCTGTATAGGCCCCGCGCGAGAAACCGAAGATGCAGATCCGGTCACGCTCGGTCCCCGCGGCCTGCCCGTTGTCGTAGTTCTCGACCAAGAAGCGGTAGGCTGCCTTCACGTTGCGGTCGATCCCGAACCCGGTCGCCATGCCCCAGATCTCGGACATCTCCTGCAGGCGCCGCGACCAGATGTCCTGAGGTCCCATCGTCCCCACGCCCGGATCGTAGTAGACTAATTGTGCCGGGCTTTTCCGCAGGCAGCCATAGAGCCGCAGGATATTCGTCCGCTGCGCCGAAATCGTGTTCGACGTCCCGTCGAGCAAGAGGATGATGGTCTTCGGCATGATCAGCAGTCTTTCCATCGCGACCCACGGTTGATCCCACTCTACCTGTTTGTCGCGCTGCGCGCCCGAAAATTTGCGCCCCGCAGATGGCGGGCCGCGCCCCACGTCCGTGGCATCGCACGGCACCAGCGGATGTCGGTCTGGTCAAAAGATGGGCGGATTGGCGCGTATTTTTGCAGAAAAAGCCGCATCGCCGCATACGGCCTGAAAGCGATGGCTTGAAAGCGACGCCAAACTTGTCGTTTTCCATCCTCCCGCTAGGTGTGGAAGGTGATCAAGAACAGCTAAGGTGCCGCTCGGCACCGCGCCAGATGGCAGACATGGCCGGGTGGAACCTGGAGCCTATCGGGTGCCACACGCAAGTTAGAAGCGAGGCCCGTATGAAGGATCATGCAAGCCGCGATGCCCCGTCCCGGCCAGAAGCGCACCCCTTCGGGAAGCTGGCCGTGCTCGGCGCGGGTAGCTGGGGAACCGCCTTGGCCGCCACACTGGCAGAGGCCGGGCGCGAGGTGCGGCTCTGGGGGCGGGACGCCGCTGTGATGGGCGCGATCGCCGACCGTCGTGAAAACGACCGCCACTTGCCCGGCATTGCTTTGCCCCCACGCCTGAACGCCGTCTCGACGCTGAAGGAGGCGCTTCACGATGCCGACGCGGCCCTGATCGTCGTGCCCTCGACCGCCCTGCGCTCCGTGGCCCGGCAGCTCGCCCGTCACGCGCCGACCGGGATGCCGGTTGCCGTTTGTGCCAAGGGGATCGAGGCCGAGACGGGTCTTCTGATGACGCAGGTCGCCGAGGACGAGCTGGGTGCACGGCCCGTGGGCGTCATCTCGGGCCCGACCTTCGCGCGTGAGGTCGCGCTGGGTCATCCGACCGCGGCAACCGTCGCCTTTCCCTTCACCTTCGCCGACCGGCTGGCGCCGGGCGACAGCCCGGCGGTGCGGATGGCTGTCTCGCTCAGCACCGCGACTTTCCGGGCGTATGTCTCCGATGACCTGATTGGCGTCGAGATCGGCGGCGCGGTCAAGAACGTCATCGCCATTGCCTGCGGGATGATGACCGGCGCGGGGCATGGCGAGAACACACGCGCCGCGATTATCACGCGCGGCCTGGACGAGATGAAATCGCTAGCCGAGGCATTGGGCGGACGGCGCGAGACAGTGACGGGACTCTCCGGCGCGGGCGATCTGACGCTCACCTGCTCCAGTCCGACCTCTCGCAACATGTCGCTGGGTCAGCAACTGGGGAAGGGGATTGCGCGGGCGCACTGCTTTGACGGCCGCCCCGTGGTGGTCGAAGGTGAGGTGAACGCAAAATCCGTCACCGATCTGGCGCGACGCCTCGGTATAGCGTTGCCCATCTGCGAGACGGTGCGCACCGTGCTGCAAGATGGCGTGCCGCTCGACGCCGCCTTCGCCGCGCTCTGGTCCCGCCCGATCGAGGCTGAACCCCGCGCGATGGATCTCTCCTTCGACCACCCCGCCCGAAGCCTCGTGCCCCTTGCGAGGTGATCCGTCAAGTGCTGCGTATTCCGGAGAGTTAACCATGACCCTTTGCCCGACCCCGTCCAATTGCCAAGGCGATCTCGCCGAAAAGACGCTGGTTCTGGCGACCGACCTGGACGGCACCTTCCTTGGCGGCAGTTCCGCTGACCGTGCGCGGCTCTACGACTGGATCGAGGCGAACCGGGCGACGGTGGGGCTGATCTTCGTGACCGGGCGCGATCTGGATTTTATCGAGAAACTCACCCGTGCCGAGGTTCCGCGCCCGGATTATGTCGTGGGCGATGTCGGTACCACGATCGCTGAACGCAATGCAGGGACCGGTTTCGCCCCGCTCCCCGCACTGGAGGTCGAGATCGCCGCGCGCTGGGGCGATGCCGGGCCGCGTGTGCGCGAGGCGCTGTCCGGCATCGGCGGCCTGCGCGTGCAGCCCACGTCTTTCCGATACCGGGTCAGCTACGACATGGACCCGGACCGATTTGACGCGCGTGCCTATCGGATCGTGGATGAACTGGGCCTCGATGCCCTGTCGTCTGACAATCGCTTCTTCGATGTCTTGCCACGCGGGATCAGCAAAGGTCCCACACTGCGCCGATTGCTGGCCGAGCTCGGCGTCCCCGACCGCCGTGTGCTGGTGGCGGGCGATACGCTCAACGATCTGTCGATGCTGAATTCGGGCCTGCCTGCCGTTGCGGTCGGAAACGCCGAGCCCGCGCTGCTTGAGGAGCTTGAAAAGGCGGAACATGTGCACCGCGCCCGGGGCGAAGGCGCCGCCGGCATCGCCGAGGCCATCCGCCGGTTCGGCTACCTTTCCCATATCGCCGCCTGACGAAAGGGTCCTGCATGTCTTCCGATTTGGTCATCGTCTACCACCGCCAACCGTATGAGGAGGTCGATGTCGATGGCCGCACCGTCTACCGAGAGAACAAGAGCCCGAACGGGATCGTGCCGACGCTGAAAAGCTTCTTCGGACGGGTCGACCGCGGGGCCTGGGTGGCCTGGAAGCTGGCCGACGATCCTTCAAACCCCGGCTTCGAGCCAGTGATCCGGATCGAGGACGCTTTCGGCAGCTATTCGGTTGCGCGGCTGCCACTGTCCGAGCACCAAGTGCGCGAATTCTACCACGTCACCTCGAAAGAGGCTTTCTGGCCGATCCTGCATGGCTTCAAGGATCGCTACAACTACGACCCCGTCGACTGGCCCAACTTCCGCGAGGTGAACTGGCGTTTCGCCGAAGCCGCCGCCGCGGAGGCCGCGCCCGGCGCGGTGGTCTG
>CAZKSE010000221.1:0-6246 GCA_964555305.1 uncultured Rhodobacter sp. | reverse complement strand
TGCGGCCCCAAGAACTTGCAGTGTGAACTTACCCTGCGGCGATGCCGTGTCGATCGGGTCCTGGATCGAGCGAAAGAACGCGCCCTTGGCCTCGAGCCGCTCGATTACTTCCAGCAGATGCGACAGGGATCGCGCGAGACGGTCGATCCGCACGACGACCAGCGTGTCGCCCTTGCCGATCCGCTCTAGCACCCGTGCCAGCACCGGGCGGGCGCGATTGCCGCCCGAGGCATGTTCCTCATGGATTTGGAGAGTACCGCAATGTATGGGGCAATCATGCAGCCATTTCGGTTTCTGACGAAGATTTCAGCGCCGGATACCATTGCTCGAACTTGGTGCGCAGCGTGCCATCGAGCACCCGAGTTCGGGTTTGCAGCATGAGGTGCGCGCCTCGTTTTGACCAGCGCATCTGTTGACGCTTGCCGAAGCGCTTTCCAACGACGGTGTTGACGGTGCTTTCGACAAAGCCGGTTGAAACACGTTCACCATACCGTCGTCTTTCCGCGTAATTCGGGATCATCGAGGCGTTGTTGGTGCTATAGGTCGCGAATTCCAACGCCGCCTTTCGGAGTGCCTTGATGCTGGCATAGTCTGTCTCGACATCTTCCAGATCGATGACAAGGTCTTCAATTGCTGCATGACCATCGTGCAGGTTGCCATTCCAAAGGAACCCTTTGATCTGGCGCAGCAATTTAGCCAGTTTCTCAGCGTCGTCTTCATTGTGATGCGCCAGCCCTTTCACGTATTGCTGCATCACGGTGATGCGCATGGTGATGTGGAACCAGTCCAGGATGTGCTCTGAGGTAGGTGCCATATACCGCGCCATGTTGATGACCGTGTCTCCGCCGTCGGTCATGAATGTCACCGGTTGGTTTTCCTGCCAGCCCTGATCCTTCAGAACCTCGTGCAGTCGCCGCTTGGGCTTGTCATCATGACTTTGGACAAGCCCAAGGTAGCGGCTGGGACGATCTGTGGGGATGGATTTGCCAACCGTGACTTCGAAATGCGACTGACCAGGGTCGCGGGACCGCACATAGCCGCCGTCGATACCGACGGTGATTTGGCCTTCCGGGTTGGGAAGCTCGGCGCGCTGGTGGGCGCTTGTTTCAATAAAATTGTAACGCTCATCAGCCAATTCTGCCTCCATCCGCGTGGCCACGCGCCCCAAATGTCTGCGGATGGTATCTGGATTGAGCTTCACATCAATCGGCAGCACATCTTTCAATAGATCAGACGTGACCCCGAAAGACACAAGGGAAGCCCATTTCGTCTCAAGCCAGAGCAGCTCCGGGGCGATATGGTGGGGCAAAAGTTGGTTCAGGGGGCTAAAGGTTTTGGCTGAGCCATTGTGGCACTGGCAGGAATAGAGGCGCGGACTGTCAATGACGATGTCGCCGAAGACCGTCCGGTATCGGATTTGCCGCCAACCTTTGCCACGCAACTTTCGATCACAGCATGTACAGCGTGCGTGTTTGATGCAAAACGCCTCGCACTGCGCGGCAACAACTTTCTGCTGGATGCCCGAAAGAACGGCTTTGCCTTCCTCTATGGACAGGCCGATATCACCCGCGGCCTCAATGCCCTTGGAAAATGCGCCAATCTTGTCCGTGTGGGCGGTGCCGTCTGGCGCAGTGATAGTGACGCTGATTTCGATGTCCATCTTCGGGGTCCTGCCTGTCTGCTTGATTATTTTGGTTCTGAATCTCTCGCCCGCATGATTGTCTGCCGACTGGTGCCCATGTCGCGGGCGATCGAGGAAACTGTCTCGCCATCGGCGATCCTTTCACGGACCAGCGCCTGCTCATCAGCCGAAAGAGTTGATGGGCGCCCCAATGCTTTGCCTTGCGCCTTGGCGCGTGCCAGCCCGGATTGCGTGCGCTCGATCAGCAGGTCACGCTCGAACTGGGCAACCGCGTTGATCACACCCATCGTCAGCTTGCCCGCAGAACTGGTCAGATCCACGCCACCCAATGCAAGGCAATGCACACGGATGCCCAGAGTTTCCAGTTTGGCCACGGTGGTGCTGACATCAATCGCATCACGCCCCAGCCTGTCCAGCTTGGTCACGACAAGAACATCGCCGCGCTCCATCTTGTCGAGAAGGCGCGCAAATCCCTTCCGGTGTGCGATGGCCTGTGACCCTGAAACCGTCTCGGCGATCATCCGGTGCGGCTCCACCACAAATCCCGCAGCAGCAATCTCCCGGATCTGGTTCTCGGGGTCCTGTTCGATTGTCGATACTCTGGCGTAAGCAAATGTTCTGGTCACAGGGCTGCTGTTCTGTCCGAAAATGTCGTCCAGAATCATACACCTGTTCTATACTGGTTCAAGATAGTTTCTGGACAGGTCATCATGCCATGTCCGGAACCGAACGATTTCGGACAGCTTATCCGAACTGCTGATGCATCAGATCGCGGTGCCGCCCGTCCCGAAATGCTTGGTTGACCAGTTTTCGTGAAAACTTGCCTGCCTGGTAAGGCTCTCGCGCAACAACACGTTGCATCGCGGCTTCGACCTCATCGGTCAGCACGTCTCGCACTGTCAGATCCGTCGTGTCCCGCTTGATCAGATCATCCAGCCACTCAGCCATCACGCCGAAGTCCTGCCACGCACCATACCCATCCGCCTCATCGCGGCGATCAAGATAACCCTGCGGGCCACCGCATTCTTCAGGCGGGCAGGGCCCGGAGCCGCCGGTACAAAACGGATATGACTTCTTCGGGTCAGCAGTGCAAATGCTCTCGACGCGGATCTCATGCACCCAGCCATCGCCCATGTCGTACGTGTAGGAAAACTTGTCGTTCTTTCGGAACGAAAATTGCGCCAGCGGCACTCTTGGACTGCCTATCATCAATTCAAAGGAGCCGTACTGCACCGCATAGATATCGAAGGCGTACAGATGAATGCTCTCCCATCCCATGGCCACCTGCAAAACCCCATGCAGCTCGTGCAACGTCATGATTGCTGGAACCATCACGCGGCGCCAGATCATCGGACTGATCCCCAAAAGCCGAGTCTTCAGCTGAATAACGTCACCGAGCGCATCCATGCACTGATCGTGCCATCAATGGCCATCAACGGCAATTGCCCCACACTTTACGGTGCTCTCCGATGGTTCGCTGCCGACGCTGGCGAGTGTCGTGGACTGGTTCGACGGCACCTATCGGCTGGAACTGACCGAAACCGAGCGTGCCGATCTCACCGCCTATCTCGAAGCCGTCGGCGATGCGGACGAGCCGTATCAGGCGTTCGAGGGACGGGACTCGGTGTTCCGTCTGGCCTGGGAAGAACTGACCACATTCGCAAGCACCTTCGAGACGCTGCTTCCCCTGCGTGACGGTCCCCATGCCAGCCTCATGCTGGCGACCGTCGCCGACGATCTTGCCCGCGATGCGAGCGGCATGACCAACATGGCCGCCAAGCCCAGGGTCTACGAACTGTCGGCCATGCTGGTGCGGTTGCGGGAGGCCGTTGACGAGGGGGATTGGGACCGCGCCGCGACCTTGTGGGAAGCGTTCAAGCAGCTTCAGGACGACTATGATGACGATATGTATTGAGACGCCGCCCTCGCCGCGCCGTGCCGGGATCGACAGAAGGACGCTGCTTGCCGCCGCCGCGATCCTTCCTCTGCAACCCGCCCTCGCCTTCGCGCAGCAGCGCGAGGGGCTGGTGCTGGCCTTCATCCCCCAGGAGAACCCGGAGAAGCTGATGACCGATGCCGAGGTCATCTCCGCCTGGCTGGCGGATGAGCTGGGCGTGCCGGTGCGCGGCTTCGTGACGGCCGATCACGCCGCCGCGGTCGAAGCGTTGCGCAACGGCTCGGCCGATATATCGTTCATGGGCGCCCTGCCCTACGTCCTGGCCAACAGGCATATCGGCGCCACCATCCTGCTCGCCGAGGTCTATCGCGGGATGGCCTCCTACACGGGCCGGATCTTCGTGCGCGCCGACAGCGGGATCGAACAGCTCGCCGACCTTCGGGGCAGGTCGATCGCCTTCGCCGATCCCATTTCGGAATCGGGCTACCTCTATCCGCTCGACACCTTCGTGGAGGCCGGTCTGCTGGAGCGCGGCGAGGAACCGCGGCGCTTCTTCGGCAGGGTGTTCTTCGCCGGGGGCTACCAGCAGGCCATCCAGGCCGTCGTGGCTGGTCTGGTCGACGCCGCGGGGGTCAGCCAATACGCCGATCTGCTGCTCGCGCCCGCGCAACAGGCCGAGGTGAGATGGATCGCCGAGTCACGGCCGATCCCCTCGCACACCGTCATCGCGCGCCAGGATCTCGATCCCGACCTGCGCGCGCGGTTCGTCGCGGCCATGCTGAAGCTCAACGAACCGGAAAACAGCTACCTGCTTCAGCATGTCTACGGCCCGGACGGCTATGTCCTGCCGGACCCGGCCGCCTATGAAGAAGTGGCGGAGCTGGCCACCGCCTATGGGCTCCTGCGATGAGGGCGATGCCGTGGCCGCCGGCGCTGTAGTGCTGCGGGACGTGTCGTTCCGCTATCCAGGGTCGGATCACGACACGCTCGCGATCGGGGAACTGAGTATCGCGGCCGACGAGTGCGTGGCGCTCGTCGGCGCCTCGGGCGCGGGCAAGAGCACCCTGCTTCGCCTCCTCGATGGCCGGCTGCGCGGCTGGCGGGGCGAAGCCCGGGTGCTTGGCCGAACCTTCCGGCCGGACAAGCCGCCGCCCCGTCCGTGGCGATGCGACACGGGGTTCGTGTTCCAGGAGTTCGCGCTGGTGGAACAGGCCACCGTGCGGCAGAACGTGCTGAACGGGCGGCTCGGGCGGACCAGCCCGGCCTGGTCGCTGTTCGGCCGCTTCGGAGAGGCGGATCACGGGGCCATGTCGCAGGCGCTGCGCGATGTCGGCATCGAGGAGCTGGCCGGGCGGCGGGTTGACCGGCTCAGCGGCGGCCAGCGCCAGCGCGTCGCCATCGCGCGCTGCATCGCCCAGGCGCCGCAGCTCATCCTTGCGGACGAACCGATCAGCAATCTCGACCCCGTAACCTCCGAAACGGTCCTTTCCCTGTTGCAGGACTGCGCTCTCAAGCGAAACGCCGCCCTGCTCGTGTCCTCGCATCAGCCGCGGCTGGTCGCGCGCTATGTGGAGCGGCTGATCGCGCTCGACGCCGGACGGATCGTGTTCGACGGCCCGCCGGACGCGATGCCCGACGAACGCCTTGCAAGCATCTATAGGAAAGCCGCGCACAGCCCCGATGCGGAGGTGGCCGGATGACTGATCGCGTGCGCAATACCGGCCAAGAACGGCGTGAATTGGATCGGCACGAAGAAGCGCGGCGACGGTCCTGGGGTCATTTCTCCCTTTCGGCCGGGCTGGCGGTGCTGGTCCTGTGGTCATGGCACGGCAGCGAAATCGACCTGGCGATGCTCGCGGCCAGCGGCGGCCGTATCGCCGATTTCCTCGGGCGAATGATGCCGCCGGATATGTCGGTGCTGCCGGTGGTCGTGGAATCCTCGGCCGAAACCCTGCGCATCGCCGTCCTCGGGACCGTGGGCTGCATCGTCCTGTCGATCGTGCTGGGCGTGCTGGCTTCGCGGACCCTTGTGCCTGCCTGGGTTCACCTGCCCGTAAAGGGGCTGCTCGCGGTCATTCGCGGCATTCCCCTGATCCTGGTGGCGATGCTCATGGTGGGGGCGGTCGGGCTTGGCCCGCTTCCCGGCATTCTGGCGATCGCCTTCCATGCCACCGGGATGCTCGCAAAGTTCTATGCGGAAGCGATCGAGGGTATCGACAGCGCGCCGATCGAGGCGCTGGACAGCGCGGGAGCAACCTTCCTGCAGAAGCTGCGGTTCGGCGCCTGGCCCCAGATCGCGCCCGACATTGTGCGCGACACGCTGTTCCGCTTCGAGATGAACCTGCGGGAATCCCTGATCCTCGGCCTTGTCGGGGCCGGCGGGATCGGCTTCTACATCCAGACCTATGTGCGCACCTTCCAATACGAGAAGGTCGCCACGCTGACGATCGTCGTCATCCTGTTCGTCGTCGTCATCGAGCTGGTCAACAACGCGATCCGGGCCCTCTTGCGATAGCGGCCGGACCAGGGATCTGCCTATGCTTGGGTTCCTGACCTACTGCGAGGCCGGAGACGGATAGCCCCGTCAGGCGGCGGGATAGCTGGTGAACACTTCGGTCGTCCCGTCCCGGCGGATCAGCAGCACGTCATAGGCTCGTCGGGCGCTTTCTCGCCCCATGCCGGGCGAGCCATAGGGCATTCCCGGAAC
>CAZKSE010000220.1:0-6422 GCA_964555305.1 uncultured Rhodobacter sp. | reverse complement strand
TGTCGCCGCAGATCGCCACATCGCCCGCGATCTTCTCGCCGGTGACCAGGCACCAGACCGTCCCCCCCTTGAGCACCAGGTCGGCGGGTTCGTCCCCCCGACCCTGCGCGATGCGATCCTCAAGCATCCGAGAGCTTGCGCAGCCGTGCAATGAGCGACGAGGTGTCCCAGCGGCCGCCGCCCATCGCCTGCACATCCTTGTAGAACTGATCGACCAACGCCGTCACCGGCAGCGGGGCGCCAATCTCGTTGCCGGTCTGCAGGCAGATGCCCAGGTCCTTGCGCATCCAGTCCACCGCAAAGCCGTGCTCGAACTTGCCGTCCAGCATCGTCTCGTAGCGATTGGCCATCTGCCAGGATCCCGCGGCGCCGCCCTTGATCACCTCGACCACTGCCTTGCCGTCCATCCCGGCCATCTCACCGAAGCGCAACGCCTCGGACAGTCCCTGCACCAGACCGGCAATGGCGATCTGGTTCATCATCTTGGCAATCTGCCCCGAGCCGCTGTCGCCCAGCCGCTTCACCGTGCGCCCATAGGCTTCCATGACCGTCTCGGCGCGGTCGTAATCCGTCTGCGCGCCGCCGCACATGATGCTCAGGACCCCGTTCTCGGCCCCCGCCTGGCCGCCGGAAACCGGCGCATCGACAAACCCGATCCCGGCGCTGCCGGCCTCCTCGGCGAGTTCACGGGTGATCTTCGCCGACACGGTCGTATGATCGACGAAGACCGCCCCCTTGCCCATCCCTGCAAAGGCCCCGTCATCGCCCCTGCAGACCGCGGCCAGGTCGTCGTCGTTGCCGACGCAGGCCATGACGAATTCCGCGCCCTCGGCGGCGGCACGCGGCGTCGCGGCGTGGCGGCCACCATGCTTCTCGACCCAGGCTGCGGCCTTGGCCTCGGTGCGGTTGTAGACCGTGACCTCGTGCCCCTTGGCTGCCAGATGGCCCGCCATCGGAAAGCCCATCACGCCCAGTCCCAGAAATGTCACCTTGGCCATGTCGCCCCCCAATCGTTTGAATTGCATGTTGTCGCTTTGCACCATAGGTACCGAAGCCGCCGACAAGGTCAACCGACGGAGCCCGGCCCACCATGCTCACCCTCTTCCGCTGGCTCATGCGCATCGCGATTGCGCTGGTCGTGATCTTCGTGGTGGCGATCGCGGGGCTTTACTATTTCCTCTCGCGCTCTGTCCCCAGCTACGCCGCCGACTGGCAGGTGCGCGGGATCGCCGCGCCGGTCGAGATTGCGCGCAACACCCACAACGTCCCCCATATCTTCGGCGACAGCGACGAGGATGTCTTCTTCGGCCTCGGCTTCGTCCATGCGCAGGACCGGCTCTGGCAGATGACGATCATGCGCCGCACGGTCCAGGGCCGCCTGTCCGAGGTTTTCGGCACCCGCACCCTGCGCACGGACGAGCTGATGCGGCGCCTCGATCTCTACGCGCTGGCGCAATCCTCGGTCGCCGCCCTCGATCCCGAGACCCGCGCCGCGCTGGAGGCCTATGCGCGCGGCGTCAACGCCTGGATCGAGCAGGTGAACGAAAGCGCGCTGGGGCGCGGCGCGCCCGAGTTCTTCCTCTTTCCCGCCGAGATCGGCCTCTGGCAGCCCGCCGATTCCGTGGCGTTGGTCAAGCTGATGGCGGTGCAGCTCTCGGGCCATCTCGATGCCGAGGTGCGGCGCGCGCGCCTCTCGGCGCTGGTGGGCGAGGAACGCCTGCGCGACCTGATGCCGGAACATCCCGGTCAGGGCGTCGCGGCGCTGCCGGATTTCGCAACGCTCTTTCCGGGCCTGACCGAAACGCAGCTGGCCGCGCCGCATCTGCCGCCCGCCGCCCTGCCCGGCGCAGCGCTGTCGCCGTTCCCCCAATGGGAACTCGCCGGCGCGTCGAACGCCTGGGCGGCGGCGCCGCAGGCCTCGACCACCGGCGGCACGCTGCTCGCGAACGACCCGCACCTCGGATTCTCGGCGCCGGCGATCTGGTATCTCGCGCGGTTGGAGCTGGAAACCGGCGGCGTCATCGGCGGCACGATCCCCGGTATCCCCACGGTCCTCGTCGGGCGGTCGGACCGGCTGGCCTGGGGGCTCACCACCGCCTATATCGACGATCAGGACCTCTTCTTCGAGGAGCTGCACCCCGACGATCCCGCCCGCTACCGCACCCCCGACGGCTGGGCTGAGTTCGAAACCCGCCGCTCGATCATCCGGGTAAAGGACGCGGACCCCGTCACCATCACCCTGCGCTGGTCCGAGAACGGCCCCATCCTGCCGGGTGCGCACTACAATCTCGGCGCGATCCTGCCATCGGGCCAGGTCGCGGCACTGGGCTGGACCGCGCTCAGCGATGCCGACACCTCGATCCAGGCGGCGATCCGGATGATGCGCGCGGGATCGGTCGACGAGGCCATCGACGCCGGGCGCGACTTCATAGCACCGGCGCAGAACCTGATGCTCGCCGATGCCGACCGGATCGCCATGCAGGTCATCGGCCGCCTGCCGCGCCGCGATCCCGACCATCCGACGCAAGGGCGGATGCCCGCGCCCGGCGCCGATGCCCGCGCGCGTTGGCTGGGTTTTCTTCCCTATGACGCCAATCCCAGCTTCATCGATCCCGAAACCGGGCTTCTGGGCAATACCAACAACAAGACCCTCGACCGCCCCTTTCCGATGCATGTCAGCTTCTCCTGGGGCGACAGCCAACGCATCCAGCGCTGGGTGCGGCTGATGCGCCAGCGCGCCGTACACACGCGCGAAAGCTTCATCGAGGCGCAGCTCGATACCGTCAGCCAGGCGGCGCGCAACCTCCTGCCGCTGGTCGGCGCCAATCTCTGGTTCCAGGGCGAGGCCGCCGAGGCCGGCACCCCCGAAGCCCGGCGCCAGCAGGCGCTGCAACTGCTGGCGGACTGGAACGGCGAGATGAACGAGCATCTGCCCGAGCCGCTGATCTACGCCACCTGGATGCGCGAGCTGCAATTCCGCCTCATCCGCGACGAACTGGGCCCGCTGGCCGAAACCTTCGGCCATCTGGAGCCGCTCTTCATCGACCGGGTCTACCGCAATGTCGGCGGCGCCGCGGAATGGTGCGACGTGATCCAGTCCGCCGTCGTCGAGACCTGCACCGACATGGCGCGTATCTCGCTCGACGCCGCACTTCTGTGGCTGACCGACCGCTACGGGCCCAACATGGAAAGCTGGCGCTGGGGCGATGCGCATCAGGCGACGCACGACCATACGGTTCTGGGCGACGTGCCGATCCTGCGCCAATTCGTCAACATCCGCCAATCGACCAGCGGCGGCAGCCACACGCTTCTGCGCGGCCAGATCCGCGGCGGCCCCTCGACCGAGCCCGAGCCGTTCCTGAACGTCCACGGCGCGGGCTACCGGGGCGTCTACGATCTGGCCGATCCCGACGCTTCGGTCTTCATCATCTCCACCGGGCAGTCGGGCCATCCGCTCAGCCGGCATTTCGACGATCTGGGCGTGCTCTGGCGGCGCGGCGAGTACATTCCCATGACGCTCGATCCCGAACTGGCGCGCGCCGGCGGCGTCGGCGTCACCCGCCTTGAACCCGCCCCCTGAGCGCGGCATGATCCGCGACCGTTTCCTGGGATTGACCGATGATCCATGACAGCGCCGATGCCTGGGTGAAAAGCACTGAAAAACGCGTGCTCCTGTTCGGCATGTCGGGGCTGGGCAAGACTCGAATCTCGGCCATTCTGCGCGGCGACGGCTGGTTTCACTACTCGGTCGATTACCGCATCGGCACGCGCTATCTGGGCGAGGAGATCGCCGACAACTTCAAGCGCGAGGCGATGAAAGTGCCGCTTCTGCGCGAGCTTCTGATGTCGGATTCGGTCCGCATCCGCTCCAACATCACCTTCGACAACCTCGCGCCGCTCTCGACCTGGATGGGCAAGCCGGGCGATCCGGCCAAGGGGGGGCTTCCCTTCGACGAATACCGCCGCCGGCAGGACCTGCACCGTACGGCAGAGATCGCCGCGATGATGGACACCCCCCGCTTCATCGGCCGCGCGCAGGACCTTTATGGCTATGCGAACTTCGTCTGCGACACCTCCGGTTCGATCTGCGAGGTGGTCGATCCCAACGACCCCGAGGATCCGCTGCTGTCGCTCCTCGCCCAGCATGTCCTGATGATCTGGATCGAGGGCACCGAGGCGCATACCGCCGATCTGATCCACCGCTTCGACCGCGCGCCGAAACCGATGTATTACCGCGCCGATTTTCTGGAAGATGCCTGGCACAGCTACCTGAGCGAGACCGGCCGCGCGCCCGATGCCGTCGATCCCGATGCCTTCATCCGCTGGACCTATGCCCGCGCGCTCGCGCATCGCCAGCCGCTCTATCGGGCGATGGCCCGCAACTGGGGCCTGACCCTTGCCGCCGCCGACGTCGCGCGGGTCGAATCAGCCGCCGATTTCACCGCCCTGATCGCCCGGGCGCTGCGCGACCGCGCTGCCGCCAGGGCCTGAGGACCAAGACATGCCGATCACCCTGCCCGCCAACCTGCCCGCCTTCGACGTCCTCGCGCGCGAAGGAGTGTCGGTCATGTCCGATACCCGCGCCGCACGGCAGGACATTAGACCGCTGAAGATCGGGCTACTCAACCTGATGCCGAAGAAGATCCAGACCGAGAACCAGTTCGCCCGGCTGATCGGCGCCACGCCCTTGCAGATCGACCTGCGCCTGATCCGCATGACCTCGCACCGGACACGGAACACGGCGGCTGCGCACATGGCCGAATTCTATCGACCGTTCCAGAAGATCAAGCACGAGAAATTCGACGGTCTGATCATCACCGGCGCCCCGATCGAGCACCTGCCGTTCGAGGAGGTCACCTACTGGGACGAGCTGCGCGAGGTCTTCGACTGGACGCAGACCCATGTGCATTCGACCTTCGGCGTCTGCTGGGGGGGCATGGCGATGATCCACCACTTCCACGGCATCGCGAAGCACATGCTGGATAAAAAGGCCTTCGGCTGCTTCCGCCACCGCAACCTGCAGCCCGCCTCGCCCTATCTGCGCGGCTTTTCGGACGATGTGCTGATCCCGGTCTCGCGCTGGACCGAAATGAAGCAGGACGAGATCGACGCCGTCCCCGGGCTGGTCACGCTCTTGGGCTCGAACGAGGTCGGCCCCTGTCTGGTCGAGGATGCCGCCCACCGCGCACTCTACATCTTCAACCACCTCGAATACGACTCGACCACGCTAAAGGAAGAATACGACCGTGATGCGGCGGCGGGCACGGCGATCGAGGTGCCGGTCAACTACTATCCCGACGATGACCCCAGCCGCCAGCCGACCAACCGCTGGCGCAGCCACGCGCATCTGCTCTATGGCAACTGGATCAACGAGATCTACCAGTCCACCCCCTACGATCAGGCACGGATCGGCGAGCCCGCAGAGGGGTGATGCCCCCGCCGACCGGATCGGCGGCGGGGAGGACGCGCCGAGCAGGCCTCGTATGCCCGAGCGACGCTGCAGGACGCTGGCCTGATCAGGACGCTCCTCATGTCGCGGGCGCCTGCTTCTCCGGATCCGGCAGTGCCCCGGCGATGATGCCGAAAGCCTCGGCGGCGCAGCGGTCGAGCTCGGCGCAGAGGCTTTCGAGATCCTCGGCCCCCGCCTCGCGCAGCAAGAGCGCTGCAGCGCTCCTGCCCAGCCCCTCGGGCGCGCTGGCCCGCACGCCGAGGAGCCGCAGCGTGCAATGGACCCGCCACATCAACCGATAGGCGGCAGCAAGGCGCGCCTCGGTCTCCGGTGTGATCAGGCCTGCGCGACGGGCCGCCAGCAACTGCTGCTCGGTCCGCCGCCCGGGGGACGCTGCCCGCAACGCCCCCATCTGGGCAAACAGCTCGATATCCTGCAACCGCCCCGGCCCGTCCTTGGTATCAAGCGCGCCCTGCCCCGGCTTGGCGGCCTGAAGCCGCGCGCGCATCGCCGCGACATCGGCGCCGATACCCGCGCCCTCGGCCTTTTCGGCCAGAAGCGCGCGGCGAAACTCCTCGACTTCCGCTGCCAGTTCGTGCGACCCGGCGACCGCACGCGCACGGGTAAGCGCCAGATGCTCCCAGGTCCAGGCCTCGTCGCGCTGGTAGCTGCGGAAGGACTGCAATGCCGTCGCGACCGGCCCCTGCCGCCCCGAGGGCCGCAGCCGCATGTCCACCTCGTAAAGGCGCCCCTCGGCCATCGGGGCGGAAAGCGCGGTGACCAGCGCCTGGGTCAGCCGCGCGTAATAGGGCCGCGCCGACAACGGACGCGGGCCATCCGATTCCTCGACCCCGTCGGCGTCGTAGATCACGATCAGGTCCAGGTCCGAACCCGCGTTCAGCCGCTGCGCACCGAGCGATCCCATCCCCAGCACCACCGCCCCCCGCCCCGGCGGGGCGCCGTGCTTGCGCGC
>CAZKSE010000219.1:0-6423 GCA_964555305.1 uncultured Rhodobacter sp. | reverse complement strand
CCATGACCGCGCAGCGCACCGAGGACCGGTCCCCAACTCAACGGCTCGCCCGCTTCGCGCCGGCGGCTGACCTCGTAGAGCCCAACTGCGGCGAAGGGCGCAAGCAGCGGAAAGCCTGCCGCGACGGGAATGAACCAGAACGGCTTACCCGCGCCGATGAGCCCGACATAAAGGCCGATCCCGCCCAAAGTGTAGATTAGCGCGAAGAACAGGCCAAACATTGGCGCCGCCTTGAAATCAGCCCAGCCATCGGCAAGCGCCGCCTTCAGGTCTGCCACGCCAAGACTACGGATGGGCGGAATATCGGCGTCGAACGCGTCAAGGCCGTTGGAACGGGAATCGGACATGGCGGACCCTCCTTTTCCCGGCAGGATAGGAGGTCAACTGCCCGGCGAGCAAGAACTTTGTGGGCGCGCCATCTCTTCGGGTCAGTCTGCGGCCTGCGCCTCGGAGCGGCTTTTTCCGGCGACGTTCATCGCCAGGGTCGCGGCCATCAACGCGTCAAGATCGCCGTCCAGAACGCCTTGCGTATCCGACGTCTCATAAGCGGTGCGCAGATCCTTTACCATCTGGTAGGGCTGCAGCACATAGGACCGGATCTGATTGCCCCAACCCGCATCGCCCTTGGCCTCATGCGCGGCCTCGATCGCCTCGGTCCGCTTGCGCAGTTCCAGCTCGTAAAGACGCGACTTCAACGCTTCCATCGCGATGGCGCGGTTCTGGTGCTGCGACTTCTGCGAGCTGGTCACGACGATCCCGGTCGGCAGGTGGGTAATCCGCACCGCCGAGTCGGTGGTGTTGACGTGCTGCCCCCCCGCACCCGAGGACCGATAGGTGTCGATGCGGATCTCGTTGTCGGGGACGGTGATCTCGATGTTTTCATCGACGACCGGATAGACCCACACCGAGCAGAATGACGTATGCCGCCGCGCCGCGCTGTCGTAGGGCGAAATACGGACCAGCCGGTGGACGCCGGATTCCGATTTCAGCCAACCGTAGGCGTTGGGGCCCGAGATCCGGTAGGTGGCGGAACGGATGCCCGCCTCCTCGCCCGCGCTTTCCGAGGTGAGCTCGACCTTGTAGCCCTTCTTCTCTGCCCATCGGACATACATCCGCGCCAGCATCGACGCCCAATCGCAGCTCTCGGTACCGCCAGCGCCGGCGTTGATTTCGAGGTAGGTGTCGTTGCCGTCGGCCTCGCCATCGAGAAGCGCCTCCAACTCCTTTTCGGCGGCCTTCGCCGACAGCGCCTTCAGCGCCGTCTCTGCCTCGGTCACTACCTCGGTGTCGCCCTCAGCCTCGCCGAGCTCGATCAGTTCGATATTGTCCTGCAGGTCGCGACTGATCGATTCATAGGTGCCGACCGCATCCATCAGCATCTGCCGTTCGCGCATCAGCTTCTGGGCGCGGGCGGGGTCGTTCCACAGGTTCGGATCTTCGATCATCGCGTCGAATTCCTCGAGGCGGAATTTCGCCGTCTCCCAATCCATCCGCTGCGCCAGCAACGCCAGCGACTTGCGGACCGCCTCGATCGTGGCCTGGGTTTCTGCGCGCATGTGGTAACGTCCTGTGAGCGGCGCGCCCGGCGTGGGCGCGGTTGGGCCGGTCTGATACCGCGACTGGGCCGAAGCGGCAAGGGTGGGCTCAGTAAAGCCCACCCGAGCTGACGGTGCCGAAACTCGCCGGTGCAGAACCACCGGTGCCGCCCGTGCCGCCAGTTCCCCCGCTCGCGCTGCCGTCCCATTCGTCATCGGCATCCTCGCCGCGACTGTACATCGGCAGGTTGACGCCCATGGCAAAGCCGCCATCGACCAGCGCACTGATCCCGAAGACCGGCTCGGCGCCTTCGCGGAAGTATTCGGCCACCACATCGGGGCCCGAGGCGTCGTCGGCCAGGCGCGCGCCGGTGCGGCGGTCGATCCGGATGAAACGCCCGCCGGGCGGAACGGCGAAGCGGGTGCCGCCAAACTCGGCCACGGCGTCCTGCATGAAGCGGGTGAAGACCGGCCCGCACATCCCACCGCCCGAGGCGCCGCGCCCGAGCGGCCGCGGCCGGTCGTAGCCGATGTAGCAACCGGCGACGATGTTTGAACTGTAGCCGACAAACCAGACGTCGCGCGCCTCGTTGGTAGTGCCGGTCTTGCCGGCGACGGGCACGGGCAAGTTGACGGTGCGCGCCGCCGTGCCGCGCTGCACCACGCCTTCCATCATCGAGGTCAGCTGGTAGGCGGTGATCGCATCCATCACCCGCGCCCGCTGCGCGCTGATCGCGGGTGCTGCGCCCGCGCGCAACGACTCCTCGCAATCCAGGCAGGTGCGCTGATCGTGGCGGTAGACGGTGCGACCCCAGCGGTCCTGCACCCGGTCCACCAGCGTGGGCTCGACCCGCTCGCCGCCGTTTGCGAACATGGCGTAGGCTGCGACCATGCGGAAAAGCGTCGTCTCCTGGCTACCCAGCGAGTTGGCAAGGAACGGCTGCATCCGGTCGTAAACGCCAAAACGTTCGGCATAACCTGCAACGACATCCATGCCGACTTCCTGCGCAAGGCGGACGGTCATCAAGTTGCGCGACATCTCGATCCCGGTGCGCACCGGGATGGGACCATAGAAGCGGTTGGAGGCGTTGGTCGGCCGCCAGATACCCTGTGCGGTCTCCAGCTCGATCGGCGCGTCGATGACGATCGTCGCCGGAGTGAACCCTGAATCGAGGGCGGCGGCATAGACGAAGGGCTTGAACGCCGAGCCAGGCTGGCGCATCGCCTGGGTGGCGCGGTTGAACACCGAATGCTGATAGGAAAAGCCGCCCTGCATGGCGATCACGCGGCCGGTGTTGACGTCCATCGCCATGAAGCCGCCCTGAACTTCAGGCACCTGCCGCAGCGACCAGCGGACGAAAGTGCCGTCCTCGTCGCGGGTGATCGGGCGTACATGGACCACATCGCCCACGGTCAGGTTGTCGCCGAGGGATCCGCGCGCCCAGTCGAGGTCGCTGTTCTCGACCGTGCCGGGTTCGTCGACCCCTTCGATCCCGAGCGTCGCGCTGCCGCCTTCGACTGACAGCACGACGGCCGGGAGCCAGCGGTTGTCGAGTGTGATGTCGCGCGCGATGCGGACGCGCGAGAGCGCGGCGCGCCAGCTTTCCTCGTCCGACAGATCCTCGGCGCTCAGCTGCACGCCACTACCGCGCCAGCGGCCAAGGTTGCGGTCATACTGTTCCAGCGCGCGCTGCAGGGCATGAGCCGCGCTGACCTGAAGCTCTGGATGAACGGTCGCGCGGATGCTCAACCCGCCGGTGAAGAACTCGGACTCGCCAAAACTGGACGACAGCTGGCGCCGGATCTCGTCGGTGAAATAGTCGCGGTCGGGCAGCGACTGGCGGAAGGCGACGATGTCGCCGGACTGGACCGTCAGCAGCGGCTGCTCAGCGGCGGCCACCGCCGCTTCGCGGTCGATGTAGCCGTTGTCGGCCATCTGGCCCAGCACCCAGTTGCGCCGCGCGGTCACCCGGTCACGAGCGCGCACCGGGTGGTATTCGGAGGGCGCCTGCGGAAGGGCGGCGAGAAAGGCAGCCTCGTGCAGATCGAGCTCGTCCAGTGTCTTGTTGAAATAACTCTGCGCCGCCGCCGCCACGCCATAGGAGTTCTGCCCAAGGAAAATCTCGTTGAGATAAAGCTCAAGTATCTGGTCCTTGGTCAGGGTCTGTTCGACCCGGTACGCCAGGATGATCTCGCGGATCTTGCGCTCGCCGGTCCGATCTCCCGACAGAAGGAAATTCTTCATCACCTGCTGGGTGATCGTCGAGGCGCCACGCAGGGTTTGTCCCCGGGTGACGACGGCATCGCGCAGCGCGGCCATCATCGCCAACGGATCGAAGCCCGAATGCTCGTAGAAATTCCGATCCTCGGCCGAGATGAAGGCGTTCTTCACCTGGTCGGGGATGTCGTCGATCGGCACGAAAAGCCGCCGCTCATGCGCGAATTCATCGATCAGCTGTCCCTCGCCCGAGAAAATGCGGCTGATCGTCGGCGGGGTGTAGTTGGCCAGTTGCTCGTGGCTGGGCAGATCGTAGGTGTACATCCAGATCACGCCGCCCACAGTGAGCGCGCCAGCGGAGATGGCGAGCACCGCAAAACTGAAGATGCCACCGAAGAACGACAGGATGAAACGCAGCACGGATAAGGGCTCCTTGACCAGTTCGCTCTATACGCCTTTGCGGCCGACGGGTCAAAAGCGACCCCGCGTTCCTCGGGCGGATCAGTCTTCACGATGCGGTCAGCCGATCGGCCCACCCTTGATCTGACGCGCCCCGCGGCGCACAAGCAGGCGCAACCGCTCAACGTGCCGCCTTGCAAGGAGTTCCCATGCCCCGCCTGACCCGCGCTTTTTCCATGCCGTTGCTGGCCGCTTCCCTACTGGGTGCAAGCGTGACGCTGGCGGTCCCGGCCGCGGCACAGAACGGGCTCAGCGATGACGAGCGGACCGCGCTGCGGGCCGAGATCCGCGCCTATCTGATGGAACACCCTGAGGTGCTGTTCGAGGCGGTCGCCGAATACGAACGCCGCACGGCCTCAGCGCAGGCCGACATGGACACCGCGCTGATCGAGATCAACGGCGAGGACATCTTTGGGGACGAGCATTCCTGGGTCGGCGGCAACCCCGACGGCGACATCACGCTGGTAGAATTCGTCGACTATCGCTGCAGCTTCTGCCGGCGCGCCTTCGAGCATGTCATGGAATTCGTCGAGGCCGATGGCAACATCCGGCTGGTGATGAAGGAATTCCCGATCCTGGGCCCGCAATCCGATATCTCCTCGCGGATGGCTGTGGCGGTGCTTCACATCGGCGGGGACGAGGCCTATGCTGAAGTGCACGAACGCCTTCTGACGCTGGAGGGCGATCTGACCGAAAGCGTGATCGGCGCGATGGCGGTTGAACTGGGTCTTGATCCGGCCGAGGTGATCGCGAGGATGGGCAGCGACGAGGTCACTGCGATACTGGCGGAAAACAGGGCGCTGGCGCAGCGCCTGCAAATCAACGGCACCCCCACCTTCGTGATCGGCGGACCCGATAATGGGCAGCTGATCCGGGGCTTCCTGCCCGCCGAGGATCTGCAGCGGGTCGCGGCCGGCCTGCGCGGCTGACCCCGAGACACAAAAAATTAGCGCAGGGCTGACGTCGATTTACCCTTGCACCCGGTGCGCGGGATTTCGCAAGATGCGGCCGAGCGTCGTCGCCGCAAGGCCAACGGCAGCGCGAGGGAAATACGGACAGTGGCGTTCAGCCTGATTATCAGCAACTTGTGCGGCAAACCCGTGCGTGCGCTGGCGTGCGCCGGACTGATTTGCGTGGCCTTCCTGCCCGCCGCGGCACTCGACGGCCAAGCGACCGTTCCTGGCTCCGAAGCGTCGGAAATGCGCCTGGCAATCGAGCAATGGCTCGATGACGACGAAGAGATCGCCCTGACATCGATGGCTTCGCTGGCGCGCGACGGCAACCCGGCGGCACGTCTCATGTTGGCACTGATCGACAAGTCCCCGCCCCTGCAAGGTCCCTGGCTTGCCCACCTCCCGCGCGAGGAGCGGATCAACTTGCTCCGCCAGCCCGGTGGACTTTCAGGACGCAGTTGGCTGCATGCCTTGACGGATCAACCCATCGGAGCGGCCTGGCTGTCGTTGATGGACCCCGTAACGGGCCCCGAGGTGGTGATGACCCTTCAGGAGCTGGGCGAGATCCGCGCGGCGCGCGAGGCGATGGTGATGCTGGTCGCGCGCGAGCACCCCGACCTGCGCACCCTCGACCCCGCCTTGGTAGACCCCGAGGTGGTTTACCTGTTGTGGCGCGGCGCAGACGAAGACCGGCGTGCCACGCTCGCGCCCTTCCTGCCGGAGGGCAGCATGCAGAATGCGCTGATTTCTGGCGCAGTTGATCCCGCACGCCTGCCGGATTGGCTGGCGGAATCAGTCACGGGGGCGCCGCTTGAGGCCATTTGTTCCGAATTCTGCGCCGAAACGCGCGATAGCTGCCTCAGTGGGGCCTATCTGGCGCTGGCCAGCCACAATGCGCTTCTCACCCTGGGCTCCCCGGTAGAAGCGCTGATACCTCAGGACCGGTTCCTGGCCCATCCACGCGGCAGAGGCAGCGTGCTGCGGCGGATCCTGCAAACCCATGATGCAAGGGGACGGCGCGCACTGATCTCCCAGATGCGCGAGCACGACGCATGCCTTGCCGATGTGCTGGAGACGGAAGCCGCGCGCTACCGCTATCGGCGGCCAGGAAGCGCAGCTTCCAACGGCGACTAAAAAAGTCCACAGAATGGAAAAAACCGGCGCGTTTGGTCGCGCCGGTCCGAAAGATGTTGGATGTGATCAGCGCGGGCCGATCATCATCACCATCTGACGGCCCTCGAGCTTGGGCATGTTCTCG
>CAZKSE010000218.1:0-6543 GCA_964555305.1 uncultured Rhodobacter sp. | reverse complement strand
GGCCGGGGCGCGTGCCGGGGCGCGTGCCGGGGCGCGGGGGCAGGGTGAGGCATCGACTTCGCCGGGTTCTGCTGCGCGCGGGGCTTGTGGTGGGTGCGCTGGGGGCCCTGGCACCGGTGAGCGATCTGGCGCTTGGCTTGCGGGGAGGCGGGGAGGGTTGCCGCGTCGTCTCGGTCGTGGATGGCGACACGGTGGGGCTCTGGTGTGCGGAAACGGGCAGCATCCGCGGCCGGCTGGTGGGGTTCGATGCGCCCGAGATGTTCAGCCCGGAATGCACGCGCGAACTGACGCAGGCCGTGGCCGCGACCTGGGCCTTGCGCCGGGCGCTCTGGTCGGCCGAGGAGATGACGGTGCGCCGGCAGGGCACCGACCGCTACGGCCGGGCGTTGGTGGATCTGCGCAGCGACGGCGTGCCGGTGGGGCAGACCCTGATCGCGGCAGGGCTCGCGCGGCCCTACGACGGCGGCCGGCGGGCGGGTTGGTGTGACTGAGCGGCCGCGACATGGCGCGGAGGACGCGACGGGGGAGAGAGGCCAATGGATCTGCCGATGCGGGTGGTGACCGGCGATATCACGCAACTGACGGTCGATGCGATCGTCAATGCGGCGAATGAACGGCTTCTGGGTGGGGGCGGGGTCGATGGTGCGATCCATCGGGCCGCCGGTCCCGAGTTGCTGGAGGAGTGTCGCGCGCACGGCGGCTGCCCGACGGGCGAGGTGCGGGTGACCGGCGGATACGAGCTGCCGGCGCGATGGGTCATTCACACGGTGGGGCCGATCTGGAAGGGCGGCGGCGCGGGCGAGGCCGGGTTGCTTGCCGCGTGCTACCGCCGCAGCGTCGAGGCGGCGCGTGAATTGGGCGCGGCGACACTCGCCTTCCCGGCAATCTCGACCGGGGTCTACGGGTATCCGGCTGATGCGGCGGCGCAGGTGGCGGTTTCGACCGTGGCCGAGCTTCTGCGCGACGCCCCGCGCCCCGACGTCATCTTCTGCTGTTTTTCCGACGAAAGCGCGGCGCATCACCGCGCGGCGATGGAGGCGCTTTGACATGTTCACCAAGATCCTGATCGCCAACCGCGGCGAGATCGCCTGCCGCGTCATCCGCACCGCCCGTGCGATGGGGGTGGCGACCGTCTCGGTCTATTCCGAGGCCGACGCAACGGCGCTCCATGTCGCGATGGCCGACGAGGCGGTGCTGATCGGCGGGCCGGCGCCGCGGGACAGCTACCTGCGCGGCGAGGCGATCATCGAGGCCGCCAAGGCCACCGGCGCGCAGGCGATCCATCCGGGCTACGGATTCCTGTCCGAAAACCCCGATTTCGTCGAGGCGCTCGAGGCCGCGGGGTTGGTCTTCATCGGCCCCTCGGCCAGCGCGATCCGCGCGATGGGCTTGAAGGACGCGGCCAAGCGGCTGATGCAGGAGGCCGGCGTGCCGGTGGTGCCGGGCTACCACGGTGACAATCAGGACCCTGAACATCTGGCCGGCGCGGCCGATGCCATCGGCTATCCGGTTCTGATCAAGGCGGTGGCGGGCGGCGGCGGCAAGGGGATGCGACGCGTCGAGCGACCGAAGGATTTCATGGAGGCGCTGGAAAGCGCGAAGGGTGAGGCCGCCACCGCCTTCGGCAACGATGCCGTCCTGATCGAGAAATGGATCGAGAAGCCCCGACACATCGAGGTGCAGGTCTTCGGAGACGGCACCCATGCGCTGCATCTCTTCGAGCGCGACTGCTCGCTCCAGCGTCGTCACCAGAAGGTGATCGAGGAGGCGCCGGCACCGGGCATGACCGAGGAGGTGCGCGCGGCGATGGGCGCGGCGGCCGTCCGCGCGGCCGAGGCGATCGGTTACCAGGGCGCGGGAACCGTCGAGTTCATCGTCGATGGATCGCGCGGTCTTCGGACCGACGGGTTCTGGTTCATGGAGATGAACACCCGTCTGCAGGTCGAACATCCGGTGACAGAGGCGATTACCGGCGTCGATCTGGTCGAATGGCAGCTGCGCGTGGCCGCCGGCGAGGCGTTGCCTTGCCAGCAGGAGGATCTGGCAATAACCGGCCACGCGTTCGAAGCGCGGCTCTACGCCGAGGATGTGCCCGCGGGCTTCTTGCCCGCGATCGGGCGTCTGGATCATCTGGCCTTCCCGGGTGAGGCGCGGATCGACGCGGGGGTGCGGCCGGGCGATGCGATCAGCCCGTGGTATGATCCGATGATCGCCAAGATCATCACCCATGGGCCGACCCGGTCCGTGGCGCTGGCCCGGCTGCGCGCCGCGCTGGCGGGCACCGAAGTTGCCGGGTCGGTTACCAACCTCGCTTTTCTAGGCGCGCTGGCGGCGCATGAGGGGTTCAATGCGGGCGACGTGGATACCGGCCTGATCGGACGCGATCTGGAGGCGCTGGTTGCCGGGCCCGAACTGGAACCCGCGACGCTGGCGCTCGCGGCACTCGCCGCGCACGGCCTGGACGGCGCGCCCGGGCCGCTGACCGGGTTCGCACTCTGGTTGCCGCTCTGGCAGACGGTCGTGCTGCAGCGGGGCGAGGATGACCACGAGATCCGCATCGCGCGACTGGCCGACGGCGCCTTCGCCTTGCGCACCGACACTGCCGAGATGCGAGCCGAATGGCGCGGCGGGCGCTGGTGGATCGATGGCCAGGCGGCGGGCGGTCGGGCCGTTCGGCGGGGGGGAAGGCTCACGGTCTTCGGTGCGCAGACCCTTGAGTTCACGCTGGCAGACCCCCTGGCGGTCGAAGCCGCGGCAGGGGCGGCAGCGGGTGTGGTGATCGCGCCGATGCCGGGTCTGGTGAAGGCCGTCTTCGTCGAGGCCGGGGTTACAGTCGAGAAAGGCGCGCGGCTGGCGGTTCTGGAGGCGATGAAGATGGAGCACACGCTGAGCGCGGGCCGGGACGGCGTGGTGGCCGAGATTCTCGCCGAAGCGGGCAGTCAGGTCGAGGCCGGCGCGCCCCTGATCCGGCTGGAGGAAGAGTGATGGGGGCGGGGAACGGCAAGCGCGTTTCCGGGAGCGATGGCGCGTTTGCAGGCGCACTGCGGCGGTGGTCATGGGTTGCGCGGGCATCCGGTTCTGCCCTACGCCGGGACGTGAGCCATGGCTGAGAATGTGGAAATCTTCGAAGTTGGTCCGCGCGACGGGTTGCAGAACGAAAAGCGCCTGATCCCGGCCGCCGAGAAGGTGGCGCTTGTCGATCTGCTGTCGCGCGCCGGCTATAGGCGGATCGAGGTTGCGAGCTTCGTCAGTCCGAAATGGGTGCCGCAAATGGCCGACTCGGCGCAGGTGCTGGCCGGCATCCGCCGGGTGCCCGGCGTTCGCTACGCCGCCCTTGCGCCCAACATGAGAGGCTACGAGGGGGCACGGGCGGCCAAGGCCGACGAGGTCGCGGTATTCGCCTCGGCTTCGGAAGGGTTTTCGAAGGCGAACCTGAATTGCACCATGGACGAGTCGGTCGACCGGTTCCGGCCGATCTTGGATGCGGCGCGCACCGATGGTTTGCCGGTGCGCGGCTACATCTCTTGCGTGACGGATTGCCCGTTTGACGGGCCGACCCCACCCGTCGCAGTGGCCGGTCTGGCGGCGATGCTGCTGGAGCTGGGGTGCTATGAGGTCAGCCTCGGCGACACGCTGGGTCGGGCCACGCCCGAGACGATCACGGCCATGCTGCGGGCGGTGCTTGAGCTGGTGCCGGCCGGCAAGCTTGCGGGCCATTATCATGACACCGGCGGGCGCGCGTGCGACAATATTGCGGCCTCGCTCGATCTGGGGGTGCGGGTTTTCGATGCGGCGGTCGGCGGTTTGGGCGGCTGCCCCTATGCGCCCGGCGCCCAGGGGAATGTGGCAACCGAGGCCGCGGTGGCGCGGATCGAGGGATTGGGCTTTGCGACAGGGCTGGACCGCCAGGTGATCGCCGAGGCGGCGGCCATGGCCCGAAAGATGAGGGAACAGCAATGAGCTACGAGACGATCCTGATCGAGCGGGACGACCGCGGGGTGGCAAAACTGGTCCTGAACCGGTTTGAAAAACACAACGCCATGTCGGCGCGCATGATCGTCGAATTGCGGGAAGCAGCGGCGGAACTGGCCGCCGACGACGCGGTGCGTGTTGTGGTGCTGACCGGGGCGGGCGCGAGCTTCTGCGCAGGGGGCGATCTGGCGTGGATGCAGGCGCAGATGGCCGCCGATGCCGCGACCCGAGGCGCGGAGGCGGGCAAGCTGGCCGACATGCTGGGTGCCCTGAACCGTCTGCCGAAACCAGTGATCGGGCGCGTGCAGGGGCAGGCGTTTGGCGGTGGGATCGGGCTGATCTCGGTCTGCGACGTGGCAGTGGGCGTGCGGGGCGCGAAGTTCGGCTTCACCGAAGCGCGTCTGGGTCTGATCCCGGCAACCATCGGACCCTATGTCCTGGCCCGCATGGGCGAGGCGATGGCGCGCCGGGTCTTCATGTCGGCGCGGCTTTTCGACGCGGAGGAGGCGGAGCGCCTGGGCCTGCTGGCCCGTGCCGTCGATCCGGCCGAACTTGATGCCGCGGTCGAGGCCGAGGTTCTGCCCTACCTGTCCTGCGCACCAGGCGCCGTAGCCTCGGCCAAGGCACTGGCGCAGCGTCTTGGCGGGCGGATTGGCGCAAGCGATGTGGATCATTCCATCGGCCAGTTGGTCGAGCGGTGGGAAAGCGACGAGGCGCACGAGGGAATCGCTGCCTTCTTCGATCGCCGGAAACCGGGCTGGCAGAAGTAACGGACCCTTTCCGCGACGCGAAACGCGATTACCTGAGTCGTGCGCGGTTAAGTTTTCCCGCCAGTGTTGCGGCGCTGCGGCATCGACCTCGAAGTTCGGTGCACGATGGCATACAAAAACGCCGCATCGGGCCGGTTTAGCCATCTGGCCGCCCCCTGCCTTCGGTTGACCCGCCCTGCCCGCAAGAGTAAACGAGGGTCAGCCCGGCGACGCGAGCGACAAGACCCGAGGCGAGCCAGAGGAGCCAGCGGTGGACGACCTTCTCAGATCCTATCTTCCGATCATCATCTTTCTGTTCGTCGCGGTGGGACTGGGATTGGTCCTGCTGCTGTCGGCGCTGATCATCGCGGTACGCAAGCCCGACCCCGAGAAGGTGTCGATCTACGAATGCGGCTTCAACGCTTTCGACGACGCGCGCATGAAGTTCGATGTCCGCTTCTATCTGGTTGCGATCCTGTTCATCATCTTCGATCTGGAAATCGCGTTCCTGTTCCCTTGGGCCGTGGCCTTTGGCGAAATGAGCATGGCGGCCTTCTGGTCGATGATGGTTTTTCTGGCCGTTCTGACCGTCGGTTTCGCATATGAATGGAAGAAGGGGGCGCTCGAATGGGAGTGACGCACAAGCCGATCGTGACGGCCACCCAGGGCGCGGGTTACCAGTCGCCTCGGGTGAAGTCGGGACCCTCGGTTCCCGCAGCCTATGGCGCCAACACCGCCGGGCCGGACCGCGAGCACGCGACTGCCGCGCTGAATTCCGAATTGCAGGACAAGGGTTTCCTGCTGACGACCACGGCCGACATCATCAACTGGGCGCGGAACGGTTCACTGCACTGGATGACCTTCGGGCTCGCCTGCTGCGCCGTCGAGATGATGCATACCTCGATGCCACGTTACGATCTGGAACGCTTCGGTACGGCGCCGCGCGCTTCGCCCCGGCAGTCCGACCTGATGATCGTCGCCGGCACCCTGACCAACAAGATGGCGCCCGCCCTGCGCAAGGTCTACGACCAGATGCCCGAGCCACGTTATGTGATCTCGATGGGCAGTTGTGCGAATGGTGGCGGATACTACCATTACAGCTATTCGGTGGTGCGTGGCTGCGACCGGATCGTGCCGGTCGATATCTACGTTCCCGGGTGTCCGCCGACGGCTGAGGCGCTGCTTTACGGCATCCTGCAATTGCAGCGGAAGATCCGCCGCACCGGCACCCTGATCCGCTGAGAGGTCCCATGTCCGACGCTTTGCAAGAACTCGGCGAATACATCCGGGCCCGGCAACCGGACGCGGTACGGGGCGCGACCGTGGCGCATGGCGAGTTGACGCTGGACGTGGCGGCAAATGCGCTGCCCGCCTTGGTCCAGTTCCTGAAGATGGACGAGACCTGCCGCTTCTCGACGCTGGTCGACATCACCGCGATCGACTGGCCCGCGCGCAAGGCGCGGTTCGATATCGTCTATCATTTCCTGTCGATGTACCGGAACCAGCGTATACGGTTGAAAAGCGCGGTGCGGGAAGACGCGATGGTGCCCTCGCTTACCGGCGTGCACCCCTCGGCCAACTGGTTCGAGCGCGAGGTGTTCGACATGTTCGGCATCCTCTTTTCCGGCCACCCGGACCTGCGGCGCATCCTGACCGACTATGGCTTCCGCGGCTATCCTCTGCGCAAGGATTTCCCCACAACCGGCTATACCGAAGTCCGCTACGACGAGGCGTTGAAACGCGTGGTCTACGAGCCGGTGAACCTGGTGCAGGAATACCGCCAGTTCGATTTCATGTCGCCCTGGGAAGGGGCCGAATACAT
>CAZKSE010000217.1:0-6556 GCA_964555305.1 uncultured Rhodobacter sp. | reverse complement strand
GCCCGGCGGCGCTCACGGTCTTCCTCGCGCTGGCGTTCTTCCTCGGCGCGGGTCGCGGCTTCCTCGACCTCGCGGACCTTGGCGGCGCGCAGAGCGGCCAGGCGGCGCTCCATCTCGGCATCGGAAATCCCGGCGGGGCGCTTGCTCGGCGCGTCCGACTTGCCCGAGGAGGTGGGTTTCGACGCGGTGCCGCCGCCGGCAGCCGGGGTCGCCCCCGGTTTCGGCACGACGACCCGCCGGCGCTTTGTCTCGACCACCACGGCCTTCGTGCGGCCATGGCTGAAGCTCTGCTTCACCTGGCCGGGGCGCGCGCCCTTCAGGCCGAGGGGTTTCTTGTCGTCGGTATCGCTCATGCGTCCTGTCTATCCTCTCCGGCGTCGTCA
Source organism: uncultured Rhodobacter sp. (assembly GCA_964555305.1). Taxonomy (GTDB): domain Bacteria; phylum Pseudomonadota; class Alphaproteobacteria; order Rhodobacterales; family Rhodobacteraceae; genus Pararhodobacter. The sequence continues at coordinate 6,173 of CAZKSE010000217.1, read as the reverse complement.
TCGCCGATTTGCCCGCGCAGCTGCGCGAGCCTTGCCGCTTCATCTACTACACGCGTGCACAGACCACCAGCGGCCAGCGCGGCATGTATCACAAGTTCGCGCCCGAAGGCCATGCCCAATTCCCGCCCTGTCAGGCAGGTGACATGGCTCTCGCGGCCCGCGGGTGGACGCAACTTCGCGCGCCCCCGCTCGGATCCGTCGGCGGCCTGCACCAGGGCGGCCGCCTCTTCGCGCGCGAGCCATTCGCGCACTTTCTCATAGCCCGCGACCGCTTCGCCCGCCTTGCGTGCCAGCGCGATCGTCTCGATCAGGCGGCGCACCAGCCCGGCCTCGACCTGCGCGGCCAGATCGGCGGGTGCTGTCACCGGCGCGCGCGCAGCCCGCGCAAAGAGCCGCTTCTTCACCGCCTTCTCCAGCGCCGCGCGGTTGGAACTGACCCAGATGCCGCGACCGGGCAGCTTCCCCGCAAGATCCGGCACCACCGCCCCGTCGGGGCCGATCACGAAGCGGATCAGTCCCCCCCGCGGGCCACTGTCGCCCGAGACGATGCAGCGTCGTTCGGGCTCTTCGCGGTTCTTCTGTCGTCCCCCGCGGCTCATGGCTCGCGCGCCTCCGCCCGGTATCAGGCCCGCTCCGCCTCCGCGACAACCTCGTCCTCGGCGGCCTCGTCTTCAGGTTCCTCGGCGTGGACCAAATCGGCCGGATCGACCCAGCCCAGCATGACCCGCGCGGTCATGATCAGGTGCTGCGCTTCCTCCAAGCTGACGCCGAAGGGCTCCAGCACGCCGTCGTCCTTGTGACGCTGGCCATTCTCGGTGGTCCAGCCACCGGCCAGTTCCCAATCGGCGCAGGTGGCGAAATCATCCAGCGTCTTCACGCCGTCCTTGGCCAGCGCCTCGATCATCTGCGGGGTCAGGCCTTCGAACTCCACAAGGCTATCCTCGACCCCCAGCGCGCGGGCGTTGTCCAGCGCGGCCTGGTTGATCGCTTCCAGCCGGTCGCGGGCCCGTGCCTGCAGTTCCTGTGCGGTGTCCTCGTCGAATCCGTCGATCGACACCAGCTCGTCGATTTCGACATAGGCGACTTCTTCCATGTCGGCGAAACCCTCTGCGACCAGAAGCTGTGCCATCATCTCGTCCACGTCGAGTTCATCCATGAACATCTGTGTGCGCTGCGCGAACTCGGCCTGGCGGCGCGCCGATTCCTCGGTCTCGGTCAGGATGTCGATATCGAGGCCCGTCAGCTGGCTGGCGAGGCGGACGTTCTGACCGCGGCGGCCGATGGCGAGGCTGAGCTGATCGTCGGGCACCACCACTTCGATCCGGCCGGCATCCTCGTCGATGACCACCTTGCTGACCTCTGCGGGTTGCAGCGCGTTCACCAGGAACGTCGCCTGATCCTCGTTCCACGGAATGATGTCTATCTTCTCGCCCTGAAGTTCGTTCACCACAGCCTGAACGCGGCTGCCGCGCATACCGACACAGGCGCCGACCGGGTCGATCGAGTTGTCGTAGCTGATCACCGCGATCTTCGCACGCGAGCCCGGATCGCGGGCCACGGCCTTGATCTCGATGATACCGTCATAGATTTCGGGCACTTCCATCTTGAAGAGCTCGGCCATGAACTGCGGGTCGGTGCGCGACAGGAAGACCTGCGGGCCGCGGGCCTCGCGGCGGACATCCTTGATGTAGCAGCGGATTCGGTCGTTCGGGCGGTAGCTCTCGCGACCGATCTTCTCGTTGCGGCGCAGCATGCCCTCGCCGCGGCCGATGTCGACGATGATGTTGCCGTATTCCTCGCGCTTGACCACACCGTTGATGATCGTGCCGGCGCGATCCTTGAACTCTTCGTACTGGCGGTCACGCTCGGCCTCGCGGACCTTCTGAAGGATCACTTGCTTGGCCGATTGGGCGGCGATCCGGCCCAGGTCTACCGGCGGAACGACCTCGTGATACTCGTCGCCGACCTGCGGGGCGTCGGCCTCGGCGGGGTTGATCCGCTTGCCGTCGCGCAGCCAGAATTCGTCACGTCCGGCCTTGGCGGGGACGAAAAAGCGCTGCGCCTGCTCGGCGCTCAACTCGGCGTGGTAATTCTCCAGCTCCTCGTCGGCGACGACGCTGCGCACGCGGGTAAAGGTCGCGCGCCCGGTCTTGCGGTCGATCACCACGCGGATGTCCATGTCGGCGCCGTAGCGCGACTTGGCGGCGCGCGCGAGGCTGTCTTCCATCGCCTGCACGACCAGCTCGGGGTCGATCATCTTCTCGCGCGCGACCGCCTCGGCGGTCTGCAGAAGTTCCAGCTGGTTGGCGCTCGTGATGGCCATGTCTCTCACTCCTCCTCGGAAGCGGTATCGGTTTCGATCTCGTCAAAATCGGCTTCGTTGTATGTGCCCGACGCCTTGCGGACGCGCAGTGTCTCGGCGATCAACTCGTCGGTCAGAACCAGCTTGGCATCCGACAGCCAGTCGAATTTCAGCCCGATGGTCACTGGCCCGCCCTGCTGGTCGATCTCGATCAATACCTCGTCGCCCTCGGTGCCGGCCAGAACGCCCTTGAAGCGCCGCCGCCCGTCGATCAGATCGCGTGTCTCCAGCTTCGCCTCGTAGCCGTTCCAGGCGTCGAAATCCTTCAACCGGGTCAGTGGCCGGTCGATGCCAGGGCTCGAGACCTCCAGCACATAGGCGTCCTCGATCGGGTCCTCGACATCGAGCGCGGCCGAAACCGTGGTCGAGATCTCGGCGCAATCGTCAACCTCGATGCCGCCGTCCGGACGGTCGGCCATGATCTGCAAAATGCGCGTCTTTCCGGCCATCAGCCGCAGGCGGACCAGTTCAAAACCCATGCCGCGGATAATCGGATCGACGATATTGGCCAGCCTGCGATCCAGCGCGGTCGCGGCAACCAGGTCTGTGACAGTGTCGGATTCGCCCATTGCGAACCTCCAGAAACGAAAAAACGGGCCCAGCGGCCCGTGCATCTGTCCGGTGGAGCCTTTCGGTATGGACCCGCGAGGCGCCGCTTTCATCGGCCATATAGGCCCGCAGGGACGCGAACGCAAGGACTTTCAGCCAAAGCCAAGCTGCGCCCCTTGTCGGCGCAGCCGGTCCATCGTCTTGACCAGCTCGGCGGTGATCGCGGGTTCCGACAGCGCGTGGCCGGCCAGCGGCACCATGCGCAGATCGCTGCCCGGCCAGGACCGGTGCAGGGCCCAGGCGGTCGCGGGGGGGCAGATCATGTCCAGCCGACCCTGCACGATGGTCCCGGTGACACCCGACATGCGGCCCATTTCGGCCAGGAGCTGACCGTCGTAACCGAAGAAGCAGCGGTTGCGGAAATAGTGATTCTCGAGCCGGGCGAAGGCGCGCGCGTAATCGACCGGGGTTTCGCCGGGCACGCGGGCCTCGACCGTCGCCAGGGCGTTCTCCCAGTCCGCCCAGAGCCGGGCGAAGCGCGTCTCGGTTGCGAAAACGCCGGAAAAAAGCCGCTGGTGATAGGCCTCGATCAGGTCAGCCTGCTCGTCCTCGGGGATGGCGGCGGTGAAGCGTGCCCACAATTCGGGGTGAAACTTGCCCGCGCCGCCGCCGTAGAACCACTTCAGTTCGGCCTGCGTGCCCAGAAAGACCCCGCGCAGCACCAGATAAGCCGCGCGCTGCGGATGCGCCTGTGCATAGGCCAGCGCCAGCGTCGCCCCCCAACTGCCGCCGAAGACGATCCAGCGGTCGATGCCCAGGGTGGTGCGGATGCGTTCGATATCGGCAACCAGATCCTGGGTCGTGTTCGCCTCGACGCAGGCATGCGGGCGCGAGCGGCCGCAGCCGCGTTGGTCGAAGAGCACGATCCGGTAGACCGTGGGATCGAAGAAGCGCCGCATCATCGGCGAGGACCCACCGCCCGGCCCGCCATGCAGCACGATCACCGGCACGCCGTCGGTGCGGCCGCATTCCTCGACATAGACTTCGTGGCCCGCGCCCACATCCAGCATCCGCCGCGAAAAGGGTTCGATCGGCGGATAAAGAAAGGTTGCGGCGCTGTTTTGCTCTGGGGACTTGTCCATGAGACGGACTATATACCGCGCTGTGCGCCCGCACCACGGGGGCAGATGCAATTCGCCAACCGGAGAGTGTCATGACGACAAGCACCATCGATCCCGCCGAGATCGCCAAGTTCGAGGCGATGGCCGCCGAATGGTGGGACCCCGAGGGCAAGTTCAAACCCCTTCACATGCTCAATCCCTGCCGGCTGGATTACATCACCGGCCAGATCGCCGCGGAATTCGACCGCGACCTGTCTGCCGAGCGTCCCTTCGACGGGCTGCGCCTTCTGGATATCGGCTGTGGCGGCGGGCTTCTCGCCGAGCCGATGGCGCGGCTGGGCGCGCAGGTCGTCGGCGCCGATGCCGCCGCGCGCAACATCCCTGTGGCCCAGCTTCATGCCGAGAAATCGGGGCTGGAGATCGACTACCGCCATACCAGTGCCGAGGACATGGCGGCGGCGGGCGAGAAGTTCGACGTCGTTCTGAACATGGAGGTGGTCGAACATGTCGCCGACCCGCTGGCTTATCTCACCGCCTGCCGGCAGCTGCTGAAGCCCGGTGGAATGATGATCACCTCGACCCTGAACCGCAACGCCAAGAGCTATGTGATGGCAATCATCGGCGCCGAGCATGTCATGCGCTGGCTGCCGAAGGGCACGCATGAATGGTCGAAGTTCATCACGCCCGACGAGCTATACGACCTTCTGCGCCAAGCGGGGCTTGACCCGGTGGACCGCAAGGGCATGGTCTTCAACCCGGTGCGCTGGTCCTGGTCGCTCTCGTCGCGCGATCTGTCGGTCAACTACGTCACCGCGGCGATCCATCGCGCCTGAGGCAAACTCCGACTAACGCGGGTTGAACCCGTCCACGCCTGCGCCGATAGTCCGCGCGCACAGGCAGGGGAGGACCGGCATGACCGAAACGATCGTCTATCGCGCGCAGAACATCATCACGATGGACCCCAACCGCCCGCTGGCGACGCATGTGATGGTGCGCGGCGACCGCATCCTTGCGGTGGGCGGTGACGAGGTCGTGGACCTCTGGGGGGGCGCGCCAGTCGACGAGCGCTTTGCCGATAAGGTCTTGATGCCCGGCTTGATCGAGGCCCATGCCCATGTCAGCGCGGGCGGCGTCTGGCGCTACATCTATTGCGGCCACTACACCCGCACCGATCCGAGCGGCCGTGGCTGGCCTGGCGTGACCGAGGCTGATGCGCTGGTCGACCGGCTCCGCGAGGCAGCAAGGGTCCTGCCCGCCGGCGCGCCGGTGGTCGGCTGGGGGTTCGATCCGGCGCGGCTTTCGGGCGCGCTGGACCGGCAGGTGCTGGACCGGGTCGCCGCGGACCGGCCGGTAGTGGTTCTGCATTCGAACTTCCATCTGATGAACACCAACACCGCCGCCCTCGCCGCCGTCGGTATGGCCGAGGGCTCGAACCTGCCCGGCGTTATCCGCGGGCCGGACGGCAAGCCTTCGGGCGAGTTGCAGGAATTCGCTGCCATGGGCCCGGTGATGGAGCATGTGGGCCTGACCTTCGCCGCTCTGGGCGATGCGACGGGGTTGCGCGATTATGGCGCGGTCGCGCGTCGCTGCGGCGTCACCACGGTTGCCGACCTCTTTTCCGATCTCGATGGGGATGAGGTCACGATGCTGCGCCGCGTCACCGGGGCCGAGGATTTTCCCGTTCGCTACATTCCGATGATGAACGCCATGCGCGACGCCCCGGAACGCGAGGCCGAGCGCGCGCGCGATCTGCGCGCCCTATCCACCGACCGGCTGCGGCTGGGCGGGGCGAAACTGTTCACCGATGGCGCGATCCAGGGCTGGACCGCGCAGCTGAACGCGCCCGGCTACTACACCGGCACCGACCACGGCCTGTGGAACATGGAGGTCGCGGACTTCCGCCACGCGGTTGCAACGCTCCACGCCGCCGGCGTCAAGGTGCATGTGCATACCAATGGCGATGCCGCCTCGGAACTGGCAATCGACGCCTTTGCCGACGCGCAGCTGAAAGCCGCGGATGCCGACCACCGTCATGTGCTGGAGCATGTCCAGATGGCCGACCGCGCACAATTCGTCCGGATGCGGAAGCTTGTCTTATGGAATTCCCGGCTCCTGAGGCAAAAAGGAGCCGCTGCCCAGCA
>CAZKSE010000216.1:0-6599 GCA_964555305.1 uncultured Rhodobacter sp. | reverse complement strand
ACCCATGCAGGCGTCATCAAGGCTGCCATTGCCCGCAACGAGGGGCCCGCAGGCTGGGACGCGCGCCTCGCTTTCGGCGAATGGCGCAGCTTTTCCGTGGAGGCCGGGGAATGAACGGGTTCACCTTGATCCTGGGCGGTGCGCGCTCGGGCAAGAGCGCGCTGGCCGAGACGTTGGTGCTGAATTACGTCGAAGCCGTGCCGCCGCACTACCTGGCGACGGCAGAGGCGTTCGATAACGAGATGGTCGAACGGATCGCCCGCCACCGTGACCAGCGCCGGGGCGCCGGCTGGGTGACGCTGGAGGCGCCGCATGATCTGACCGCGCTTCTGGCAGGGCTGCCGACCGGCGCGCCGGTATTGATCGATTGCCTGACGCTCTGGCTGACGAACCATCTTCTGGGCGAGAGCGATCTGCCGAGGGAGATCGACGCCCTCGAGGCCGCCATTCTCGCCCGGCGCGCGCCGGTCGTTGCCGTGTCGAACGAGGTGGGCCTGGGCATCGTGCCCGACAACGCGCTCGCGCGCCGTTTCAGGGACGAGGCCGGGCGGCTCAACCAGCGCCTTGCCAACCGGGCGGGGCGGGTGGTCTTCGTCGCGGCGGGCTTGCCGATGGTACTGAAGGGGACGCTCTGACCCGCCCCCCTCACGGAGATTGATCAACCCTGTTTATTGATGACGCCGCATCCATTCACTCAGCGAATGAATGCGGTCCCGCGTGGCTGTAATGGGGGTCGGCTCAGTAGCGCACCACCGCCTCGAACGACTCCGGCACTGCCTGCGGGCCGTCCAGCAGGTCGGTGAGGGCGATCTTCAGCATGGCACTGGTCCGGTCTGACGAAATCGTTCCGTTCGACGAGATGATCTCGGCGCCCGAGATGCGCAGGACGACGCTGTGCCCCTCCATCATCGGGCGGAACATCGCGACCATGTTGGGGTCCGACGAGAGTTCGTCCAGCTCGTCCGACATCTCGCCCAGCGGGAAGGTCACGCGCACGGTGCCGTCGCCGAGGTCAGTGGCAGTGGGCGTCGGGGCGCCGTCGGGGGCGGGGGCTTCGAAGATCTCGGCAAAGGTGCCGCTTTGCGTGATCGTGCACCGGGCATGGGTGTCGGTCATCTGCATCGTGCCGCCCTCGTCGGCGGGGCAGAAATCGCTCGATCCGCCCATCATCTCGAACATCGCGCGCTGGACCTGCATGTAGCCGCTGAGGCGCGCCTGGTCGGCGCCCAGAACCTCGGTCTCCATATCGACATCGACGCAGGCCGACAGCGACAGGGCCAGGCCAACGGCGGCGGCGGTGATGAAGCGCATGGATATCCCCTTTCCACAGAAAACGGCGCCACCCTAGTCGAGCGGCGCCGTTCCGGAAAGCGGTTTTCGTGGGCAATGCCGATCAATTCGCCGATCAGTTCGCGGAGCAATGCGCCCCGCTGGGTGCGGCACCGGACCCCAGCGCGATGGGTGGCGGTGACTGGAAGGGATCGGGCAGGCCGCTTTGTGCCAGATCCCAGCCGACGATCAGCGCGACAAGAGCGAGCGCGAGCAGCGCGACCAGCGGCCGTGTCAAGGTAGAGGCAGGCTGCTTCGTCATGCCGGCACCCGCACCGGGCTGGCCGGGATCAGGATCATCGGACGCAGCTTCAGCCCGGCGATCGAGCCGACGAAGGCGGCGGCGAACCAGACCCAGCCGTGCAGGCTGCCGGTCGAGATACCGCTGAAGAACGCGCCCACGTTGCAGCCGAACGCCATTCGCGCGCTGTAGCCCAGCACCAGTGCCGCCAGCGCGATACCCGCCCAGCCGCGCCAGGCCAGCGACATCGCCGGTGCGCCCGAGTCGGCGCGGCCGCGCATCACCAGAAAGGCGCCCAGGATCAGCCCGATATTCGTCAACGAGGTGACATCGGTCAGAACGCTTGACGACAGCCGCTCGGCATGGGCCGGGGCTGACCAGAAGGCCGTCGCGGCGAGGTCGGCGCCACCGGCCTGCGCGATCTTCGCGCCCCAGAGCCCCAGGCCGTATACGATGCCCCAGGGCTGGCCCGCGACGATCAGGTTAAGCGCGGCCAGGCCCGCGATCAACACCGCCGCCATCGCGAGCCGTCCGCCGGGTAGCCGCTTCCCGGGTGCGGCGCGCATCGCCAGGGCAACCGCCACCACGGCCAGTGCCGCCAACGTCATCCACAGCCCGCCGGTCGCCCCGGCCACCGACTGTGCCGAGATGACCGGCAGCGTGCCGAGCGAGGCCCAGAAATCCAGATGCAACGTGCCCAGGAAGCTGCCGGCGATGAAGCCCAGAAGGGCGATCAGGCCGATCAGGTTGCCAGAACCAGCATTGACCAGCGTGCCCGATCCGCAGCCCATGACAAGCTGCATCGCCGCGCCGAAGACAAAGGCGCCCAGGATCATGCCGAAGCCGACCGGGGCGTGCGCGGGCAGCAACTCGCCGGGTGCGGCAGCCATCAGCGGGAAGGCCACCGCCGCCGCGAGGCCGATCGCCAGAAGCTGGGCGTTCAGCCCGCGGGCGTCACGCTCGGCGATCATCTGCCGCCAGGGACCCGCGAAGCCGAAGCGCAGCCCCTCCAGCACCAGACCGAAGCCGATACCCAGTGCCACCAGAAGTCCGGCGCGCGGCCCGGCGATCACCGTGACCGCCAGAACCAGCACGACCGCGCCGAGCGTCAGCAAACCGCGTCGCAGGATCATCAGAAGAGTTCCGTCGCCCAGCGGCTGGTCGCGCGCCAGAAATAGACCAGGCGGTTGGGCGCGTTATCCAGCGGGTGCCCTTCGGCGGCGTACTCGGCCATCGATTCGGCATAAAGGCGGGTATTCGGCACTTCGGCCAGTTCGCTGAGCGCGAACCAGTTGATCGCCGCCCAGTGGCCGGTGTTGCAGAAGCTGACCGTCAGGGGCGAGTCGGTGTAGCCTTCGCGCTCGGCCAGGTCGCGGATGACCTGGGCGTCCTGCATGCGGTTGCCGTCGAAGAACTGCTCATAGGTCATGTTCGCCGAGTTGCGGATCGTGCCCGGTGCGGCGATGGACCATTGCAGGCCCTGGAAGAAGCCGGTGGGGCGCGCGTCGATCAGGCGCGAATCGCCGGCCTCGGCCAATTCCACCACTTCTTCGGTCGAAACGCGCCAAGTGTCCTGCCACTCGAAGGCATGATCGGACGCCTCGATCGGCGCGGGCGTGGTCGAAACGGGCAGGCCCGCGTCGGTCCAGGCCTGGAAGCCGCCATTGAGCAGCGCGAGGTCTTCGACGCCCAGCGACTTCAGCGTCCAGTAGACGCGCGCGGCGGCCCCCATGTCGGTGGGATTGGCGCCGGAATGGACGACGACTGTGGGGGTCTCCGGCGTCAGGCCAAGGCTGCGGGCCAGTTCGGCAAATTCTTCGCGCTCGCGCAGCGCGCCGGGGTTCTCGGGACCGGAGCGCCAGTCGGCATAGGGTGCGGAGGCCGCGCCGGGGATGTGGCCGGTGCCGAATTCGCCGGTGACATGAATCACGCGGATCTCGTCACCGTGGCTGTCCAGGAGCGCGGCCAGCTCGGCCGGTTCCATCAGTGGCGTCCAGCCTTCGGGCGCGGCAAGAAGGGGCGTGGCGCCCAGGCCCGCGACCAACACGGCCGAGAGGGCGAGGCGAGAGGTGGTCTGCATGGCATACTCCTGATCTGAAAGGGGCACGGGGTGGGATGCGCCGTCGCGCGGTCAGATGGCACCCGTCGGGATATCGGGCAAGGGGCATGGCAGCGGAGGATGCCGCGGTGCGGAAAACCCGGTTCCATCCAGACATGCGGCGCGGCACGCCTGTTCGCACGGAGTGCGGAATGGCAGAACGCGATCTTGCCATTTGGACTTCAGGCGGGGATTGTCGCCTTATTCGAAGGATCGGGCCCGCGTTCACGGGAAATCCGTCCAGGCCGGCCGAGTGCCCCCACGATGATTGCCTTTGGCGGCGCAATGGGTCATCGAGGGCGGCAAAAGAGGCATGGCATGACCAACCTTACGGCGCTTGATTCCGCCCTGCGCGAGATGCAGCAGACCCCCGAGGATGCATCGGCGCGGCTGCGTTTTCATTCCGAATTGATCAATTCCGAACTCTTCGTGCTGCTGACCGAGGAGGCGCGCGGCGACCAGTTGAGCCCGCGCATCTTCGATCTGGAGGAGGGACGGGCGGTCCTGGTATTCGACAGCGAGGTGCGGATGGCCGATTTCGCCGGTCAGAGCGTCGCCTATGCGGCGCTGCCGGGGCGGGTGTTGGTCACCATGCTGGCCGAGGCCGGAGCCGGGCTGTCACTGATCGTCAATCCCGGCGAGGACCATGCCGAATTGCTGCCGCCTGAGGTGCTGGACTGGCTGGCCGCAACACTGGCCGCCCCCACGCCAGAAGAGGCCGAGGCGGTGCCCGAATCCTTTGGGCCGGTGACGCTGCCCACGGCGGCGGTCACGCTCTTGCTCCCCGCGCTGGAGCGGCGGCTGTCCGGGGTGCCGGGGTTGCAGGCGGCGGTGCTGGCATCCGTACGCTGGCAGGGCGGCGGCGCCGGGCATGTGCTGGCGCTTTCGGGCGTGGCCCCGGTCGCCCGCCCGGCGCTGGCGCGCGCCGTGGCTGAGGCCCTGGAGATGTCGGGCCTGGAGGATGGGGCGCTGGATGTGGTCTTTCCGCCCCCCGCGGCAATGGCGCGGATCGAGCAAGTGGGCCAGGCGCTGTCGCCCACACCCTTCGTGGCGCCGGAGGAGCCGAGCGCGGTCGGGGTCAACGTGGGCCTGGACCCCGCCCGCCCGCCGCGGTTGAAATAGCGCCCTGCAAGGGTGGTGCGGACACCGGGGATCGAACCCGGACTCCCTTCCGGGAAACGGATTTTCGCACCACTTCGGCTTCCGCCGCCGCGCCGCCCGGTGACCGGGTCGAGCGCGTTCGTGGTCCGGACTATCCCTTCAGCCTGGCCGCAGTCGTGCGGCTTTAGCTGCGGCCCGTCTAGTCTCTACACCTTCCCCGGGCATCGCTGCCTGGGGCTTGGCTCGGGATTGCCACCGGCACCACCCGTGAGGATTCCCCGAATTTGAGCCGTTCTGCACCTGCCGTTTCCGACAGGGCACTCCAGTTCGCGCGTTCAGCGCAGGTCGAAGTCCGTCGCGTCTACCAATTCCGCCATGTCCGCCCGCGGTTTGCTTATCGTCTTGCCCTGTACAGAACAAGCGGGAAGGCGCGTGAAAGAGGGCAGAAAACTGGGGTAAAATGATACCTATTTAAGAAGTCATTGAATGCAATGACTTTCTTCAGCTGTTGCGCCCTTGACCCAGCCGCGCAAAGCTGTAGAAGACGCCATCCGGTACGGGTTTCGGCCCGGCCGCCACAATTCACTCGACTGGGTTCCGACATGAAGACCTACACCGCGAAACCGGCGGAGATCGAGAAGAAGTGGATCCTGATCGATGCCGAAGGCATCGTTCTGGGCCGCCTCGCCACGATCGTCGCCAACCGCCTGCGCGGCAAGCACAAGGCGACTTTCACCCCGCACATGGATATGGGCGACAACGTCATCGTCATCAACGCCGACAAGGTGCAGATGACCGGCAAGAAGCGCGACGACAAGACCTATTTCTGGCACACGGGCCACCCCGGTGGCATCAAAAGCCGGACCGCGCGTCAGATCCTGGAAGGCAAGCACCCCGAGCGTGTGGTGATGAAAGCCGTCCAGCGCATGCTGCCGGGCAACAAGCTGGCGAAGACGCAGATGACCAATCTGCGCGTCTACGCCGGCGCCGAGCATCCGCATGAAGCCCAGCAGCCTGAAGTGCTGGACCTGCGGGTGATGAACAAGAAGAACACGCGGAGCGCCTGATCATGGCCGAAGAGATCAAGACCCTCGACGCGCTGAAGGACGCCGTGGCCGGGACGGCCGCAACCGCCCAGGCGCAAACCGAAACCCCCCGTGAGCCGACCCGCGACGAGCTTGGACGCTCGTATGCGACCGGCAAGCGCAAGGACGCGGTCGCTCGCGTCTGGATCAAGCCCGGCACCGGCAAGGTCACCGTGAACGGCAAGGAAATGGCGCAGTACTTCGCGCGTCCCGTGCTGCAGATGATCCTGCGCCAGCCGTTCCAGGTGGCCGGTGTCTCCGACCAGTTCGACGTCATGGCGACGGTCGCGGGCGGCGGCTTGTCCGGTCAGGCCGGCGCGGTCAAGCACGGCATCTCGAAGGCGCTGCAGCTTTTCGATCCGGCGCTGCGCCCGTCGCTGAAGGCCGCGGGCTTCCTGACCCGCGACTCGCGCGTCGTCGAGCGGAAGAAATACGGCAAGCGCAAGGCGCGCCGCAGCTTCCAGTTCTCGAAGCGCTGAGCTTTCGGACTTTGGAACCAGAAGGGCCCGCCTCGGCGGGCCCTTCGTCGTCTGGGGGCCAACGCGCGGCGCCGCGTGGTGTTGGTTGACGGCGGAAGGGAGCGGGCAGGGCATGATAGACAGGGCCAGCATTGCCGTCTCGCGCGGGCCGATGGCGACTTTCGTTGCAATCGGGATCGTCTGGGGCACGTTCATGGCGACACTGCCCGATCTCAAGCTGGAGCTGGGGATCGGGGACGGGGCGCTGGGGTTGGTGCTGATCTTCG